>DASWJP010000014.1:0-20636 GCA_036397065.1 Kiloniellales bacterium | reverse complement strand
CCGATGGAGGTGCCGAGCAAAATGCCCAGGTACGTGCGCCCGGCGCGCCGCGCCTCGTCCGTGCCCTTGTGGGTGACCAGCGGATAGGTGGTCAGGGTCAGCGCCTCGTAGAACACGAACAGGGTCACCATGTTGCCGGCGAAGGCTACGCCCATGGTGCTGGCCAGGGCCAGGGAGAAGCACACGTAGAAACGGGTCTGGTGCGCCTCCTTGTTGCCGCGCATGTAGCCGATGGAATAGATCGAATTGGCGATCCACAGGCCCGAGGCCACCAGGGCGAACAGCATGCCCAGCGGCTCGACGACGAAGCGGAGCGGCAGACCCGGCAGCATCTCGATCAGGATCGCCTCCGGCCGGCCATCGGCAACCACCGTAGGCACCAGCGAGATCACCGCCAGGAACAACAGGGTCGCCGTCACCAGGGTCACGCCTTCGCGCACGTTCGGCCAGCGGCCGCTCAGGGAGATCAGCAGCGCCCCGGCCAGCGGCAGGAACAGCGACAGCAGGATCGCCGGCGCCGGGGTCACGAGGTGCCTCCCAACAGCATGAGGGCAGCGCGGCGGGCGACACCGACGGTCAGCGACGTATCGATGCCGAAATAGATGCTGGCGCCGATCAGGGCCCAGGTGGGGATCAGCATGGACAGCGGCGCCTCGCGCACGGTGGCGGCACCGGCCGGCGGCGGGCGCAGATAAGCGACCTCGACCACCCGCCAGACGTAGATGATCGCCAAGAGCGAACCGATCAGCACCAGAACGGCGAGCAGCCAGGACTCCTGCTCCAGGGCGGCCTGTACCAAATACCATTTGCTGATGAAGCCGGCGGTCAGCGGCACGCCGATCAAACTCAGGCCGCCCAGGACGAAGGCGAACATGGTCCACGGCATGGTCCGGCCCAAACCCTGCATCGAGTCGAGGCGCACCGACCCGACGCGCAAGGCCACGCAGCCGAGGGCCAGGAACAGGCCCCCCTTGGTCATGGCATGGTTGAACAGATGCACGATGCCGGCGGTGAGGCCCGTCGGCGACGCCATGCCGATGCCCAGGATCATGTAGCCGATCTGCGCCAGGCTGGAGTAGGCCAGCATGCGCTTGATGTTGTCCTGGAAGATGGCCACCGTCGAGCAGACCAGAACGGCGACGACCGCCAACGGCACCAGCAGGTACTGCAACGTCAGCGTCTCGACGGCGAATCCGCTACCGAAAATCGTGAAAAAGAAGCGCAGCAATATGTACACGGCCACCTTGGTCGCCGTGGCTGCCAGGAACCCGGTGACCGCGGAGGGCGCATAGGTATAGGCGTTGGGCAGCCAGAAATGCAGCGGGAACAGGGCCAGCTTCAGGCTGGCGCCGACGGTCAGGAAGGCAAAGGCCACCAGCACCGTCCTACTTTCCCCGAAGGGCGGCAAGCGCAGCGCCAGATCGGCCATGTTCAGGGTACCGGTGACCATGTAGAGCAGGCCGATGCCGATGACGATGAAGGTCGCCCCGATGGTGCCCATCACCAAATACTGAAACGCAGCGGTCAGGGCCTGCCGGTTGCGGCCCATCGCGATCAGCACATAGGACGACAACGACGAGATTTCGAGAAACACGAACAGATTGAACGCATCGCCGGTAATCGACACACCCAGCAAGCCGGTCAGGCATAACAGGTAGGCGGTATAGAAGGCACTGTGCTGCTCCGCCGGAATCTCGTGCGCCACGCTGCGCCGCGCATAGGGCATGATCACCGCGCCGACGGCGGCGACGATCAGAATGACGAAAGCATTGATCGCATCGACCCGGTACTCGATGCCCCAAGGTGCCGCCCAATCGCCCAGGGCATAGGAGATTGTGCCCTGGTCCAGGACTTGGGCGAGGAGCATGGCCGACATGGCCAAGGTCACCCAGCTGGCCAACAGCGCCAAGCCCCAGGCCAGGACACCGCGGCGCAGCAGCAAGCACAATGGCGCCGCGATCAGCGGCACCACGATCTGCAGGGCGGGCAGGTGGGCGGCGATCACGCGTCTTCGTCCGGTTGTGCCAGGATTTCGCTTTCCTCGACCGTGCCGAAGGCTTCCTTGATACGCACGATCAAAGCCAGGCCCAGGGCCGTGGTCGCCACGCCAACGACGATGGCGGTGAGAATCAGCACATGCGGCAGTGGATTGGAATAAATCGTGACGCCGGGCGTGACGATCGGCGCCGTGCCGCCGATGATCTTGCCCATGCTGATGTACAGGATGAAGACCGATGTCTGAAAGATATTCAGACCGACAACCTTCTTGATCAGGTTGCCGCGCGAGATGACCACATAAAAGCCGGTCATCATCAGCACGATGACGATCCAATAATTGTATAGGCCGGGAAGATCCATCGCCTACGACTCCTTCCGTCCGCGACGGGCGAAGGTGAAGAAGATGGTGATCATGGTGGCCGCCACGGTGGTGCCGACGCCGAACTCGACCAACAGGATGCCCAAGTGCTGGCCATGCACCGGATCATGGGCCAGGACGTTGTAGTCGAGGAACTTGCCGCCGAGAAACAGGCCGGCGAAACCGACGCCCACATACAGCAGCAAGCCGGCGGCGATGAACACGCGAATCACGGAATCGGGCGCCACCTTCCGGGCATTCTCGACGCCGTAGACCAGGGCGTACAGAATGAAGCCGGCGCCGAAAATGACGCCCGCCTGAAAGCCGCCGCCGGGTCCGAAGTCGCCGTGAAACTGCACGTACAGGGCGAACAGCAGGATGAAGGGCATCAGCAGCTTGGTGATGACGCGAAGGACCAGGTGACGATGCATGGCGGTTGCGTCCCTCTAGCCCTTGCGCCGCCGGGTACCGGCGCCGAGCAGCAGCATGACCCCGATGCCGGCGGTGAAGATCACCGTCAGCTCGCCCATGGTGTCATACCCGCGATAGCTGGCCAGCACGGCGGTGACGATGTTCGGCACGCCGGTGGCGACGGGCGCCTCGGAGATGTAGCGGTCGGCGACATGCTGGTGAACCGGCGCTTGCGGATCGCCATAGCTGGGCATGTCCAAGGTGCCGTAGATCAGTGCCGCGCCGGTGATGAAGACGACCACCAGGGGCAGAATCTGGAGATTCGCCAACGGGATCTTCTCTTCATCGGTGGTCAGCGCCAGGGTACCCAGCATGAGCACGGTGGAGATCCCGCCGCCCACCGCCGCCTCCGTAAAGGCGACGTCGACGGCATCCATGATCACGAACAGTCCGGCGGAGATCAGGCTGTAGATGCCGCTGAGCATGACCACCGCGAACAGGTTGTGCAGACGCAGGATGCCGACCGCCATGACCGCCAGGAACGACAGCAGGACGATATCTACGATGTTTTCGATGACTCGTCCTCCGACTTGCCGAGAATCGGCTTCAGTCCGCGGGTGAATGCGGCGTTGGCCAGCGCGTAAGTTGACGTCGGGCTGGTGATGATCAGAAAGATCATGATCAGGATCAGCTTGACGGTCACCAGCGTGAAACCGGCCTGTACCGCCAGGCCGGCGACGATGAGCCCGGCGCCCAAGGTGTCGGTGAGGCTCGCCCCATGCATGCGCGCATAGACATCCGGCAGCCGGACCATGCCCACGCCGCCGATGATCGCGAAAACCGATCCGCCGAGGATCAGGGCCCAGCTGACCAGATCGGCCACGACACCGATCATGACTCGCCCTCCGGCTCTTCGCCGTGCGTTCCAAGATCGCCGAATTTGAGAAATTTGAGGACGGCGATCGTGCCGATGAAGTTGATCAGGGCATAGACCAAGCTGATGTCGAGGAAATCCGGCCGGCCGGCCAGGAATCCCAGCACGGCGATAAGCAGCACCGTCTTGGTGCCGAACGCATTCACCGCCAGCACCCGGTCATAGATGGTCGGCCCGAGCAGCGCGCGAGTCAGGGCCAGCGCCATGGTGACCAAAAGGGCGAGCGTCGCGGCCGCGAACATCACCGCGGGGGCCCGCCTTCCAAGGCGCAGACCCGCCGGTCCATGTCGCCTGTTTCAACGCCGGCCGCCGATTGGGCGGTCAGGGCGTGCACCAGAATCTTGCCGCCGGTGACCCGCACGGAGACAGTGCCCGGTGTCAAGGTGATGGAGTTGGCATAGATCACCTGGCCCAACTCGCTAGGCTGGCTCGCCTTGGTCCAAAACAGTTTCGGCCCGATGGGCAACCGCGGATCGACGATGATCCTGGCCACATCGATGTTGGACTTGACGATCTCGGCGGCCAGCCAGAACCAATAGCCGAACATGCGCGGACCCAGATGGATGGGGTGGCCTTCGCGATCGACCAAATCCATGCGATGGGCGATCCAGACAACGGCCAGGCACGAGATCACGCCGAAGGCGAGCAGCAACGGCTCGAAATAGCCGGAGAGCAGAAGCCAGGTGCCGAAAAGGACCAGCCCCAGACTGATCGCATGCAACACGACGGCTCCCCCCTGTCGTCTCTTTTCTTCCCTGGCGCCACGGTTACGGCGCTTCGCCCGGACGTTGTATCAGATCACGCTCGGACAGGCCAAGCCGATCCGCCCCATATCGATCCGCCGCGCCGGGCTATGCCGGAGGCGGCATGTCGGGCGGAATCTCGTGCGGCGGCGGCAGGTTGTCCGGCGGCATGCCGGGCGGCGCCCGTTTCGGTGCGGGCTTGTCGCCGTTCGGTCCGGGAACCGGCTCCTCCGGCGGGTCGGGTGGCGGTTTGGGAATCTGTGCGTAAAGGATCATGGGTGAACTATACCACAAAACACTCCGCGATCGCAGAGGCCGCTACTGCGGAAGTTTCTCTTGTTGCTCTTGCAGATGCCGCTCCTTGGCTCGGCGGATTTGGTCGGCGAAGGCCGCGCAGGGGTCGTGTTCGTCGACCCGCGGCGTAAACCAGACGAAGTCGAAGGGCAGGTGGTCGGACTCGAAATGAGAGGCATAGGCTGCCGGGTCCTTGGCATCGGCGGCGACTTCGATGATGCCGATGCTGACGATGCGATCTCCCCTCGCCGAGCGCCGCAGATACCAGGGCACGCCGAGATCGTTGCGCGCATGACCGGCGCCGGCGATCAGGACGGCCCCATTCCGGCGGCCCGCAAGCCCGGTGCCGTGGCGCAGGGCATCGGCCATTTGCGCGTCCTTGGCGGTTTGCGCCGCCGCCATCGGGTCGACCATGGTGTCGGGCAACTGGCTGCAATGACTTTCCACGATGTCCCGGCGCAGGCGCGCCGCCAGCGCGGGCTCCAGCGGGCGGTCCAGGCCCAGGGCGGCGACCCGCTCGGCGCCCAGGCTCGCCAGCCCCTCGCGGGCGATGTTGTGCACGCTGGGGCGCGACAGGTTGCCGGCGAGAATCGGCCCGCCGGCCGCCAGGGCCTTCGCGGCGATGGGCTCGTATTGCGACCAGTCGGGCCAGCCGGAATCGGCCCAGCCCACCGCCGTGCCGATGCCCGCCGCATCGCCGGGATGGGCGGTCAGATGCTCGGCCAGGGCCGCCACCTGATCCTCGGCCAGCATCTCGAAGACCACGGCGGGGGCGCGGCCGCGGCGCACCAGGGCCTCGACGATCCAGGCCTGGATGCGGTGATGGTCCGGATTGTCGTGCTTTTCACCGAGCAGCACATAGGGCGCCTCGGCGACCGCATCGAGAACCGCCTCCGGTCCGACGAAGCCCACCGCCGTCGGCTGCCAGATGCGCCCGGCCAGCGGATGACCGGTCAAGGCCGGCGAAACCCAGGGCGCGCCGGGCGGCGGCCCCTCGGGCCCGGATACGGCAAGCGGGGCACAGGCGGCGGCGAGCATCAGCAGCCCTAACAGTATGAGTCTCGTTCTGCTCGATTTTTCGCGCGGGCTCATGAACGTCCTTGCCGGTGAAAAACAGATTTGGTGCCCGCTGCCGGACTCGAACCGGCACGGCCTAACGGCCTCAGGATTTTAAGTCCTGTATGTCTACCAGTTCCATCAAGCGGGCGCCGCCCTCGGATCAAGTCCGCGTCTGGCCGGGTCCATTTCTCTCTGATTTGCCGGGCCAGGGCAACGGCTTCGACATCGGCCCTTTTAACACCGGCCCCTCGGGCGCTTGGCCGGCGGCATGTGGGCCGGCATACTTGCCGGGCATCGGCATGACATTGGGGGAGGGGCGCGGTGGCGGACCGGCTGAAGGACAAGGTGGCGATCGTGGTCGGGGCCGGGTCGACGGGTCCCGGCTGGGGCAACGGCAAGGCCACGGCGGTGCTCTTCGCCCGCCAGGGGGCCAAGGTCCTGTGCGTCGATGTCAACGAGGCGGCGGCGGCGGAAACCGCGGCCATCATCGCGGGCGAGGGCGGTACCGCGGCGGCATATGCGGCGGACGTGACCCAATCGGCGCACACCGCGGCGATGGCGCGGCGTTGTCTCGATCTGTGGGGCGCCATCGACATTCTGCACAACAACGTGGGGATCGTCGAAGTCGGCGGCCCGGTGGAGGCCAGCGAGGACAGCTGGGACCGGGTCATGGCCGTCAACGTCAAATCCATGTTCCTGACCTGCAAGGCGGTGCTGCCGATCATGGAAAGGGCCGGGCGGGGGGCGGTCGTCAACATCGCCTCGGTCTCCGCCATCCGCTGGTTGGGCGTGCCCTACATCTCCTACGCGGCGAGCAAGGCGGCGGTGCTGCAATTCACCAAGGCCATCGCCCTGCAATACGCGGGCAAGGGCATCCGCGCCAATGTCATCCTGCCCGGCCTGATGGAGACGCCGATGATCGTCGAGCCCCTGAAGGATGCCTATGGCGAGGGCGGCGTGCCGCGCATGAAGGCGGCGCGCGATGTCATGTGCCCCATGGGGCGCATGGGGGATGCCTGGGACGTGGCCCATGCGGCTCTGTTCCTGGCCTCGGACGAGGCGAAATACATTACGGCTGTGGAGCTGCTGGTCGATGGCGGCCTGACCGCCAAGGTGGCCTAGTAGGCGTTGTCGTCCTTGAGGATGACGAAGACGGTCTTGATGAGAATCTTGATGTCCAGCCAGATGGACCAGTTGTCGATGTAGTAGAGATCGAAGTCGACACGCTTCTGGATCTTCTCGACCGTATCCGTTTCCCCGCGCCAGCCGTTCACCTGGGCCCATCCGGTGATGCCCGGTTTCACCCGGTGCCGGGCCGCGTAGCGGTCGACGATATCGGTGAACAGGGAGCCGTTGGCCTTGGTCGACAGGGCATGCGGGCGCGGACCCACCAGCGACATGGAGCCGAGCAGCACGTTGAAGAGCTGCGGCAGCTCGTCCAGGCTGGATTGACGGAGGAAATGGCCGACCCGGGTGATGCGCGGATCGTCCTTGCGGGTTTGCACGTCGCAATGCACGTCGGCCATGTCGGTGTACATGCTGCGGAACTTCCACACCCGGATCAGGGTGTTGTTGAAGCCATAGCGCATCTGCTTGAAGAAAACAGGGCCGCGGGAGTCGAGCTTGATGGCCAGGGCGATCAGCAACATCAGCGGTCCGGTGAACAGGATCAGCAAGGCGGCCAGCAGGCGGTCCTCGATGGTCTTGGACACATACGACCAGCCCGAGATCGGCCGTTCGAAGACCTGCAGCATCGGCACGTGACCGACGCGCATGAAGCCATGATCGGGATAATCGAAGCAGACCGATTCCGGCGCCAGGCAGATACGCACCGGCGTGACCGACAATTGATGGATGATTTCACGGACCCGCTGAGCGGCGCCCCAGGGCAGGGCGACGAAGACCTGGTCGACCATGTCGCGGCGGATCAGCTCGATCAGATGGCTGGTATCGCCGAGCAGCTCATAGCCATTGGCGCTGGCGGGCACTCGCGACGACCGATCGTCGACGAAGCCGACGATACGGGTATAGAGATCGCCCTGCTCATTCAGGTGCGCCGCCAGCCGTTGCCCCTGTTCGCTGGCGCCGAGAATGACTGTCCGTTCGGCAAACCGCCCCTCGCCGGCAAGTTGCGAAATCCAGTGGCCGAGAACCATGCGGCCACCGGTCAATAGGGTGGCGGTGCCAACGAACCAAACGCCTGCCCACACGCGCGAATAGGTGTCGGTGATCTTCAAGGAGACAGCAATCGTGATCAGGATGGCGAAGGTAACCGCCCAGGCCGAGAGCACGCGATCAATGGGAAATCGCCTGAAAAACATGTGGCTGGGTGCATAGACCCCAAACCACTGGAAGACGGTGCTGCCGAGCAGGCAGGCGAGGAAGATCGCCGTGACATAGAGGCTGTTGAAACTAAACCCCGGGTTCACATAGGCCCAGTAAACACCAAATCCAACGGCAATAATCATCAGCAGGTCAACTAACCGGACAATCCCGCTGATAAATGCCGGTGAATATTGTTTCGCATGGGGCCGTACGCCGACCCTTGCCCCCAATTCCGCTAGCATCCTGCCAGTACCCCTTATGCGCGAACTCGTCCAAGCGATTGCTCGCCCGTGCCTAACCTATGCATTCCTGTTCGCTGCGACCCACTTTTTCACGAGTCTCGTGGTTAACGCAAGCTTAACTCTCAGTATTGACGCCCAGTTAAACCGCTCCGCTACTGGCCATGATTTCCTGCTTGCGCAGGTGTTCCCGCGGAGCCGATCACGAAAATGTTACCCAAACACGCCACGATCTGTTGCGGTTAAGCCAACCGACCGGTCGTCGTGGGCATCCGCGGCGAGAGTTTGCAATTTCCCCTAAACTGATCTTCATTCAGTTCTTAATGTATCATAAAGGAAGTATGAAGTGAAGATTAAAATATTCAATTGATCTATATTAAGGTTAACTGGAAATAGCCGTCATAAACCATAGATAACCCATAGAAATGTCTGGATAACAGCAAGATTGCTTTATTGACTGTCTACATTTGGTTGGCATTGCGCCGGCCCCGACAGCGGCCGGCGCAAAAAAAAAGGAGTCGGGCCCGATTTTGGCCCGCTGGTGGTTGTCTGGAAGGGATATGAGTCCAAGGTCGAACGCCGAGGCTTGGCCGCATGAGCGCGCGTCTGAGCCGCTTACAGCGGGTCTTGAGAGAAAACCTTCAAACCGGTTGAATCACGCTGTGGTGCGGTGGTACGTGAATCCCGCCCGCCAACCGTTTCGGTTCCCCTGGTCCCGTATGTCTCCCAATTATCCCATAACTCCCAATCGCCTGGGCTCGCTTAAACCCTACCGGCTCGCCCCATGACCGGCCTGGCCCAGCCGAACCCGGCGCCGGCGGCCGAGGCCTCGACAGCGCGCCGCGGGCTGCTGCTGGTGGCATTGGCGGCTGTATTGTGGAGCACGGGTGGTTTGATTGTCCGGTCCTTGGAGACCACCGACGTGTGGACCACCGTGTTCTGGCGATCGGTCTTTGCCGCCGGTTTTCTGGGGATTTTCATTGTCGTGCGGGATCGGGGGCGGGCCATCGAAGCCTTCCGCACCATGGGCGCGCCGGGCCTGCTGGTCGCCGCCTGCTTCGCCACCGCATCGATCAGTCTGGTCGTTGCGCTGAATCTCACAAGTGTGGCCAATACACTCGTCATCCTCAGCACTTCGCCGCTCATCGCGGCCGTGCTGGGCCGCATCAGCCTAGGCGAGCAGGTGCGCGGCCGCAGTTGGCTCGCCATGGCCGCAGCGGTCGTCGGAGTCGCCATCATGGTCTCGGAGTCGTTCGGCCGTGGCGCCTGGACCGGCGATCTGATGGCCTTTGTCATTGCCCTCTGCGTAGCCACGGCGACCGTGACGATCCGCAAACACCGCCACGTCCGCATGACCCCGGCGACATGTCTGGCCGCCGTCGCGGCCGCCGCCGTGGCAGCGCCCTGGGCGCATCCATGGGCGGTCACCGGCGGCGATTTCGGCCTGTTGGCGGTTTTCGGCGCCGTGCAACTTGGGGCGGGGCTGGCTCTGTTCGTCACCGGCGCCCGGCTGGCCCCGGCCGCCGAGGTCGCGCTGGTCTCGGTCTTGGAGCCCATTCTGGGCCCGATATGGGTTTGGGTCGTCCTCGACGAACATCCGGGCACCGCCGCGCTGATCGGCGGTGGCATCGTCCTTGGGGCGCTGGCCATTCACATGGCGATGGACATGCGCCGGGCGCGGCCCATACCGCCGGCTATATAGACGGTCAACGCGGATCGGGGCTGGGTATGTGTTACGAGAGGAGCGGGGATCTTAGTGGATCAGCCATGCCGCGGTGGCGATGCCGGTCCACAGGAAGGTGCTGCTGGCGAAAACAAACAAGACGGTCTTGCGCGGCGTCCATTTCTGGGACTCGAGCTGGAACGATGGGCGGCGTGGACGAAAAGCCATGCTCTGGATGGACATGGAACCCTGGCTGTTCTGTATTCCGTTAACTGCGTGCATCGTCCCTGAAACCTTTTCTAATTTTTGTCATTAATGTGCGCAGTGTGCTCCACACCAAATTTAAAAATTCTTAATATTTATGCTTAACATCGTTGTATTGCAGCAGCCGCACCCCCGCCCATGACGACCCAGGCACCAGCCCAAGCACAATCCGTCTGCTCCCAAGAAAAACTTAGACGAACGGTTCCAACTGGGCGAATGTCAAAGTTGTGGCACAAATGGTCCCCTGGGGATGGGGCAAGTGGTCGGCCGGGAATATCTGGGAAATAAAGCCGGAGGATGAGCGATCATTGGCCGCCCGGGCCATGATCTCTTGCAAGTCTCAAATGCTCAACGACCGCAGCCGCGGCGCTGGAAACCTGCCCGGAGACCAGCCCAGGAGATCTGCTGGGTGAATAGCGGCGCGTAGCCGCGGGGGAAAGCCGTTAGATGAGACCGCGCTGCCGGGCCTGACGCACCAGAATGTATTGGCGCATGGTCTGGTGCTGGAAGCTGTATTTCATGGTCCCGCTTGGCGTGCGCATCTTCTCCAGAACAGCCCCGTTCTGCGGCAAGTTCAGCGTGCTGAGCGCCTTGTGCAGGGTCAGCTCGCGCAACTTGCGGTCGTCCCCGTCGAGGCTGACGTCCGCGGCGTCGGCGGCGGTGAAGGCGCCGAACCGGTCGAACCGGCAGCGGGCGGCTGTGAACATCACATCGGTCATGAACTGATTGCGTTCGCCCTGTGTTGCCATGTCGTACATGGCCACTGTCACCGGATCGGCCTCGTTCAGGACCTTGGTCATGGCCTCGCGCAGGTCCGTCATCTCGACGGTGTGCGAGCCGCGCTCCAACGCATGCCGTCCGGAATAGAGGCACATGAGCTGGGCGTAATAGGGCAATCCCTTGGCGAAGGAGACGATCGATTCGCGGGTCGCTTCTTCGAAAGCCATGCCTGAGGCTTCCTCGCCAACCTCGATCAACGCCCGCAACTCCGGCGCCTCCATGAGCGGCAGATGTACGGCCACCAGGTGGCGCTGAATGGATTGATGCTTGCCGATGAGCTCGTCCAGGTTCTGCGCGATACCGACCACAATGAATGTGATGCGCGCCGAAATATCGGACAGATTCTTGATGGTTTCCGCCAACTGGTTCTTGAGCTGCTCGCTGGTGATGCGATCGAATTCGTCGATGATCAGGATGACATGCTCAAGCTTCAGATAGTTCAGCGCGACCGTGAGCTCGGTCGGCCCGAAGGAGCCGCGCGGCAGCAGTTGCTCGAAATGTTCCACGGCCGGATTCTTGGCCCTGGCGGAGCGGTCCATGAATTCGCTGGGCAGGTTGCGCAGGAAGCCGCGGAAGATTTCCTCGAAGGTGATGTCGGCGCTGCACGGACAGCGCAGCACCTGGTACTCAACCTGGCTGGCGCTCTCAGCCAGCACGTTGGCAAGCGAGGTCTTGCCGATGCCGCGGGCGCCGAAGATCACGACGTGCGCCTGCTCCTCCTCGATGGCCGTGATCACGCGCTGTATCGCCCACCGGCGGCCGGCGAAATAGCGGCTCCAGCGTTTCGGTTTGGTCGGTGTGAACGCTTCCCACAGCTTGGCCTGGCTGTCGCCTTCGATGTCGCCGGCCGGGCGCGCCGGGCGCGCCGAGGGATCCAGCGGCGGCGCCTTGAATGAAGGCAGCTCGTCGTGAGCGGCCGACTGCATCGAAACGCGACGCGGGGAGCCGGCGCGACGCGCTGGTTCCGCAGAAGGCACGGGTTCCGCTGAACGCGGTGACGGGTGCGCCTGCCGGTGCTCAATGTCTTTTTTATGGGTGGGGTTGTGAGCTGGGCTGCGGACCTGACTGTGGGCCGGGCTGTGAGCTGGTTTGTGGATCGGGCTGTGAGCCGGTTCCACGCTGAGGCCGTTGCCCGATGCCGGCTTGGCCGCCGGGCGCCCCTTCCTGCTGGCGCGGGCGCTGGAGAGGACAGGCTCCATCAATTCGGAGTCGATTTTCGTGAGCCGTAAGGCGGCGGGAATTTCCTCGACGTCGTCAACCGCGTTGTCGTCGGTATTGCTTTTGAAAACTTTAGAGAACGTCGGCTCTTCCCCGGTTCTGGCTGCGCCCGAACCGTTCGGTTTTTGGGGTTTTGCCTTCTTAAAAATATTGATCATGATTTGTACACAAAACCTATCATATCGCACCAATCTTGCAAGCCGAGTACTTGGCGCACAGAACCTCTAACAGACGGAGCAAGTTGAATGAACCGAATTGTTCCTTCCCGGCCGATGCGATTCGATCGCATCTGCTTTTGAACGATTCCGCGGCAATTCTCGTTGGCGCACGATCCGGTTGCAAACCGGAAAAATGCTTGACTGTGTAAAAGGTTCCGCATGATTGCGGTGCAACCGTTAAGAAAGCGCTTGTTCTCAGACGTTTCCGATCCACCTGATTATACCGGGACAGTGGCTGGGACGCCGTCGCCGTGGCTGCATTTCCGCTCACGGAAATGTGAAAACGGCGAACGGATAATCACTTTGGGTCGGTTTCACAGCCGATGCGCTCAATTGAGGCGGTTTTCATTGTAGTACTTCTGCCTTAACTAATGTGTGGGATCAATTGGCGGATCTGGCTCGTGCTTATTACGGATGCCGGATTCGCGAACAGGGGAAAATGCGCGGCGGTCGTCGGATCCCGCGCGGAATCGGGCCATGACGACGACAACCATACGCAGACTGATGATTCTTTGGCTGGTGCTGGTGGCGGTGGCGGTCGTGCTTTCGCTATGGCCCGCCATGGCGCCACCGGGAAGGCATGGGCTCGACAAGGTTGCCCATATCGTTGCGTTTTTTGGTCTGGCGGCGATCCCGGCCGTCGTGCTGCTGCGGCGGGTTGCCCTAGGATTGGCTCTGTTGTTCCTGCTCGCGGTCGGGGCCGGCATCGAGTTTGCCCAAACCAGCATACCGGGGCGGCAGGGCTCCGCTGTTGACATGCTGGCGAATGCCGCCGGTATTCTCGTCGGTGCGCTGATCGGCCGGCTGGTGGCGGCGGCCGGGCGGTATCTGGGGCTGCTGTCAGGGCCGGCCGATGGCCAGGCTATGTCGACAGGAATCTGCGTTCCGAACCCTCCAGCACCACACAAGTAAGAACATTGGTGACGTAGGCGCCGGTATCGACGCCGATCCGGTTGCGCAGCGATTCGGGTTGATGAGTGACTGAGTGCCCGTGGACGATGATTTTATCCCAACCTTCGTCCGCGGTCAGAAACTGGTCGCGAATCCAAAGCAAATCGTCGGGGCGCTGTTGATCCAACGGAACGCCCGGGCGAACGCCCGCGTGCACGAACAGATAATCGCCCGCCGCGTGGGTCAGCGGCAGGCCGGACAGGAAGGCCAGGTGCGCCGCCGGGATGCTGGCGCGCAGCTCGCGCCAGACATGGGCGAAGCGTGCTTCATGCGAGAGTTCCTTGGGCAACCCGACTCCATAGCTGTACGCCGTCGCATCGCCGCCCATGGCGAACCAGGCGGGCCCGACGGTGACGTCCGCCAGGAAGAGCAGCATCGCCTCCTCATGGTTGCCTTTCAGGCAGACGGAGGCGAGGCCCTCAGGCGGCGGCGCCAGAAGCAGATCGATGACCGCCTGGCTTTCCAGGCCGCGATCCACGTAGTCGCCAAGATACACGACGGTTTGTTGCATATTGGCAGGGGCCTTGACGGCGTCGCTGGCGATGGTGGCTTGCAGCCGGCGCAGCAGATCGGCGCGGCCATGGATATCGCCGACGGCATAGACCCGGTGCCCGGACGGGACAGCAGGAGCCTCCAGCCCGCTCCTTGGTTCCGTTCGGCTCTGCCGACGGGCGCCAAGTAACCCCTGTATCCATTGGTAGTTCATGCGGCCTCGTTCATAGACAGGTACAGACATGAATTGTGGCAAAAGTGCCACAGGTGGCACATGGCCAGCCAATGGCGCCTCGCAGCCGCCCGAAAACCGGTGTCGGCGCCCCAGGAAAACGGCCATATTGATGGCCGTTCGCTGCCGGGTGCGCTTGCCGAAACTGCGCCCGGCGTCTAATCTTAGCGCGGAAGCCGGGGCAAAGCGATTCGATTGCCGCATGCCTGTGGCTTGACCGAAAGCGATTGGCCCCCCTGGCGGATAGGCGGCGGGGGTGCTGACATTTCTCAGGGGGCGTTGGTTCACATGAAAAAGCAACTCGCACATAGGTGGTTTTGGTCGGGTGTTCTGATCGTCTCGGCCCAAATGGCTCTCGGCGCCGCCGCCGTGGCGCAGACCGGCATCGAGGTGCCGACGCGCGATACTGTGATTGGCCGTGGCGAGACCGTGACCAACAGGCCCCGCCCGGACTTCGATCCGTTGGGTGTGCGGGCCGGCAGCTTCATCATCCTGCCCAGCGTGCGGCTGCAGGAAGAATACAGCGACAACATCTTTTCGACCCAGACCGGTGAGCAGAGCGATTTCATTTCGACGGTATCCCCGCAACTGATCGTTCAGTCGGACTGGGGCAACCACATGCTGCGCCTCGATGGCGGCGCGGATGTGGCCTTCTATAATGACAACGACGACGAGAATTTCGAGGATTACCGGTTCGGCGCCAGCGGCCGGGTCGACGTGACGCGGCAAACCAAGATCCGCCCGCGCGTCAGCTATCGGCAAGGGCACTCGGACCGGTCCTCGCCGAACGACGCGGGCGGCATCGAGCCGACGATCTTTGACGTCATGTCGGCCGGTCTCGAAGGCAGTCATAAATTCAACCGTCTCAGTGTGACCGTGGGCGGCACATTCGATCAGTATGACTACGACGATGTGGCGACCGCTGGGGGCGGGACGATCAACAACGACGACCGGGACCGCGAGGATCTCGAGGCTTCGGTGCGCTTGGGCTACGAAGTCTCGCCGAACTACGAAGGATTTGTCCGTGGCGCTTATAACATCCGGGACTACGATAGTGCGGTCGACGACAGTGGTATCAACCGCGATTCGGATGGCGTGGAGATCGTGGCCGGTGTCGGCATCGACTTTGGCGGTATCACCTTCGGCGAATTCTTCGCGGGCTACCGGGCGCAAGACTATGACGACCCGATGCTCGAAACCGCGAGCGGGCCGATTGTTGGCGCGGACATCATCTGGAATGTCACGCAACTGACCACGGTGACAGGTTCGATCTCGCGCGAGATTCGGGAATCGACCACCCAGGATCCGGTGACTGGCAATTTCGCGTCCGGGCGGTTTTTCTCGACCGTCGGGGTGGCCGTCGACCATGAGCTGCGGCGGAATGTGCTCCTGGGGGCGAATGTGAGCGCCAGCCAGGATGACTTCCAAGGCATCGACCGGACCGACAATATTTACCGCGCGGGCATCAGTGCCAGGTACTTCCTTAACCGATATGCAAACGTTGGCGGTCAGTATCGCCTGCGGATGCGCGACTCCGATGCGGCGGGTGCGGATTTCACCGAGAATCAGTTCCTTCTGAACTTGCGCGTGCAGTACTAAAGGGTGCGCCACCGGAACCTGGGCTGGTTAAAGTTGAATTGAAACCATGGTGAAGCGGGTGGACTTGGGCGTGTTTGGCCGGTTGTGGCGGGCCGGGCTAAATCTGGCTGTGGCGATGGCGGTTGCCATGCTTCTCGCGTCGCCTCCGGTGGCCGCACAAGGTCAAGACAACGAATACCGCCTCGGTGCCGGCGATCAGCTGCGCATTACGGTTTTCGGCCAAGCCGACCTGACCGGGCAATTCGAGGTCAGCAACGACGGCCGGATCGCATTTCCGCTGATCGGGGAAGTCCGCGCGGCCGAGCTGACGCCACGAGAACTCGAGATGGCCATCACGGCCAAGCTGAAGCCGGACTACCTGAAAGACCCGCAACTGAGCGTCGAGGTCGTTAATTATCGGCCGTTCTATATTATTGGCGAGGTCAAGAATCCGGGCAGCTATGCCTATGTCGGCGGCATGCGGGTGGTCAATGCGGTGGCCATGGCCGGCGGGTATACCTACCGGGCAAAGGAAAACAACCTGTTGATCACGCGGGCTGGCGGCAACGGCGTAAAGGAACCGGCGGATCAGAACACGACGGTTCGCCCGGGCGATGTGATCGAAGTGCCGGAGCGCTACTTTTAATTTCGCGCAGGTAGAAAGCGGATAGGGAATACGCCGGATGGCGCCCGGAATACTCGGATGCCCGCCCTCTCCTTGAAGTTAATAGATGGTTAGTACCGACCTACCTATTATCCGCGGGCGCCATATTTAGTTGAGCGGAGGCGGTAGACGATGCGGCCCGGCCACGGTATGAGTTGACCAGCCGGGCGTGAACATATTGGCAACTTAGACATGTGGCACCGTTACGGGCTAAAATCTATGTTCGAACAGACAGAATACCAACCCAACCCCTCGACGACAGCGCGATTTGAACCGCGCGAAATCGTCCGGCGTTCACCCATTCGAGGCATCTCCCCATGGAACTAGCGCGTGAACTCAAGCGCACGACGATGACTCTGGAAGACGTCTCGGAGAGCGATACCCAGCGTCCTTCTGGACGTGTTGGCCAGATCGACCCGATTGAGTTTGCGCGCATGTTGTGGCGGCGCAAATGGGTCATGATGTATGTCGGCGTCGCCGTCATGCTGGTGGCGGTGATCGTGATCGGCTCGCTGACGCCGCGCTTCAAGTCGACCGCGTACGTCGAGATCAACCCGCGGGTGAGCAAGGTTGTCGATTTCGAGGCTGTGCTGTCCGGGTTGCCCGCCGACGTGGCGACGATGGAGACCGAGATCCAGATCATCCGGTCGCGCAAATTGGCGGAAAAAACCGTAGCCAAGTTGGGTCTTGAGCGCAGCCCGGAGTTTAATTCCTCTCTGCAGGCCGATCGGAGCCTCCCGCAATTGATTCTCGAACTGATTGGCGGCGATACCGCAACGGAAGCTGGCCAGGCGGCGACATCGGAGGAGGCCGACTCAAACACCACGCCGGGATCCGAGGAACCGTCTTTGACCAGACGGGTTTTATCCATGGTGTCGCCCAAACAGGAATCCAAGACAAGCCTGGACGTGACGGTGCGGGATGAGAAGGAAAAGGTCATCGACAATTTCCTTCGCCATCTCAGCGTGGTTCCCGAGGGCCGTTCGCGCGTTATCGGGATATCGGTCGAATCGCAGGATCCCAGGCTGTCCGCGGCGGCGGCAAACACGCTGGCGGATTTCTATATCGTGGCGCAGCTTGAAGCGAAGTTCGAGGCCACCAAACGGGCCAGCGCCTGGCTGGCCGAGCGGGTCTTCGAGTTGCGTGACGAGGTTTCCCGCGCGGAAGAAGAGGTCGAGCGGTTTCGCCAAGTGTCCGGTCTGATACAGGGCGGCACCAATGCCACCCTGGCGGCCGAGGAAGTCTCCGATCTCAATCGCCAAGCCCTAACCGAGCGTACCCGTCTGGCCGAGGCCGAGGCCCGGTTGAACCAGGTCCAACGCCTGCTCGGCCAGCCCGGCGGGATCGAGACCATGGCGGAAGTTCTCGACTCGCAAGTCATTCGGGATTTGCGCCGGCAGGAGACCGAGGTCGAGCGTCAGGTGGCCCAGTTGTCGGCGGAATTCGGCGAAAAGCACCCGCGCATGATCAATGCCCGCGCGCAACTGGCCGATCTGCGCGGAAAAGTCAAACTCGAGGTCGACAAGGTCATCCAAGGATTGCGCAACGAGGTCGCCGTGGCGCGGGCCCGGTCCGCAACCATGGCAAAATCGCTCGAAGACTTGAAGGATGAAGTCGGGCGGCTGAATTCGTTCGAAGTGCAATTGCGCGCCCTGGAAAGAGAAGCCACCGCATCCCGGGCGCTGCTGGAGCAACTCCTGACCCGATCGAAGGAAACCAGCTCGCAGGAGGATTTCCAGCAGGCCGACGCGAGCGTGGTCTCGGATGCTTCGGCGCCGAATGTTCCATCGTTCCCGAAAAAAACGCTGTTGCTGCTCGCCGCGTTCGTCGTGGCGTCGGTTTTTTCGATCAGTATCGCCCTGGTCTTGGAATACCTGGATCTTGGGTTCCGCAGCATGGACCAGATAGAGCGTCAATTGGGCGTTGCCCCGCTTGGTCTGATCCCGGCCTTGAAGGGTGTTCGGTCCGTGGGCAAGTCCCCGCAGGATTACATTGTCGAGAACCCGGTATCCGCATTCGGCGAATCGATCCGCACCATGCACACCAACCTGCTGTTGTCCGACTTGGTGAAGCGGCCCAAGGTGATTCTGCTGACATCGGCCATGCCGAACGAAGGCAAGACGTCAACCGCGGTTGCCCTCGGCCGGTTGCAGGCACAAGTCGGCCAGAAAGTCGTCATCGTGGACTGCGATGTACGCCGGCCGAGTATCCACACGGCGCTGAACCTGATGCCTGGGCCCGGTCTCGTGCAATGTTTGTTGGGTGAAACAGCCGTCGAGGACGTTTTGTGCCAAGACCCATTGACGGGGCTTTACGTGTTGCAGGCCGGTGGCACACCGCCGAACCCGCCGGATCTGTTCGATTCCATTCCGATGCAGAAGCTGCTGACCACTTTGGCGCGCAAGTATGACTTGGTGATACTGGATTCGGCGCCATTGCTGGCGGTTTCGGATACACTGTTCCTGGCGCGCTTGGCCGACAAGACCGTGATGATCGTGCGCTGGGTACGCACCCGGCGCGAGACGGCGAAGCTGGCCCTGAACAAACTGATAGATGCCAAGAGCGATGTAGCCGGTGTTGTGTTGAGCATGGTCGACGTCAAAGGGCATGCGCAATACGGGTTCAGCGATTCCGGCGCCTATCACGGCAAGCTGACGAAATACTATTCCAGTTAGGTCCCCGAATCCGAACCGCTGAGAGCGTTTTCTCGGGCTTGATCGAGTGGCACGACCGGGTACGGATGGCATATGCCCCGGAACCGCGAGAGTGGGTACGTGAACACGAGGTTCTTTGGTTGATCGCCTGGGGCGAAGGCAGGTGCTATCTATCCGTGGGCTGTGGACGCAAAGCGCCCGAGAGTTTGGTGGACCAAAGAATGAGCCGATGCCGCCAGCAAGGGGCGCGGGGTGTGGATAGATGAAGGCACTCCTGGCCCGTATCCGCCGAAGCGCATTCATCAAGAATGTGTTCGTGCTGATCACGGGCACTGCCCTCAGTCAGGCGATCATTATCCTCGCCGCCCCGGTCTTGTCCCGCCTCTTCAGCCCGACCGCATTCGGCGTGATGAGCGTTGTATTCGCCGTGTCCAGCCCGCTCGCGGTCATGGCAGGCATGAAGTACGAGTTGGCGATCGTCCTGGCGAAGGATGACAAGGACGCGTCCAACATATTCATTCTCACCCTCGCGCTCGTGCTCTTCATTTCTACGCTGACCCTTTTGTGCATACCCTTCGTTGGCGAATGGATCGCCTTTCACATGGAACGGCCGCAGGCGGCACCGTTGATGGTCTGGATACCGGCAATGGTTCTGGTCAGCGGCCTCTTTAACGTGGTCCTTTTCTGGGCGAACCGGCGCAAGGACTACATTTGGACATCGGCTTCGATGATCGCCCGCTCGGTGGGCACGGTGGTCGTTCAGGTGATCCTGGGCCTGGCGGACAGAGGCGCCAAGGGCCTGATCTTCGGCCGGGTGTTTGGGGTCATTCTCGCGGTGGCCGTGTTGGGCGTGCACACGTTGAAAAACGAATTCCATTTGATTCTAAGCTCGTTTGACATGAAGCGCCTGCGGGAGATGGCCCGGGAGCATGACCAGTTTCCCAAATACGCTGCGCCCAAGGAAATGATCGTCGCGCTTTCAGGCAGCGTTCCGTCCATTTTTCTGGCGCTCATGTTCAGCCCGGCGGCGGCGGGGCTGTACTGGTTCACCGTGCGCCTGCTGGAGGCGCCGACAAACCTGATCGGTATCGCCGTGCGCCGTGTTTTTTATGAGCGGGCGGCGAAGGCCCTCCATGCCAAGGAGCGCATCTACCCGCATCTGATGCAGGCGACCGCCGTTTTGGCTGCCTTGGGCGTCGTCCCGGTGTTGCTGATCATTGTCGAGGGGCCGGATATCTTCGACATCGCCTTCGGCGACGAGTGGCGCGGTGCTGGCGTCTATGCGCGCTGGCTTACGCTCTGGTGGTATTCGTCGTTCTGCTTTGTCGCGTGCTCGGCGCTGGTTCCGATCTTCCGTGTGCAGCGCCTGTTCCTGGGAATCGAAATCGTCGGCGTGATCTTACGTGCCGCGGCCATCACAGCGGCGGTGTTCTTCGGCAATGACGTGCTGGCCATCGCCCTGTACTCCTTGATCGGCTTCCTGCTGAATGTATACCGCATCTACTACGTCGTCATGTTTGCCAAGCACCGCCAGCACGAGGTGCCTGTATAGGCCGGCAAC
>DASWJP010000013.1:0-6436 GCA_036397065.1 Kiloniellales bacterium | reverse complement strand
ACCGGGCCGTCGCCCAAGCGCAGCGACCGGCGCAGATCCTCCCGTTCGCGTGGCGATCCCGCCACAGCGGCGCCCATGGGAATACGGCGCGGCACCGGAATGTCAGGCGCAATTGCGCGAACTGCCGCTTCGGTCGCCGAGCTGTTGACGGTAACCGCCGCGGCACGGCGTAGCGCCACGCGCTTGAACCAGGTCCAAAGCAATTCACGCAGAGCGAACACATCGCTGCCATGAACCGTGATGACGATGGGAACACCGCGCCCGGCCGCAATGGCGACGAGTCCTTGCGGCAACACCCAATGGGCATGCACCGCCCGGCATGGAAGGGTGCGCAACAATCGGCGGAGCGCCAAATACTGGCACACAACGAAGACCGGCACCTTGATCCATTTGCCCGGCCCACGCCGCAGGTTGAACAGCGCCCCGCCCTGATAGCACAGGGTCTGTTGGGACTCCGGCCAAGCGTAGCGAAAGCGGGTCACCGGCACGCCGTCCAAACTCTCTCGGGACTTCAGGCCGGCGGCATGGGGTGCGAGAACCTCGACCTGCCAGCCTTGCGCCATAAAATCTTGCGCCAAACGTAGCAGGAACGGCGCGGTCGGATCACCGGCCCAACGCGGAAAGCTGGATGTCACCAGGCAGATCCGTCCCATCGTGGGGGGACCGGGAGTCAAAAGCCGGTATAGATCGGTTGCGGCGACGGCGGAACTGACGGGACAAACAAATCCCGCCCCCAACGCAACGTCACCTGCAGCGCCTGACTCTCTGGTCCGGCCATTCGATGGGCCCCGCGCGTCAACTCAACGGTCGCGCCCGGCGCTAGCAACTCATCGTCAAGAAAAATCGCCTCCACTGCTTCCAGGGTGTAGGAACCTGGGATGAGTATCTCGAAGGTCCGGACACCGCCGCCGGCCACCAACGAAAGACGTTTGCCAGCCACGTAGATGGCGCCCCAATGATGAATAAAATTATCACGTAAAATATTGATGTCTTCTGGAAATAGATTGTATGGACTTGTTTTTTCGTCCTCCGCGTCAGCCCTGTTCAGATCGAGGGCCGGGGTGTTGGCGATCAGCAGGGGTGGCCCATGGCGAGCAAGCAGATCCGCCATGATCGGCCGGTTTGCGGCCCGGTAGGATTCCAGTCCCCAGGTGCTCATGAAGAATCCCACCTTGGGAAACGACGCGATCATCGAGTTGCGGTCGATGTAAGGCAGCGGTTCGGGAAACATCGCGTGCACCACGCGCACGATTTCCGCCTGTGCCACCGTTTGATCGGGCAGCTTGTTCATGTAGTTCAAGGTATACCCGGTACCTGCGATGGTCAGAACGGCCGCCATGGCGATGGACGCCTGAGTGCCGCCCAAAACTGCCACTCGCGCCACAAACCGATCCACGGCGACAGCGCCGGGGATGATTGCCGCCACCATGAGAAAAACGAAGAAGTAGGGAAAGGCATTGCGGTAAATCAGCAGAGACAACAACGGCAGCGTGAACGACAACACCATGAGTGCATCCGCGCGTTCAGGAATTGAGATCAACCGCTCCCCGGCCACCCATAGTCCGGACGCCACAAACATCCACACCATAATATTACCGACCAAGGCCCGTTCGACATAGGGCCAGGCTATGTTCACCGAATCGATGCCGATGGTCTTGCGCCCGGCCGCGGCAACGAAGGCTTCGGTGTCCACCGCGGGCGAAAGGCCAAATCCGTGCCAAGCGAACAATCCGGCCATCGCGACAAGAAAACAGGCGGAAAAAATCGCGAGGCGGCGCAGTGTCGAATGCAATCTTGGCCGGGTAAACAATGGCGCGACCAGCAACACGGCAATGGTCGGAAGATAGAACACGCTTTTCAGCGAAACCAGCATGGCCACCGCCATGGCGAACGCAGCTGCTGGGATCGTGTAAGGCCACGTGGTTCGATTGACCAGCATATGGGCGGCCACCAAGAACAGAAGCGCGCACAACGGGTCAGCGCGGAAACTGGTGCCATGATCCATCACGTAGGTAAACGACAGATACAGGATCACCGCGAACACATCGCCGACGCGGTTGCTGAACCGGCCGGCGATGCGGAAGATCAGCCATGCCGAGATCAGGCTCGCCAGCCACATCACGCTCCGCCCGGCAAAGATCTGCTGCACCTCGTTGCCGGAAACCCATGGCAACCAGGCGAACAAACGCACATGGATGGTTTGCAGCGGCAGCGTCAAATCGCCGGCGCGATACAGATGCACGAACGACAGATAGTAGAATTCGTCCCAATTGATGTTGGTGACGAACACCCGGTGCAATCCAGCAGCCAGAAACAAGGCGATCAGTGCCACCGCCGCGCGCTCGACGAAACTGGCTCCGTGCATGTTCACCCGTGCGTCGACAGCCGCCGCCGCCACGCTCAGCGGCCGTGCGGTTGCCGCGTTTCGGCGGCGGCCATGGGCGGATGTGCCGTTGGCAAACCCTTGTGCTCTGCCAAACTAACCTCGACCGACGGGTTTTTCAGCAAAGGCACGGTCTGGGTCGCCAGCTCAAGATCGCGAACTTTCTGCAGCGTCATTTCGACCAATCGCCGATTGAACCCGATCAGATCGGCGACCACCCCGACCATGACGGCGACGAACCCCATCATCAAGAAGACACCGCCCAGGACCAGCGATTGAATGTGCCCGGCCCCATCGCCGGAAAAATAGAAGAACAGGAACCGCACAATGGGAGCCACGCCGACCACGGCCAGCGCCCCGCCGATATAGGCGAAGGTGCGCAGCGGATTGTACATGGTGTAGATGCGCAGCATGGTCGCGATGGAATGCAGAACGAACTGCGGAACATTGGAGAACAGGCGCGAATGCCGCGTCACCGGGTTCGTCTCGACCGGCACGGAGGCGATCGCCAGGCGCTGTTTGCCGGCCTGAATCAACATCTCGATCGTGTAGCTGAAGGGTGAGACGATGTTGAGTCGCAAGGCGGCGTTGCGTGAGATCGCGCGAAAGCCGCTGACCGCATCGGGAACCGAGGTTCCGGAAAGCCGCCGCACCACCATGCTGCCCAGCGCCTGAAGCCATTTTTTCGTCCGGGCGAAATGCGGGTTCCCGGCGATCTGGCGGTCGCCGATGACCACATCCGCGCGGCCCTCCAGGATCGGCCGGATCAACGCCGGGATCGAACCTCCGGCATATTGATTGTCGCCATCCGTGTTGACGATGATATCGGCCCCCTGCCCCAGACAGGCGTCCAGGCCGGTACGGAACGCCTCCGCCAAGCCACGGTTCGCGGTGTGCCGGATCAGGTGGTGGACGCCGGCGCGCCGGGCCACGTCCACGGTGCCATCGGTCGAGCCATCGTCGACGACCAGAATCTCGACCGTATCCACCCCGGGAATGGCCCGCGGTATGGCGGCCAGGGTTTGCGCCAGGGTTGCTTCCTCGTTGAAGCAGGGGATTTGCACAATGAGTTTCACCGGTCCCGCCTCCCGGCGGCCGATGGGCGACGACCGCGTGCGAATATGGTTAACATGATCACGCCGATACCGCGGAGACGGCCGGGTCCGTGTTAACGGATCGGCCAACTATCGAGAATGCCGGGGTTAACGGTGCGTAAAGGCGATCCGCAAATACTTGGCCCTCAGCCAACAACGGTGTGCCAGGCCGATGCCCGTAACCGCCATATCCGAACAGATCCCCGACGTACGCGCGGCACCGCCGTGCGAGGTGACGGTTCTCATGCCGTGCCTGAACGAGGCCGAAACCGTGGGGATCTGCGTGCGCAAGGCCAAGCACTATCTGGACAGCCGCGGCATCGCCGGTGAAGTGGTGATCGCCGATAACGGCAGCAGCGACGGCTCCCAGGCCATCGCGTTCGCCATGGGTGCGCGTGTCGTCTCGGTGCCGCAGCGCGGCTATGGCAGCGCCCTGATGGCCGGCATCGCCGCGGCCCGCGGCCAATTCGTCATCATGGGCGATGCGGACGACAGTTACGATTTCAGCGCCCTCGATCCCTTTGTTGCCAAGCTGCGCGAGGGCTGCGATCTGGTCATGGGCAACCGCTTTGCCGGCGGCATCGAACCCGGCGCCATGCCCTTCCTGCACAAATATCTGGGCAACCCGGTGTTGAGCGGCCTGGGCCGCCTGTTCTTCGGCGCGCCCGTGGGCGACTTCCATTGCGGCTTGCGCGGGTTCCGGCGCGAGGCCATTGCCGATCTCGGCCTGGCCACCACCGGCATGGAATTCGCCAGCGAGATGGTGGTCAAGGCCACCCTGCGGAAACTGCGCATCGCCGAGGCGCCCACCACCTTGTCGCCGGACGGTCGGACACGGGCGCCGCATCTGCGCAGCTGGCGAGACGGGTGGCGGCATCTGCGGTTCCTCCTGCTGTTCAGCCCACGCTGGTTGTTCTTCTATCCAGGTGCGGCGTTGATGGCGATCGGGCTGATGACCATGCTGTGGCTTTTGCCCGGCCCCCGGATCATCGGTAACGTCACGTTCGATATTCACACCCTCGCCTACAGCGCCGCGGCCACCATCTGCGGTTTCCAGGCGGTCGTCTTCGCCATCTTCGCCAAAACGTATGCAATCAAAGCAAAGCTCCTTCCCGAGGATCCGCGAATGACCCGGCTCGGCGATGTCTTCACCCTGGAGATCGGCATCGTGGCCGGGGTTGTGCTTTTGCTCGCTGGCCTGGGTGTTTCGGCATATGCCGTGGATTTCTGGGGCCGTGCCGCATACGCGGGGTTGGACCCGGCCGTGTCCATGCGCTTCGTGCTGCCAGCCGTGACCGCCATCGTTCTGGGTATCGAGGTCGTCTTCTCCAGCTTCTTCTTCAGCGTGTTGGGATTGGCGCGCGAATGAGCGTGCTCGGCCGCCTGCATGGATCCCTGGTTTTCGACCGCCGCACCCGCATCCTGGCCGCGCGTCTGGCCGAGGTGTTGCCCGCCGGCGCCCAGGTGCTGGATGTGGGCTGCGGCGACGGTCGCATCGACCGGTTGATTTGCGCGCTGCGCCCCGACATTTCCGTTATCGGCATCGATGTGATGGTCCGGCCGGCCACCGATACACCGGTCCGGCCATTCGACGGCAAGACGATCCCGTACGATGACGGCAGCTTCGACGTGGTGATGTTCGTCGACGTGCTGCACCACACGGACGATCCGGAAATTCTTTTGCGCGAGGCCCGCCGCGTGGCCCGCCAGGCCGTCATTCTCAAGGACCACACCCGCGACGGTTTTTTGGCTGGCCCGATATTGCGCTTCATGGATTGGGTCGGCAATGCCCCACATGGCGTTGTCTTGCCTTACAATTACTGGCCCCAGAGGCGATGGCATTTGGCCTTTTCCCGGATTGGCCTGCGGCCACAGGTGTGGCTGGACACGCTCGGCCTGTACCCGGTTCCGGCCAGTTGGATTTTCGATCGCTCGTTGCATTTTATCGCCCGATTGGACCCTGTTTGAAATACCGAAGCCCCAACCCGTCCGCTAACGGCTGACGCCGCATGGGTTGCATCGTATCTCGGTTAGATCACGCAGAATGTCCCGGCTCAGCACCATCTTCAGTTGCTTGAAAAGCGCCTGAGTTTGGCTGACCAGGCTTTTCGACCGTTGCATGTCTCCTGCCACTTGCAAGAGCCGCGCATAGACCACCAGGGAAGTAGCGCGTTCGAATTCGAGACCGATGGCATACTGCTCTTCCAATGCCTGTCGGATCGCCCGCTCAGCACCAGCGAAATCGGCAATACCGGGCGCCGCTCTGGCCGCTGCCAAGGCGCGGTGCGCCACGGAATGCGCCCATGGCCGGTTGGCGGCGGCGGCCATCTGCAAAGCTATCCGCGCTTCGGCTTCTGCCGCCACAGGATCGCCGGCTTCCAGGAGCGCCCCTGCCTTCCAGGCGCGGCACAGCGGCAGCGCGAAGGCAATATCCATTCGCGCGGCCATCGCCAGGGCAAAATCCAACTCGGCGAGCGCCTCCGAAAACCGACCCGCACGGATCAACGCATGTCCTCTGTGGCAGCGGATCTGGTAAAGCCTGAGCAAATCGCCGCGGTTATTGGCCAAGTCAAAGGCCGTGTCGAAATCGGCCAATGCCTGGCTTGGATTTCCGCACCATGTCCGCACGATTCCCTGAACCTGCAGGCCGAGCGCCAGATGCCGGTCATCGCCAAGCTGGCTTGCCGCATCGATCGCGGCCCGGGATTCGGCCAATGCTGATCCGGGGCTGCCACGCGCCGCATGCAGCAGCCCAAGCATGGCCGAAATCTGGATCGAATCTGTCACAAAGCCGTGCCGGTGCGCCTGCTCCCGAGCATTGGCCAGATGTTCCAGACCGGAGCAGAAGCGGCCGCCAAAATAGTGTATCGTTTCCAGAATCCGGTCCGGCGGCTGCCACAGGCTCTGCTCCTCGCCCTTGGCCGAATGGGCAGCCCGGCGGATGGTGTTATGCCCGACC
>DASWJP010000012.1:0-31987 GCA_036397065.1 Kiloniellales bacterium | reverse complement strand
TCGATGAGATCCACCTCGTCTTCGGACGCGCCGGCGCCGTTTTCCTGCTCGCCGTGCAGGTACGTCACGCTGATCGCCCAAGGATCGGCCGTGTAACTGACGCCGACGTCAAAGGCGGTGTCATCGTTGTCGCCGCTCAGGCCCTGGTTCGATACGGAGTAGGAGCCGCCGACCGTGAAACCGGAGAAGCCGACATTGCCGCCGACAAACCAGGAGGTATGATTGTCGGACGTGCCGTCGGCATCCGCCTCCACATCGCCGCGCTCGTAGCCGAGGGACAGGGCCACGTCGACGCTATCGAACGAGTTTTCGTAATTGGCGCCTAGGCTGATCCAGTTGGACTGCTCGTCCTCGTCGTTGTCGCTGGTCAGGCCAAAGGTTTGCCGATCGCCCCCGGGCGCCCCCGGGCGCATCCACGTTTGGCGTATAGCTGATGCCGAACTGGAAACCGCTGATCCGCGGCGTGAAGTAGGTCAGCTTGTTGGCATCGCCGCTGCCGATCAGATAGCTGTAGGTCGGGGCGCCGCCTTGCTGGGCGAACAGCAGGAAATTCGGCGAGTTGACCCCCAATCCGACGAACGGCGCGGCGTAGGCCATCAGATACGGTGCGGCACTTTCGGCGCCGACGTTCACCCGGCCGAAGTCGCCTTCGAAATAGACGTACGTCACGTCGATCTGATCCGCTTGGGTGACAGCCTCGAGCTGAACCGAGATGCCGACGGTCAGACCGTTGTCCAGGGTCGTTGCGCCATCGAAATGAATCTCGCCTTCCTGACGGACGTTGTCCGGATGAAAGTCGAGGCTCGGATCGTGGAGTTTCCCCGCCGTATGTCCGGCACCGAAATCTTCGGCATCCCCTCGAAGACGAATGAGTGCACCCCCTCGCCTGTACTACGTCACAGCGCGGAGCATAGAACGCTTCCCAGAAAAAAGTGTGGGGGTTTGAGGGGAATATGTGGCCCTTACCTCACCGGCCCCCCCTGGAATCCGGTGCGCCGCGGCGGAAATGTCACGGACAATACGGGCGACGTCGGCGCAGTCCCGCCACAGCTTTGAACCGTTCATCGCGCCCGGACTGCCCGCGATGCTGGGCGTGCCGGTGATCTGCATCCTTGACGAGTATAGGCAAAAGTGATGTACACAGGCGGCCAAGTCGACCTACACTCGGCCAGACTCAAGCGACTGGGGCGGCGGGAGGTTACGTGTGATTCGACGGTATCTGCGAATTGTCGTCTTCGCCGGCCTGGGCGGGCTTCTGCTGCTCGTGCAGGCCTGCCAGTATGCCGACCCGGAGACCGCCTATCCCCGCACCAACCCGGCCGGCGGCGGCGGCACGTATGCGCCCAGTCAAAGCGTCTTTGGCGATTCCGGCCTGAATATCCTGGGCGGCAAGGAAACCGCACCGCAGGACGGGGGCGGGGGCGGGGGCGGCATCGGCGTGAACAGCTTCCTCTGGCGGGCTTCGCTGGATACCATCTCGTTCATGCCTTTGGCCTCGGCCGATCCGTTTGGCGGGGTCATCATCACCGACTGGTACAGCCCACCGGAAACGCAAGGGGAGCGTTTCAAGGTGACCGTCTATATCCTGGGCCGCGATCTGCGGGCCGATGGGGTGCGGGCCGCGGTGTTCCGGCAAAATCGCGACGGAGCCGATGGCTGGATCGATGCCAAGGTGGACCAGAATACGACCATCGATCTGGAAAACGCCATCCTCACCCGGGCCCGGCAGCTGCGCATCGCCGGATTGCAATAACCCGCAGACGACGGGTCAGCCTCGGCTGAACAGGTCAACATACGGCGGCGTGGCGACGGTGCCCGATGTCTAGAGCCAACAAGGCCGCGCGGGCCCGGAAATGAGCCGGTACAACTTCAAGGACAGCGAAGCGAAATGGCAGGCGGCCTGGGACCGGGCCGCGTGCTTTGCCGTGCCCGATGACAGCGGCGCCAAACCGAAATACTATGTTCTCGAGATGTTCCCGTACCCGTCGGGGCGCATCCACATGGGCCACGTGCGCAACTACACCATCGGCGACGTCATCTCCCGCTACAAACGGGCGCGCGGCTTTGCGGTCTTGCACCCCATGGGCTGGGATGCTTTCGGCCTGCCGGCGGAAAATGCGGCCATGGCCAAGGGCGTCCACCCGCGCAAATGGACCCTGGAGAACATTGCCGCCATGCGCGGGCAGCTCAAGGGCATGGGGCTGTCCATCGATTGGCGGCGCGAGATCGCCACCTGCCATCCGGACTATTACCGGCACGAGCAGAAGATGTTCCTCGATATCCTGGCCGCCGGTTTGGCCTATCGCAAGGAATCCTGGGTCAACTGGGACCCGGTCGATCACACGGTGCTGGCCAACGAGCAGGTGATCGACGGCCGGGGCTGGCGCTCCGGCGCGCCCGTGGAGCAGCGCAAGCTGGCCCAGTGGTTCTTTCGCATCACCGCCTTCGCCGACGAGCTTTTGTCCGCCCTCGAAGGCTTGACCCGGTGGCCGGACAAAGTTCGCCTGATGCAGGAAAAGTGGATCGGCCGCTCGTCCGGGGCACGCATCTTTTTCTTCCTGCGCGGCCAGCCGGCGGGAGAAGCCGACCGGTTGGAGGTCTTCACGACCCGGCCGGACACGCTTTTTGGTGCCTCGTTCTGCGCCATTTCCCCGAATCACCCAATGGCCGCGGCCGTGGCCCGCACGGATGCGAGCGCCGCCGCCTTCATCGCCGAGTGCGCGCGCCTCGGCACCAGTCAGGAGGCCATCGAGACGGCGGAAAAGCGCGGCTTGCGCATACCCGTTGTTGCTCGCCATCCGTTTGTCGAGAACCTGGAATTACCGGTCTTTATCGCCAATTTCGTGCTCATGGAGTATGGCACCGGCGTCATCTTCGGCTGTCCGGCCCATGACCAGCGCGATCTGGATTTCGCCCGCAAGTACGATCTGCCGGTCTTGCCCGTGGTGCTGCCGCCCGGCGCCGATCCGGCGACCTTCGCCATCGCCGAGGAAGCCTTCGTCGGCGAAGGCACCGCCTATAACTCGGCCTTTCTCGATGGTCTGAGCGTCGAGGCCGCCAAGGCCGCGGTTATCGCCCGCCTGAGCGAGCTGGGCCTGGGCGAAGGGACCATTCAATACCGTTTGCGCGACTGGGGCGTCTCGCGGCAACGGTATTGGGGCTGTCCCATCCCGATCATCCATTGCGCCGACTGCGGCATCGTCCCGGTGCCGGAGGCGGATCTGCCGATCGAGTTGCCGGAAGACGTGGACTTTTCTGCCCCCGGCAATCCCCTCGTGCGGCATCCCACGTGGCAGCATGTGCCATGCCCAAGCTGTGGCGCGGCCGGCCGGCGGGAGACGGATACATTCGATACCTTCGTCGAATCCTCATGGTATTTCGCCCGTTTCTGCAGCCCGCGCGCGGATACCGCGTTCGAACGCTCCGCCGTAGACCACTGGCTGCCGGTGGATCAGTACATCGGCGGCGTGGAGCACGCCGTGCTCCATCTGCTGTACGCCCGGTTCTTCACCAAGGCCTTGAAACAGTGCGGCTATCTGAGCGTGGATGAGCCGTTCGACGGCCTCTTCACCCAGGGCATGATTTGCCACGAAACGTACCGCGACCCGGACGGCGCATGGCTATCCCCCGATGCCGTGCAGTACAACGGGCAAGGCCAGCCGGTCACCCGGGACGGCCGGCCGATGACCGTCGGCCGCTCGGAAAAGATGAGCAAATCCAAGAACAACACCGTCGATCCGGACCGCATCATCGGCACCTATGGGGCGGATACGGCGCGCTGGTTCATGCTGTCGGACAGCCCGCCGGAACGGGATATGGAATGGACCACGGCGGGAATCGAAGGCGCCTTCCGCTTCATGCAGCGGCTGTGGCGCCTGGTCGCCGAGGCGGCGGAGACCCTGCCGCCGCCGACAACCCCGGCCCCGGCAGCGCTCGGCGCCGGCGCCTTGGCCATGCGCCGGGCCACCCACAAGGCGATCGCCGCGGTCACCGAGGATATCGAAGCGTTCCGGTTCAATCGCGCGGTCGCCCGCATTCACGAACTGGCCAACGCCCTGGCCGACTTCCGCGGCGGGACCGGAAAACCCGGGGCCGACAGCGGCTGGGTTCTGCGCGAAGGCTTGCAGGCGCTGGCCCAGTTGTGCGGCCCCATGGTGCCGCATCTGGCGGAGGAAATGTGGCGCTGCCTGGGCGCGCAAGGTCTCTTGGTCGACGTGCCTTGGCCCGAGGCCGACCCGGCATTGACCCGCGACGAGGCGGTGACTGTCGCCGTTCAGGTGAACGGCAAGCTGCGCGGCACCGTGGATCTGCCCCGCGATCCGCCGGACGATACGGCGCGCGATGCGGCATTGGCTTTGCCGGCGGTCCAGCGCATTCTGGACGGCAAGACGCCGCGCAAGGTGGTGGTAGTGCAAAATCGGATCGTCAATGTGGTGGTGTAGGAAACAACGGGGCGCACGACGCATCGGCATCGGCACGGCTGTGCTCGCCGTGATGCTGCTGCTCTCCGGCTGCGGTTTCCATCCTCTCTACGGCCCGGCGGCGAACGGTGCGGCCTCGCCGACGGAGCGCATGGCCACCGTGCAAATCGCACCGCTGCCGGACCGCATCGGCCAGCAGCTGCACAACCTGCTGCGCGATCGCCTGAATCCGGGCGGCCAGCCGCGCAAACCGGATTTCGAACTGCGGATTGTTTTGATCGAATCCCGTCAGGAATTGAGCATTCGCAAGGATGAAACGGCCACCCGCGCCAATTTGACTCTGGCCGCGCAATTCGTGCTGCACGAGATCGCCACCAGCGAGGTCGTGCTGCGCGGCCAGGCCCGGTCGGTCAACAGCTACAACATCCTGACCAGCCAGTTTGCCACCACCAGTTCCGAGCTGAATGCCCGCAAGCGCGGCTTGCGCGAGGTTTCCGAGGACATCCGTACGCGTCTCGGCATCTATTTCGCCAACCTCGCCAGCGCCGGATCCTGACCGGCAGCAAGAATTTCGTCCGGGCTTATGGCAAAGCTTCCACCCCGTGAGATCGACACGTTTCTCGCAGCACCCGATGCACACGTGCGGGCCGTGCTGATCTTTGGGCCAGATGCGGGCCTGGTGCGGGAACGCTGCCGCACCCTGATGAGCGCGGTGGCCGGAGACGCGGCCGATCCGTTTCGTATCGCCACTCTTGAGGCGGCCGAGGTGCGCACCGATGCGACGCGCCTGCCGGACGAAGCGGCGGCGCTTTCGTTTGCCGGCGGCCGGCGGGTCGTGCATGTGCGCGGTGCCGATGACGGCCTGGCGCCCCGGTTTCGGGACTTTTTGGCCGACCCGGTTGGCGAGGCGCTGGTGATCGCCGAGGCCGGCGATCTGAACGCCCGCTCGCCCCTGCGCCGCGCCATTGAATCCGCCGCGTGCGCGGTGGCCATCGCCTGCTATCACGATGACGCGCGTAGCCTGCCAACGGTGATCGCCGAGGCCTTGCGCACCCATGGCCTGTCGGCAAGCCGCGATGTGATCGCCTATCTGGCGGACAATCTGGGCGGCGATCGGGAACTCACGCGGCGGGAAATCGAAAAGCTGGCGCTGTACGTGGGCGGTGCAAGCGATGGCGCCGGCACCGGTGCCTTGCAGCCGGTGGATTTATCCGCGGCGCGCCAGTGCATCGGCGACAGCGCGACGATTTCTTTGGACGATCTGGCCTTCGCCGTGGGCGATGGCGATCTCGCGGCGGTGGAGCGGGCCTTCACCCGCGGACAACAGGAAGGCTCCGCCCCGGTGCGCGCCCTGCGCACCGTGGCCCGCCATTTCGAGGCTTTGCACCTGGTCGCCGGGCTCTTAGCCCAGGGAAAGCCGCTCGATGCCGCCATCAAGGCTTTGCGGCGGCCGATTTTTTGGCGCTATGCCCAGCGGTTCCGGGCACAGGCCGGGTCGTGGCCGGCGCCGAACGTGGGCCTGGCCATCGGCCGCTTGCAAGAAGCGGAGGCCGCCTGCAAGCGAACCGGCGCGCCGGATGCGGCCCTCGCGGCGCGGGCCTTGCTCGAAGTGGCCACCAAGGCCCCCGGCCGGCGAGCCCGGCGCGCCTGACGGGATGGAGGGGTTAATTTTCTGATTACTCAGGAAATCAGCGGATCGTTTCGATCTCGGAACATAGTGTTTCTAATTTGTTTCGATCTACCAACGATCCATGTTTCGGGCCATATCCGGTGGACTCTACACGTCCGCGCCCCACTCTACACGTTTGCGCCCCGGGGCATCTGGTTCAGGCGATGCAAGACATCGTCCAGTTGCTCCAGGGTCTGATAGTGGACGGTGAGCGAGCCGCCCTGGCCGTGGAATTCGATGGTGACCTTCAGGCCGAGCAAGGCCGTTAAATCCCGCTCCAAGGCGATGGTATCCGGGTCCTTCGCCACCGGCGGCGCCTTACCGGCCGGCGGCGCCGCTTTGCCGCTCTTTTGCGCCGCATCCCCTTCGCCGCGGGCCAGGCGTTCGGCCTGGCGGACCGTCAGACCCTCGGCCACGATGCGCTTAGCCAAAGCGTCCGGATCGGGCGCGCCGAGCACGGCCCGCGCATGGCCGGCGGACAGCTCGCCCCGGCTGACCATGTCCTGCACCGCCTCCGACAGGCTGAGCAGGCGGACCGTGTTGGCGATATGGCTGCGGCTTTTGCCCAGGGCCTGGGCGATCTGCTCCTGGGTGTGCTTGAACTCGGTCAGCAGCCGCTGATAGCCGTGGGCTTCCTCGATGGGCGAGAGGTCCTGCCGCTGGATGTTCTCGACGATGGCCGCTTCCAGGGCCTGGGCGTCGGAGAACTCGCGGATCACCACCGGTATTTCGTGGACCTTGGCCAATTGGGCGGCCCGCCAGCGGCGCTCGCCGGCGACGATCTCGAATTCGCTGGGCCGCTCGCTGTGCCGGCGCACCAGGATCGGCTGCAGGATGCCGTTGGCGGCGATCGATTCGGCCAGGGCCTTCAGGGCCTCCGGCTCGAAATCTCGGCGGGGCTGAAAGCGATTGGGGTGCAGATGCTCGATCGGCACCGGCTTGGTGGTGCGCACCTTGTCCAGCGAGGCATAGTCCTGGCTTTCCTCGCCGAACAGGGCGGCCAGCCCACGGCCCAGATTTGTGCGCTTGCCCGTCTCGCTCGCTGGGGCGTCGTCGTTCATGGCCCGCTTCCTTTCCAACGGCGTCTCGGCCGAACCCGGAGCTTCAGAGGCGGTGGTGGCGGCGCGTCAAATCGCCAAGGCCGGCGTGTGGCCTTGGGCCTGCTCGCGGCGGAGGATTTCCCGCGCCAGGTGGATATATGCTTGCGAGCCGGCACAGGCGACGTCGTAGAGCAGCACCGGCTTGCCATGGCTCGGCGCCTCGGAGACCCGGACATTGCGCGGAATGACCGTATCGTAGACAAAGTCACCCATATGTTCACGAACGTCCTTGGCTACCATATCACACAAGTTATTGCGTCTATCGAACATGGTTAACACAATACCTTGTATTTCCAAGGGCGCGTTGAAGGCTCGCTTCACGCGCTTGATGGTGCGCACCAGATGGGACAGGCCTTCCAGGGCATAGAATTCGGCCTGCAGGGGCACGAGCACTGCGGCGGCGGCCACCAGCGCATTGAGGGTCAGCAGACCTAGCGCGGGTGGACAGTCAATCAATATGTAGTCGTAGGAGTCGTCGCCGGCGAGCGCCTGGCGCAGCAAGTATTCCCGCTGCGGAATGTCGATCAGCTCCAACTCGGCGCCGGAGAGATCGACGTCCGCCGGCAGGATGGACAGGCCGGGTACGGCGGTATCGACCACCCCGTCGGCCAGGGGCATGTCGCCGATCAGCACCTGATAGACGTTGCGGCGGCGCTGTTCCGGATGCAGCCCCAGGCCGGTGCTGGCATTGCCCTGCGGGTCCAGATCGACCAGCAGCACCTGCTTGCCGCAGGCGGCCAGGGCGGTCGCCAGGTTGACGGCGGTGGTGGTCTTGCCGACCCCGCCCTTCTGGTTGGCGATCGCCAGGATGCGCGCCCGGCGTGGCGCCGGCTCGTCGCTGTTGTGTACAAGATGTGGTATCACGACCGTCAATCCCCCTCGACCAGCTGACTGAGCCGCAGGATGTGAGCCCCCGGATCGGTGCGGCTCGGGTGGAGGTCAAAGCGCATCTTCCACTTTCCGGACGAGTCGGTCAATTCCTTCTGCAGGGTACGACCCTTGAGAAAGAGCCCGATACCATCTGGGCCACCGGGTTCGGCGGGGCATAGAAAGGGCGCCGCCAGGTCGAGCAGACGGGGCAACGGGGCGCAGGCACGGGCGGTGACCACGTCCGCGGCCAGCGGTGGAACCGCCTCGATGCGCTGCTCATGCACCACGACCGGGGTCCCGGTGGCCCGCGCCACCTCGCGCAGAAACACGGATTTGCGGCCATCGGCCTCGATCAGATGGACCGTGCCCGCCCCCAGGATCGCCAGCACCAGCCCCGGGAATCCCGCGCCGCTGCCCAGATCCACCACGACCCGCGGCCGGTTCCCCGGGGCCGGCGGCAGCAGGGGCCAGAGCTGTGCCGAATCGAGGACATGCCGGCGCCACAGATCGTCCAGGCTGGGCCGGGCCACCAGATTGATGGCCCCGGACCATTTGCGCAGCAGGTCGGCATAGGTCTCCAAGCGGGCCATTGTTTCACGTGAAACATTGGCGGCGCTCTGAAAGGCCGCAAGCGACAGGGGGGCTTGGGTCACGGGATGCCGGGAGACGGATACGGCGAAGATGATAGAGAGTGAAAGTCGGCCGTCATCGCCCCTGAGCCTCTCCCCTTAGGCCGCGGTGTCCCGGGTCTCTGCGCGCCGTTTGACGAAGCGCAGCAAGGCCACCAGGGCCGCCGGGGTGATCCCCGGCAAACGGCCGGCCGCGCCCAGGGTGGCCGGCCGGGCCCGGCTCAGAACCTGGCGAGTTTCCGTGGACAGGCTCGGGATGGCCTCATAGGCGAGATCGGCGGGAAGCTCCAAGCTTTCATCGCGGCGATAGGCGCGCACATCCGCGTCCTGGCGCGCCAGATAGCCGGCATAGCGGGCCTCGATCTCCAACTGCTCCGCCACCACCGGGGTCAGGGTCGCCAGCTCCGGCCAAAGGGCGGCAAGCCGCGCCACATCGACACCGGGCAGACGGAGCAGATCCAGGGCGCTGCGCCGGGCGCCGTCGCGACCGCCGGGAATCTCGAAGCTGGCCAGATCGCCGGCGGCGGGAATCAGCCCGGCGGCCAGGGTCCGCGCCGCCGCCAGGGCCTGCTTCTTGCGGCCATAGGCCGCGGCCCGGGCCGGCCCGACGCACCCGGCGGCCACACCCAGGGCGGTCAGCCGCTGATCCGCATTGTCGGCCCGCAGGTGCAGCCGGTATTCGGCGCGGCTGGTGAACATGCGATAGGGCTCGGTCACCCCGCGGGTCACCAGATCGTCGATCATCACCCCGATGTAGCCCTGCGCCCGGTCGAGAACGAAGTCCCCTGCCGGGGCGTCCCCCGCCGCCTTCCCCGTTTGCCGGGCGGCATTGATGCCGGCCATCAGCCCTTGGGCCGCCGCCTCCTCGTAGCCGGTGGTGCCGTTGATCTGCCCCGCCAGATAGAGGCCGGGCAAGCGGCGGGTTTCCAGGGTCGGCCGCAGCTCCCGCGGGTCCACGTGATCGTACTCGATGGCATACCCCGGGCGCACCATCACGGCCCGCTCCAGCCCCGGGATGGTTTTCAGGACGGCGGCCTGGATCTCCTCGGGCAAGGACGTGGATATGCCGTTGGGATACACGGTCCGATCGTCCAATCCCTCCGGCTCGAGGAAGATCTGGTGGCGTTCCCGCTCGGCGAAGCGGACCACCTTGTCTTCGATGGAGGGGCAATAGCGCGGGCCGGTGCCCTCGATCTGGCCGGAATACATGGGCGCCCGGTGGAGATTGGCCCGGATCAGGTCATGGCTGGCCGGGGTCGTGTGGGTGATGTGGCAGACGATCTGCGCCTGGGTGATTCGCTCGGTCAGGGAGGAGAATGGCCGCGGTGGGTCGTCCCCGGCCTGTGCCTCCAGGACACCATGATCGATGGTGGTGCCGTCCAGGCGCGGCGGCGTCCCGGTCTTCAACCGGCCCAGGCGGAAGCCCAGCCGGTCCAGGCTTTGGGCCAAGCCCACCGCGGGCGCCTCGCCGACCCGGCCGGCGGGCACCTTGCGCTCTCCCATGTGAATCAGGCCGCGCAAGAAAGTCCCGGTGGTCAGAACGACCGCCCCGGCCGCAATTGTGCTCCCATCGGCCAAGCGAACGCCGGCGCACCGCCCGGATGTGCCCAGGCTGAGATCCTCGACCGCGGCAGCGCGAATCTGCAGATTCGGGGTCTCGTTCAGAAGGTCCTGGATCGCGGCTCTGTAGAGGCGCCGGTCCGCCTGGGCCCGGGGGCCCCGTACCGCTGGGCCCTTGGAGCGATTGAGAACCCGGAACTGGATGCCCGCCCGGTCGATGGCCCGGCCCATGAGCCCGTCCAGAGCGTCGATCTCGCAGACCAGATGGCCCTTGCCCAGCCCGCCGATGGCCGGGTTGCAGGACATGGCCCCGATGGTTCCCAGCTGATGGGTGAGCAGCAGAGTCCGCGCCCCCATGCGGGCCGCCGCGGCCGCGGCCTCGCAGCCGGCGTGGCCGCCACCGACCACGATGACATCATAGGCTGCGGTCATGGCGGCCCTCGGTCTTCCTTGGGGCCCATTCCGCCGGGGCCGAATGTTTCACGTGAAACATATTTACATCATTTCTATGGGAAATTGTTTCACGTGAAACATTTCCCAGGTCCAACCGTCGTTAAGGGGTCATTTACCAATACAGAAATCCCGGAAAATCACGTCCAGGATATCCTCCACATCCACCGACCCGGCTATCCGGCCCAGGGCCCGCAGGGCCAGGCGCAGGTCCTCGGCGGCCAATTCGGCCAAGGGCGCGGTCACCGCCCGGCCCAGTGCCGCGCGGCAATCCTGGAGCGCGCGCCTGTGCCGGGCCCGGGAAAACACAGGCGAGTCGCTGCCCGCCTCCAAGCGGCTGGCGGCGGCGCGGCCCAAAGCCTGCTCCAGCGCCGCCAGGCCCACCCCGGTCTTGGCCGAGACGGTGATGGCGGCCTGACCGCAAACGGCAGCCGACACCAATTCCGCAGCCAATTCCGGGGCCAAATCCCCTTTGTTGAGGACCACCAAGGTGTTGTCATCGACCAGCGCCCGGGTGGCGGCATCCGGCGGCGCGGCCGCACGGATATCGAAAACGGCCACCTTGAGATCGGCCACGGCGGCCCGCGCCCGGGTCCGGCGCATGCCTTCGGCCTCGATGCTTGCCTGCGGCCCCTCATCGCCGGCGTTTTCGCCGGTGCCCTGACCGGTGCCTTGGCGAAGGCCCGCCGTATCGGCCAAGGTCACCGGATAGCCCCCCACATCCAGATAGACTTCGATCACATCCCGGGTGGTTCCGGCCACATCCGAAACAATGGCCGCATCGCGCCGGGCCAAGGCATTGAGCAGGCTGGATTTACCCACATTCGGAGTGCCCACGATGGCCACCGTCAAGCCCTGGCGAACCCGCTCCCCGCGGTAACTGTCATCAATATATAGTGTTATTTCTTTTTCTATACACAATATATTGTGTTTTACAGTCTCCAAAAGTCCATCCGGCCCGGCGTCCGGCGCCAGGTCCTCGTCGGCAAAATCGATGGTCGTCTCCACGTGGGCGAGGGCCGCGACCAACGCCGTGCGCCAGCCCTGGAGGAGCCGCCCGAGGGCACCGTCGAGCTGGCCGATGGCCTGGCGCCGCTGGGCCTCGGTCTCGGCGTTGATCAGATCCGCCAGGCCCTCCACCTCGCTCAAATCCAGCTTGCCGTTGTCGAACGACCGGCGGACGAATTCCCCGGCCTCGGCCGGGCGCAAGCCCGGCAGGCGCTCCAGAACCGCAAAAACCGCGGCCGTCACCGCCCGCCCACCGTGCACGTGCAATTCGGCCACATCCTCGCCGGTAAAGCTCTCCGGCGCGGGAAACCAGAGCACCAGGCCCTTATCGATGGTCTGGCCGTCCGCCGGATCCCGCAATCGCGCCAGAACCGCCCGCCGGGCCGGCGGCAAACGCCCAGCCAGCGCGGTCAGGGCCGCCCCGGCCCCCGGCCCGGAGAGGCGGAGCACGGCCACACCGGCGCGGCCCACGCCGCTGGAGACGGCATAAATCGTCTCCCGGCCGGCCGCCTGGACCGGCGCCGGCGACGGCCGGTCTGCCACCAAGGTCAATGCTGGTTTATTTCGCATTCGTAATAATCGGCTCTTTGTCTTGTCTACCTGGGCTTATCGGTCCTGGAAGCCCCAGAGTCAGGCTCGTCCACACGCTCCGTCACGGGACCCGCATCGTCCGGTTGCAGCATCAGATGCGCCACCCGCCCCCCTTGCACAAGATGGGTCTGCAGGACCTCGTCCATATCCTCCGTCGTCCGGCACCGGTACCACACCCCTTCCGGGTAGATGACCATGGTCGGCCCCAGCTCGCAGCGATCCAGGCAGCCGGCCGCATTGATGCGCACACCCTTCAGGCCCAGTTCCTTGGCCCGCGCCTTCATGTAGTTGCGCAGGCGCACCGCGTCCTTTTCCTTGCAGCAGCCGCGCGGGTGCCCGGCCGGCCGCTCGTTGATGCAGCAAAACACATGGTGCACGTAGAACGGCGCCGGATCCTCCGCCGGGGCCGGCGGGCCGGCGGCGCGTTTCCCCGCCAGTTTCCCGGGTGCATCGTTCATGGCCGCTATGTCTTGTCCTGGGGCTTGGCGCCGGGGGTCTTGTTCATCTGGGCCCAGAACATCTTCTGCAACTGATCCATGCCCTGCAGTCCCAGCGGCAGCCAGGTTTTCATAATCGCGTCCGGTTCCATCGAGTCCAGCCCGGCCAACAGGCGCCGTTCAAGCTCGTCCATCATGGTTTGCTGGACCGGCGCCACATCGGGCAACCCGAAGAAGCGGCGCGCTTCCTCCGGCGTACATTCGACGTCGATGGTGACTTTCATACTGGCCAATTCCCCAAACCGTTTGTGGTTGAGCCCGCCGCAAAGCCCTGCTCATAGTTGCGCCACTCCCTAACATAAGCCGCGTCCGCGCGAATGTCAGGCCGCAACTCGACGTTCGCACCCGCCGCCGGAGCATCCCCCTGAATGGCCCCACCGCCGCTCCCCACCAACAGCCCCCTGACGAACCGCTTGGGCGAAGAGATCAGCCCTTATCTGCAACAGCACAAGGACAATCCGGTCGCCTGGCAAGCCTGGGGCGTGGAAGCCTTCGCCGCCGCCAAGCGGGAGAACAAGCCCATCCTTCTGTCGGTCGGCTACGCGGCCTGTCACTGGTGCCACGTGATGGCCCATGAATCGTTCGAGGACCCGGCCATTGCCGCGCCCATGAACGATCTGTTCGTCAACATCAAGGTGGACCGGGAAGAGCGGCCGGATATCGATGCCATCTATCAGCAGGCCCTGGCCCTGCTCGGCCAACAGGGCGGCTGGCCGCTGACCATGTTCCTCACCCCGGCGGGCGGGCCGTTTTGGGGCGGCACCTATTTCCCGCCCGAGGCCCGCTTCGGCCGGCCGGGGTTTCCCGATATTCTCGCGCGCATCGCCGCCCTCTATCGCGACGACGGCGAACGGGTCCGGCAAAATGTCGCGGCGATCCAGGAGGCGCTGAACAAGCTCTCCACCAATACCCCGGCCGGCCTGATTGCACCGGAGACCATCGATCAGATCGCGGCGCATCTGGTCCGCCAGATCGACCCGGCGGAGGGCGGACTGGGCAATGCGCCAAAGTTTCCCCAGGCCCCGGCCCTCAAGCAACTGTGGCGGGCCTGGAAGCGCAGCCGCGCCGCGCCATACCGCGATGCCGTCGCGCTGACCCTGCGCAAGATGTGCGAGGGCGGCATCTACGACCATCTGGGCGGCGGCTTTGCCCGCTATACGGTCGACAATCGCTGGCTGGTGCCGCATTTCGAGAAGATGCTCTACGACAACGCGCAGATCATCGATCTTCTGAGCTGGGCCTGGCAGGATTCGCGCGCGCCGCTCTATGCCCGGCGCGTGCGCGAGACCGTGGAGTGGGTGTTGCGTGAGATGATCGCCGATGGAGACGGCAGCGGACGTGACCCCACGGGCTCTCCCACGGGCGCCTTCGCCAGCGCCCTCGATGCGGACAGCGAAGGCGAGGAGGGCAGGTTCTACGTTTGGAGCGAAGCCGAGATCGACACGGTTCTCGGCGATGACGCGGCCGCGTTCAAGCGCGTCTACGACGTGACGCCGGGCGGCAACTGGGAAGGCCAGACCATCCTCAACCGCTCGCGCACGCCGGTCTTGGATGCAGCCGCGGCCGATGACGAGGAGCAGCGCATGGCGCCGCTGCGCCAAGCCCTGTTGGCGGCGCGCGGCAAACGCGTGCGTCCCACCTGGGATGACAAGGTGCTGGCCGACTGGAATGGTCTGATGATCGCCGCCCTGGCGGACGCGGCGGCGATTTTCGACCGGCCGGATTGGCTGGCCGCCGCCACGCGCGCCTTCGCCTTCGTGCAGAACAAGATGGGCGATGGATCACGCCTGTGTCACGCCTGGCGCCATGGCCGCGCCCGGCACGCTGGCCTGCTCGACGACTACGCCAACATGGCCGCCGCCGCCCTCGCCTTGGCCGAAGCCACCGGACGAAGCGCCTATGTGGCGCGCGCCGAAATCTGGGTCGACGTGCTGGACCGGCATTTCTGGGATGCGGCCGGCGGCGGCTACTTTCAAACTCCCGACGACGGCGAGGCGTTGATCGTGCGCGCCAAGTCCGCCTATGACAGCGCCGTGCCGGCCGGTAACGGCATCATGCTGGGCGTCCTCGCCCGGCTCTATTACCTCACCGGCGCGGATCGCTATGGCGACAGGGCGGAGGCCCTCTGCGCCGCCTTTTCCGGCGAATTGGCGCGCAATCCTTTGCCCCTGTCCACGTTCCTCAACGGCAGCGAGCTGTTGCAGCGGGCGGTGCAGATCGTCGTGGTGGGCGCGCGAGAGAGCGCCGATACGCAAGCGCTGCTCCGGGCGATTTACGGTGTCTGCGTGCCCAACCGCGTGCTCCAGGTGATCGCGCCGGGACAAAGCCTGCCCGCCACTCATCCGGCCGCCGGAAAGGACCAGCTGGACGGCCGGGCCACCGCCTATGTGTGCCGGGGGCCGAGCTGTTCGCTGCCGCTCACCGATGCCGAAGAGTTGGCGACGGCGCTGTCCATCTGACACACTCATGCCCATGGTCACGGACTCCGAACCACCCATCGCCGCCCGCCGCATCGCTTCGCCGGTGGGTGACCTGCTTGTGTGCGCACGCGATGGCGCGCTCACGCATCTGACGTGGTGCGGCAAGACCGAGCGCGACCGGCCGCCGGCCGCTGACGCGGACAAGGCCGTGCTCGACCGGGCGGTCGCGCAACTCGCGGCCTATTTCGCCGGGGATCTGCAAAACTTCGACCTGCCGGTGGCGCCGGAGGGCACACCGTTTCAACGCCGCGTCTGGACGGCGATGTCGGCCATTCCCTTTGGCCGCATGCGGACCTATGGCGAGCTGGCGGGCGAGGTTGGCGGTGTCGCCCGGGCGGTCGGCCAGGCGTGCGGCGCCAATCCGATTCCCATCATCATCCCGTGTCACCGGGTGGTCGCCGGCGGCGGCCGCCTGGGCGGGTTTTCCGGCGGCCGTGGCCGGGACAGCAAGCGCGCCCTGCTGGCCCACGAACGCGCCGTGCCCGAGGGCCGCGATCTGTTCGCGCCATCCGCCCCAGCCGTGACAAACGCACCCGCGGGGCGATAGAGTTTCGGGATCCAGTTGGGAGGAGAAGGCCATGCCCGAGATCACCATCAGCGGACCGGACGGGAAATTTTCCGGTTATCTGGCACTGCCGAAAAAAACACCGGCGCCGGGCATCGTGGTGGCGCAGGAGATTTTCGGCGTCAACCAGGTGATGCGCGACGTCTGCGATTGGCTGGCCGAGGCCGGCTATCTGGCCTGTTGTCCGGATATATTCTGGCGCATCGAGCCGGGCATCCAGATCACCGACAAAACCAAGGCCGAGTGGGATCGCGCGTTTGAGTTGTTCATGGCCTTCGATGCGGACAAGGGCATCGACGATCTGCGCGCCACCTTGGCGCACGTGCGCGGGCACAAGGCGTGTACCGGCACCGTGGGCGCGATCGGCTTCTGCCTGGGCGGCAAGCTGGCTTATCTGATGGCCGCGCGCACCGATGCGGATTGCAGCGTCGGATACTATGGCGTCGGCCTGGACGAACTTCTGGGCGAAGCCAAATCCGTCAACAAACCCTTGCTGCTGCACATCGCCGGCAAGGACCAGTTCGTGCCCAAGCCGGCGCAGGAGAAGATCATCGCCGCCCTCTCCGGCCGGGCCGGCATCACCCTGCATTCCTATCCGGCGCAGGATCACGCCTTTGCCCGTATCGGCGGCGAGCACTTCGACAAGGCCGCGGCGGAGACCGCCAACCGGCGCACCCTCGATTTTTTCAAGGAGCACCTACGGCCATGACCAAAGCCATTCGCATACACGCCCCCGGCGGCCCCGAGGCCATGCGCTGGGAAGAGATCGCCGTCGGCGATCCGGGTCCGGGTGAGGTGCGTTTGCGGCAGACCGCCGTCGGCCTCAACTACATCGATGTCTATCACCGCACCGGACAGTATCCCCTGCCGAAAATGCCGGCGGTGATCGGCCTGGAAGGCGCCGGCACGGTCGAGGCCGTGGGCGCCCAGGTCTCGGACCTGAAGGCCGGCGACCGGGTCGCCTATGCAGCGCCACCGCCGGGCGCCTATGCGCAAGCGCGCCTGATGCCCGCCGACCGCTTGATCAAGCTGCCCGATGCCATCGACGACCGTCAGGCGGCGGCGATGATGCTGCAGGGCATGACCGTGCGCTATCTGATCCGCCGCACCTATCCGGTGAAGAAAGGCGATACGGTCCTCTTCCATGCCGCCGCCGGCGGGGTCGGCCTGATCGCCTGCCAATGGCTGAAACATCTGGGGGCCACCGTCATCGGCACGGTCGGCTCGGCCGAGAAGGCGGCGCTGGCGAAGGCGCACGGCTGCACCCATACCATCAACTACCGGACCGAGGACTTCGCCGCCCGGGTGCGCGAGTTCACCGGCGGCGCCGGCGTGCCGGTGGTTTACGATTCGGTGGGCAAGGATACCTTCGAGGGCTCGCTCAAATGCCTGCAGCCCATGGGCCTGATGGTTCTTTTCGGCGCCGCCTCCGGCCCGGTGCCGCCCTTGGATCTGGGCCGCCTGGCCGGTCTGGGTTCGCTTTTCGTCACCCGGCCGACCTTGATGACCTATACCGCCAAGCGCGAGGACCTGGTGGCCACCGCCAAGGACTTGTTCGAGGTGGTGACGTCGGGCGCGGTGAAGATCGAGATCAAGCAGACCTATCCGCTGGCGGAAGCCGCCCAGGCGCACCGGGATCTGGAGGCGCGCAAGACCACCGGCTCGACGATCCTGCTGCCGTAATTATCGTTTCGAGAACGAAACGGGCGGCCAGCAGCCGAGGTTTTCCGGCCCTACTGATTCATGGCGTCGAAGAAGTCGGCGTTGGTCTTGGTGTGCTTGAGCTTGTCCACCAGGAACTCGATGGCATCGCTGGCGCCCATGGGCATGAGGATGCGGCGCAGAACCCACATCTTGGAGAGCGTCCCCTTTTCCACCAGCAATTCTTCCTTGCGGGTGCCGGATTTGCCGATGTCGATGGCCGGCCAGGTGCGCTTGTCCGCCAGCTTGCGATCGAGCACGATCTCGGAGTTGCCGGTGCCCTTGAACTCTTCGAAGATCACTTCGTCCATGCGGCTGCCCGTATCGATGAGCGCGGTGGCGATGATGGTCAGCGAGCCGCCCTCCTCGATATTACGGGCGGCGCCGAAAAAGCGCTTCGGCCGCTGCAGGGCATTGGCATCGACACCGCCGGTCAGCACCTTGCCGGAGCTGGGCACCACGGTGTTGTAGGCGCGCGCCAGGCGGGTGATGGAATCGAGCAGGATCACCACGTCTTTCTTATGCTCGACCAGGCGCTTGGCCTTTTCGATCACCATCTCGGCCACCTGCACGTGGCGCGAGGCCGGCTCGTCGAAGGTGGAGCTGACCACCTCGCCCTTCACCGAGCGGTCCATGTCGGTCACCTCTTCCGGCCGCTCGTCGATGAGCAGGACCAGGAGATAGATATCCGGGTGGTTGGCGGAGATGGCGTGCGCGATGTTCTGCAGCATCATGGTCTTGCCGGTGCGCGGCGGGGCGACGATCAGGGCCCGCTGGCCCTTGCCCAGGGGCGAGATCAGATCGACCACCCGGGTGGTCAGATCCTTGATGGTGGGATCCTCGATCTCCAGGCTGATTTTTTCGTCGGGGTAGAGGGGGGTGAGGTTGTCGAAGTTGATGCGGTGGCGCGAGTTCTCCGGCGGATCGAAATTGATCTGGTTGACCTTGAGCAGGGCGAAATAGCGCTCCCCGTCCTTCGGCGCCCGGATCTGCCCTTCCACCGTATCGCCGGTGCGCAGGCCAAAGCGGCGCACCTGGCTGGGGCTGACGTAGATATCCGCCGGCCCGGCCAGATAGTTTGACTCGGGCGAGCGCAGAAAGCCGAAGCCATCCTGCAAGATTTCGAGCACGCCGGCGCCGCTGATCGGCACCTCGTTCTCGGCCATTTGCTTGAGAATCGCGAACATCATGTCCTGCTTGCGCAGGGTGCTGGCGTTCTCGATCTGCAGATCCTCGGCAAAGGCCAAAAGATCCGCCGGTGTCTTGGCTTTTAATTCCTGAAGGTTCATTGGCGTTGCGCCTAAGCGGTGGAGATGGGGACGGTTGAAAAACGGGGGCCGTAGAGGGGAAATGCGGTTCGGGAGAAGAGGAGACGGCGCTGCTGGAGTGGTAGAGCCGCGCAAAAGGGCTGGAATCCGTACCGGAACCGGAGGATTGAAGGGCAGCCTACCGTAGGGATGGTTACCGCTTCATTACTTGAAAATGCCCCCGGCCGGACGGCGAGCGGCGTGGATGACGTCTCGATAGACCATGCCTTTGGCGAAGTCAAGCGGTGGCCAGGCCGGGTAGTGGGTCAGTTTGAAAATTCTTGACCAAAGGCGTAAGCTTGAAATGAAGCTTGGGGGGGGGAGCCATGTCGATCGCACAACGCCTGAGAAACCCAGGAACAGGAGGCGGTCCTGCTCCTCGCTTTAAGTGCATTGATCTTCCGTCGCGCCAAGAGCGCAAGAAACGAGTGCGCTATTGGCGCGGACAGCCGGACGGTAAAAATGTTCTGCCGTGGATATCTCTCAATCCTTCCGGCAAGAATGACGATGGAAGGGGACAGACTGGCTTGGCTGTTGCCGGCTTTGCATGGCGCTGGGGTTTTGACGGCGTAGCCGTGTACAACGTCTATCCATTTCCATCACCTTACCCAGAAGATATTGAAAAGTTGCTGGCTCAGGCGGACGCACGAGACGACAGGGAGCCGCGCAACGCCATTGAAGCCAATCACGATTATGTTGCCGCGGACCTTCGCGGGGCTGACGCGGTGGTTGTAGCGTGGGGAGCATCGGGGAGCCGCGCGTTCAGAGCTGACACTCGGCGATTGGCATCGCAGTTGCTTCGCAAGATCCGCAAGATCAACTCCAGCGGTATCTCGAACTTGGGGGCTTGGTGCTTGGGAACGACAAAGAGGGACGGCAGTCCGATACACCCGTTGTGTAAGCCATCCGGTTTGAGGCCTGTTCCCTTCTCTCTTTAGAACAATTGCCGCTGTTTCTTGTAAGGTCCGCGAGCGATTGGCTTCGCGGCTTCTTTCGCTTCAATCAGCGCGACGATGTCGCCGATCTCCCAAAGCTTGTCAGTGACGCCAGCGGCCATTGCCGGCGTCATTCGAAGCGTTTGATGGATGCGCACGAAATTGTAGTACATCATATGGAGCGCCACGGCATAGGCGTGGTTCTCGACCTTCTTTGAGAACGCATTGGTCAGCCGTGTAAACCGGCGCATGTGCATCCGCATGGTCAGGTTGTTCCGCTCGGCATAGGACGTGCTGACGTGCTTGGGGTCGGGGTCGCCTTCGATCCGAGTCTTGCGGGCGCCTACACACTCTGCGGGGCTATAGCGGCCCTTGGCGCTTTCCGGGGCCGTGCCGTACAGCTTAACCAGCATGGCGTAGTCGATATCGCTGCCAAAGGCGCCCTCGATAGCCTCCAGATAGGCCTTGTGGCCGTCGCTCGTCAGTTGCACCCGGCTTGCCAAGCGTGAGCGCAAATCGTCCATGAACCACCCGGCCGGAACCACCCGTCTAGAACGGCCGCACCACCACCAGGATGACGATGCCGATCATGAGCACCGTGGGGACCTCGTTCATGATCCGGTAAAAGCGCGCCGTGTGCCGGTTCGCATCCTTGGCGAAATACCGGCGCCAGCGGGCGAAGGCGCCGTGGATAAACGACATGGCCAGTGCCAGGACGAACTTGCCGTGCATCCACGGTTCCGCCCACAGATCCAGATGCGCCATCAGCATCAGGCCAAGCACCCAGGTCGCGACCATCGCCGGGTTGATGATGGCGCGCAGCAGGCGGCGCTCCATGATCTTGAAGGTTTCCGACTGTGGCGAGCCGGGGTCAACGGCGCAGTGATAGACATAGAGCCGCGGCAAATACAGCATGCCCGCCATCCAGGCGATCACGGCGATGATATGCAGCGCCTTGATCCACGGGTACCCGTCGCCGAGAAATCCGATCATGCTCTCCCTTCCGCCCGCTTTACCCAGGCAGCGGACACAGCCCGCACGCCGCCGGGCACAGACGATCGCCGCCAGCCGCGCGCAACGGCCGCGCGCTTCCCGCGGCCGTGCGCACCAAGTCCGCCAGGCCGGCGATGAAGGTATCACGCGCATCGACGGTGGGTGCCCGCTGGTAGGCGAGCACGCCGGCCTCGCGGGCCAGGCGCGCGTATTCGATATCCAACTCCACCAGGGTCTCGGAATGCTCGGAGACGAAGGCGATCGGGGCGATCACCAGGGCCCGGCGCTCCTGCCCGGCCCGGACGATTTCCGCATCGGTGGCCGGGCCGATCCAGTCCAGCGGCCCCACCCGGCTTTGATAGCAGATCCGCCAATCCAGATGTGCATCATCCAGATGTGCGGCCAGGGCCGCGGCGGTCTGTTCCACCTGCCATTGATAAGGATCGCCGCGTGATACGATGGATTTCGGCAGGCCGTGGGCGGAGAGCAGCAGCCGCACCGGCCCACGAGCCCGGGCCGCCTCCAGGTGCGGACGGATACCCGCCGCCATGGCTTCGATAAAACCGTTCATCTGCGGATAACAGCAGATGGCGCAGCTCGGCGCCGTCAAGCCGGCCCGCTTGGCCGCGGCGGCCCACTCGCCCAGGGACGAGCCGGAGGTGGTCGAGGAATACTGCGGATAGAGCGGCAGCAACACGATGCGGTCCGGCGCATACGCCTGTATCGCCGCCGCCGCCGCCGATGCGCGGGGATGCCAATAGCGCATGGCGATGAAAACCTTGTAGACGGCCGCCGATTCCCTGTCTCGATTCAGTACGGTCTCGAGAGCCTGCGCCTGCGCTTGGGTGTTGGGCAGGATCGGCGAGGCGCCGCCGATTTCGCGGTAGATGTCCCGCGCCACCGGGGCCCGCCGGCGCGAGATCAGTTGCGCCAGAAGCCAACGGATGGGTGCGGGGGCACCGATAATGGCCGGATCGTTAAACAGATTGAACAGAAACGGCCGCACCGCGGCCAGGCTATCCGGACCGCCGAGATTGAACAGAACGACCGCGGTTTTGCCGCTACCGGCCATGCTGAGCGTCCTCGCCTCTATCGCCGCGCCATGCGCCGATCAGGCGCGCGGCCGCCACGCCCGAACCTGCTCGACCAAGGCCTGGACGTGCGCCAACGGCGTCTGGGGCAGAATTCCATGGCCCAGATTGAACACGAACGGACCGGGCGCCAGGGCATCGAGGATCTCGGCGGTCGCCGTCTGCTGAGCGGCGCCGCCGGCGAGCAGGGCAATGGGATCGAGATTGCCTTGCACCGTCACACGGCTCTGCACCTGGTCGCGCGCCCAGGCCAGGGGCACGGTGGTATCCAGGCTCAGGGCCTCTGCGCCGCACGCCTCGGCAAAGTCCCGATAGAGGATCCCGGCGCCGCGCGGAAACAGGATCATGGGAATATCCGGATATGCCTGGCGCACCCGCCGGCGGATGGCCGTCGCGGGGTCCAGGCACCAGCGGCGCAAGGCCGCCTCGGGCCACACCCCGGCCCAGGAATCGAACAGCTGCAGGGCTTCGGCCCCGGCGTCCACCTGGCCGATAAGATGATCGGCGGTGGTTTCCACCAGCACGTCGATCAAGCGCTGAAACGAGTCCGGATCGCCATAGGCCCAGGCCTTCGCCTTGACGAAATCCTTGCTGGAGCCGCCTTCGATCATATAGCTGGCCACGGTCCACGGCGCCCCGGCAAAGCCGATCAGCGCCGTGGCCGCAGGCAACTCCGCGCGCAGGCACCGAACCGCCTCGTAGACCGGTGCCAGGCGCTTGCCCAGACCGCCGGTGGCGAGATCAGCGATCTCCGCCGGGCCCGCCAACGCACCAACAATCGGACCAACACCTTCCTCAAAACGCACCGGCCGGCCGAGGGCGTGCGGCAACACCAGGATATCGGAAAACAGGATCGCCGCATCGAAGCCGAACCGGCGGATCGGCTGCAGGGTCAGCTCGGTGGCCACGTCCGGTGACAGGCAGATATCCAGGAAATCGCCGGCGCGCCCACGCAGCTCGCGATATTCCGGCAGATACCGCCCGGCCTGGCGCATCAGCCAAATCGGCGGTACGGCGTTGCCCTGGCCGGCAAGAGCGCGCAGAAACGGTTTCTCGATTTCCGCCACGGGATTCAAGTATCTCGTTGAATGCACATCATGCCGCCGCTCTTACACTAAAACCTTATCTATATAAAAGAATCTATTGATGTAGTAGTAGGGGCACCGGTGACCGGGGATTAGTGCGTTGCGGGGATGTTATCCGGATCCGGACGAGCGGCGAAAACGAAAGACCGGACCCTGTGCGCAGGTGATGGAATGACAGCGGCTCTGCCGCGCTTCCTGTGCCGACATCGCTGGCCGTGAATAAGATGGATAACGGTAACAAGACGGAGACACGGGGCGACTTATCCAGCTTGTGCAAACAACGGCGGTGGCCGGCATAAGCGGTGCGTGTACAAATGCCATTGAGGGGATAGAATTTTGCCGGCTGTGCATAAGAACGCATTTATCCCCGCTCCGCGAAAAACCATACCGGACTTGACCGGCCGGATGTTTCGACACATGAGACGATGAAATGACGATCCATCATCTGCACTTGGTATCGGATGCCACCGGCGAGACGATCAACACCGTGGCGCGGGCGTGCCTGGTGCAATTCGAAGGGGTCAAGACCATCGAGCATGTCTGGAGCCTGGTGCGCACACGGGGACAAATGGACAAGACGTTGGATGGCATCGCCGAATATCCCGGCCCGGTCCTGTTCACCCTGGTCAACGAAACCCAGCGCGGCATTCTGGTGGAGGGGTGCCGCCAGCTCGACGTGCCGTGCATTCCGGTGCTCGATCCGATCATTCACCGCCTGGCCAGTTGCTTCGGCGTGGGGATCAGCGGCCTGCCCGGCCTGCAGCATGCGCTCGATGCCGAATATTTTCATCGCATGGATGCGATGAACTATGCCCTGGCCCATGACGACGGTCAGCTGCAGAACGATCTCGACCGGGCCGATGTGGTCCTGGTCGGCGTCTCGCGCACATCGAAGACGCCGACGTGCATCTATCTGGCCAATCGCGGCATCAAGGCCGCCAATGTGCCGATCGTTCCGGGCTGCCCGTTGCCGGATAGGCTGTTGCAAACCCACAAGGCCCTGGTCATCGGGCTGACCACGGACCCGGCGCGGCTGGTCCAGGTGCGGCGCAACCGCATGCGCATGATTGCTGAGGGCCAGGACAAGACCGATTATCTGGATCTCGATGCGGTGCGCGAGGAGGTTTCCCTGGCGCGCAAATACTGCCGTCAGCACAACTGGCCGATCATCGATGTGACCCGGCGCTCCATCGAGGAAACCGCGGCCACCGTCATGACCCTCTATGCCAAGCACCGTGGCGCCGGCGAGTCGCCGGACGATGCGCCGGATGACTCATCGGACGACCCGACAGACGATTCATGAGCGGTGGCCCAGCGGTCATTCTCGCCTCGGCAAGCCGAACCCGGCAGGATATGCTGCGCCGCGCCGGCGTGCCCCTGCAGGTGGAACCGGCGCATGTCGACGAAGACGGGATCAAGGCCGCCTTGCGGGCGGAGGCGGCCAGCGCAGGGCAAGCAGCGGAGACCTTGGCGGAGATGAAGGCGGCGAAAATCTCGGCCCAGCATCCCGATGCCCTGGTGATCGGTGCCGACCAGATTCTCGAATGCGACGGCCGCTGGTTCGACAAGCCGCGCGATCTATCGGCGGCGGCGGCGAATCTGCGTGCCCTGGCCGGCAAGCGGCACACCCTGGCGACCGGCACGTGCCTGATGCGCGGCCGCACCCGCCTGTGGCACCGCAACGATGCGCCAGCCCTGACCATGCGGGCGCTGGACGACGCGGCGATCGCCGACTATCTGGCAGCCGTCGGCGATGGGGCGCTGAACAGCGTCGGCGCCTACCAGATCGAAGGCCGCGGCGCCCAGCTGTTCGCGCGCATCGAGGGCGACTTCTTCACCATCCTGGGCCTGCCCCTGTTGCCGGTACTCGATATCCTGCGCGAGCACGGGGTATTACGGCGATGATCCTCTCCGGCGAAGGCAAGATTGCCGGCGTCATGGGCTGGCCGGTCGACCACTCCTTGTCGCCGCGCGTGCACGGCTATTGGCTGCGCCAATATGGCATCAACGGCGCCTATATCCCGCTGCCCGTTCATCCGGATGCCTTCGCCAATGCCCTCCGCTCCTTGGCCGATCTCGGCTTTCGCGGCGTCAATGTCACGGTGCCGCACAAGCGGGCGGCGTTGAGCCTGTGCGACGAAGCGGACGCGCAGGCGCGGCGCATCGGCGCCGTCAACACCGTGGTCTTCACCAACGGCCGTCTGCTGGGCAGCAACAGCGATGCCTATGGCTTTCTGGAAAACATTCGCCAGGGCGCGCCGGATTGGCAGGCCGCCTCCGGGCCGGCGGTAGTGCTGGGCGCCGGCGGCGCGGCGCGGGCCGTGGTCGCCGCCCTGGCCGATGCCGGCGTGCCGGAGGTGCGGGTGTGCAACCGCAGCGCCGATCGGGCCGAAACCCTGTGCCGGGAGATCGGCGGCCCGGCAACGGCGCTGCCGTGGGAGCGGCGGGCGGCGGCGCTGGGCGATGCGGCGCTGCTGGTCAATGCCACCCGCCTGGGCATGAACGGGCAAGCGGCGCTGGAGATCGACCTGGCGCGTCTGCCCAAGGCCGCACTGGTCACCGATCTGGTCTATGTGCCCCTGGAAACGCCGTTACTGACGGCGGCGCGGGCGCGTGGCAACCGCATTGTCGACGGCCTGGGCATGCTGTTGCATCAGGCGCGGCCCGGATTTGCCGCCTGGTTCGGCGTTAGCCCCGAGGTGACACCGGATCTGCGCGCCTTCGTCTTGGGCCAGGGGGCGCCGTGAAGCGCCGCCCCCGTCGCCCCCGTCGCTCCCGCCGCCATCGCCAAGGGTTGCGCCGGCCGCCGCTGGTCTTGGGGCTGACCGGCTCCATCGGCATGGGCAAAACGACGGCCGGGCGCCTGCTGCGCCGGCTTGGCGTGCCGGTACACGAAGCCGATGCGGCGGTGCACGCGCTGCTCGGCCCCGGCGGTGCCGCCGTGGCCGCGGTGGCCGCGGCCTTTCCGGGGGTGCGCCGGGATGGGGCCATTGACCGGGCCAAGCTGGGCGCGCGGGTGTTCGGCGATGCGGCGGCCTTGCGCCGGCTGGAGGCAATCCTGCATCCGGCGGCCCGCGCCGCGGCCCAACGGTTTCTGCGCCGCCAGGCCCGAGCCCGGCAACCGCTGGCGGTGCTCGACATTCCCCTGCTCTTCGAGACCGGCGGCGAACGCTTGTGCGATGCGGTGGCGGTGGTCACCGCGCCGCCCGCCGTGCAGCGGGCCCGGGTGTTGAGGCGGCCCGGCATGACCCCGGCCCGCTGGCAGGCGGTGCAGGCGCGCCAGATGCCCGATGCGGAAAAGCGCCGGCGGGCCGATTTCGTGGTGCAGACCGGCCTGGACCGGCGCCATACCTTGCGCCAGCTGGCGGCCGTCGTCAGACTGTTGCGCGGGCGCCGACAGCCCTCCCGGCCCCCCATGAAACCCCGGCGGAAACATCATGCGTGAGATCGTGCTGGATACGGAGACCACGGGCCTCGACCCGGCGGCGGGCCACCGGGTGGTCGAGGTCGCCTGTCTCGAGCTGGCCAGCCATATTCCCACCGACCGGCACTTTCGCCGCTACGTGAACCCGCAGCGGGAAATGCCGGAAGATGCGCGCGCGGTGCACGGCCTCGACGATGCGTTTCTGGCACAGCAGCCGCTGTTCGCCGACGTGGTCGACGACTTTCTCGCTTTCATCGGCGATGCGCCGCTGATCATCCACAACGCGCAATTCGATCTGAAATTCCTCAATGCCGAGCTGGCCCGCATCGAGCGGCCGCCGCTTGAGACGGCCCGGGCGATTGATACGGTGGCCTTGGCGCGGGCCCGCTTTCCCGGTGCCCAGGCCAGCCTGGATGCCTTGTGCCGGCGCTTCGGCATCGACAACAGCGCGCGCTCCCTGCACGGCGCCTTGCTCGACTGCGAGCTGTTGGCCGAGGTTTATCTGGAATTGCGCGGTGGCCGGCAGCCCGGCCTGGAATTGACGGCCGAACGCCGTGCCGCGCCAAATGCTGGCGCCATCGCCGGCACGCGCCCCGCTCGGCCCGCCCGCCCCCACGCGCCCAGCGCCGAGGAAAGCGCGGCGCACGAGGCCATGCTCGCGCGTCTCAAGAACCCCGTCTGGCGCGCCTAGGGCTGAATTTGGACGCCGAGTTACGCCGATGCCGGGGCGGTTTGCGCCGCGTTGCTTTGGCGCCGGGCGTGAAACTGCGCGAAGTCGATGGGATTGACGATGAGCGGCGGGAAGCCGCCCTCGCGGGTGGCGAAGGCCAGCACGTTGCGGGCGAAGGGAAAGAGGTAGCGCGGCGCCTCGACCTTCAACAAACGCTCCACATCGGCCTCGGCCACGGAGTCCGGCACGCTGACCACGCCGGCATATTCCAGTTCGGTCAGAAACGCCGATTTTTCCGGCAATGTCGCCTGCGCCCGCAGGCTCAGGACGACCTCGTAGGTGCGCGCATTGAGCTGTGCCGAGCGCACGTCGAGGGAGATGTTGAGCGTCGGCGGCTGGCTGTTCTGTTCGGAAAAAATGGCCGGCGCGTTCGGATTCTCGAACGAGAGATCCTTCACGTATTGGGTGTGGATGACCAGAGTCTGTTCCGGCGGGGCTTGATCCGGCTGGGTCTGGTTGGGCGGGCTTTCGACCATGGGTCTCGCTCCTGCGTGGTGCGGCGGCTTGGCTAACATGGATCGCCCACCCGAACAACCGGGCCAAACAACTCGGCCTACTCTAACCGTTTCCGTCCGTGGTGTCCGTCAAGCGGTAGCGCAGGGTGGCGCCATTGGCCAGCGCCTGGCCGGTCAGGCCGCGAATGAAGGCCCAATGGGAGACCACCACCAGGTGCGGCCAATCGGGACGGGCGGCGGCGGCGGCGCGAAACGAGATACAGCGGCGCTGCATCGCCGCCTCCGGCTCCTCCGGCTCCGGCCACCAGCGCTCCGGTAAATCGCCGAAGTCGATGTCCGGCCAGCGCCGGGCCAGCTCCGTACGCGGTGTGCCGATATCGCAGGAAAAGTAGGCGCGCTCATGCACCAGCGACTCCACCGTGACGGCCAGGCCCAGGCGCTCGGCGATGATCGCCGCCGTATGCAGGGTGCGCGAATAGGGGCTGGCCAGCACAACCCGCACATCCTCGGCCAGCAAGGCCGCGCCCGCGGCCTCGGCCTGGCGCACGCCTTCGTCGGTCAGCCCGGCATCGACGATGCCCGGATCGATCCGCGTGGCATTGTAGGCGGCATTGAATTGCGATTGGCCGTGGCGGACGAGAATCATGGCGGCGTCCGCCGATCCGAAAGCGGCGGGGTCTTCCGCGGTTCGTCGTCGCTGACATCGCGATAATCGCCGTCGATGACCGGACCGCCGCCCTTGGCTGGCCGCACCTCGGCCCCATCGACGAAAACCCGCGTCGTGACCGAGGCCGACACCCGGCGTGCCAGCCAGCGGCGCAACGCGGCCCGCACGGCGGGCACGAACAGCAGCAGGCCAAGGGCATCGGTGACAAATCCGGGGGTCAGCAGCAAGACCCCGGCGATCAGCAGGCAGGCGCCATCGAAGATTTCCCGTGTCGGCACCTGGCCGGCGTCGATCACCGCCCGGGCCCGCGCCAGGGTGGCCAACCCTTGCGCGCGCAGCTCCCACGTGCCGATCACCGCCGACAGGACCACCAGGGCCAGGGTCGGCCACAAGCCCAGCCACCCGCCGACCTGGATGAAAACGGCGATTTCCAGCAACGGCACGCCGATGAAGGCGGCTAGGATCAATACGGGCATGCTTGCTCTTTCCCCGGCAGTTCCCTATGTACTTTGGACAAGGGCACGCGTCTACAAGGCCTGGGTGGCATTTCCGGTCGGCCGGTGAACCTGGCGGCGGCCGGACTCTCGGCTGCACACGTGGTAGACTCGGTGCAACGGGCGGAGCGCATGGACGGTTTTCAGTTTCTCGACATCATCCTCTTCGCGGCGGTCGCCGCCTTTTTCGTCTTCCGCCTGCGCAATGTCCTGGGCAAACGCATGGGCCACGACAAGCCGCCTCCCGATCCCTTCGGCAAGCGCGCGGCGAATGAGTCGGAAAACGAAAAGGTGATTTCGTTGCCGAATCGAAACAAATTGGATTCGACCGACGATATCGAGGCAGATGCCGCCGAAACGCCCGATGCCGCGGCGGCGCCGGATGCGGCCGCAACACCGGTGGAAGCCGGCCTCATGCAGATCAAGCTGGCGGACAAGACGTTCGACGAAAAGCCCTTCCTGGCCGGGGCCCGGGCGGCGTTCGAGATGGTCATCACCACCTTCGCCGGCGGCGATGCCAAGGCCCTGCGGCCGCTGCTCTCGAACGATGTCTATGCGGATTTCTCCGGCGCCATGGCCGAACGGGGCCGTCTCGGCAATATTCTGGAGACCACGTTGGTCGGCATCGGCGCGGCCGAGATCATCGAGGCCGAACTGCAAGGCCGCACCGCCTTCGTCACGGTGAAGTTCGTCTCCGAGCAGATCAACGCGGTGCGCGACAAGACGGGCGAGGTGGTGGAGGGCGATCCCACCCACGTCAGCAAGATCACCGATATCTGGACCTTTGCCCGCAATCTGCGCAGCCGTGACCCGAACTGGACCTTGGTCGCGACGCGCAGTCCGAGCTGACCGGCGGCGAAAGACCGCCGGGGTGACGGATCAGGCAACAGGGTGGGGGTATCCGATCGCTTCGGTTGGCCGCCGCCTGATCGTTGCCTTGACCGCAATCCTGGCAATCTCGGCCTGCGAGAAGAAGCCGCCGGTCGAGCTGCCGGATCAACTGCAACTCATTGCCACCACCTATGACGCCCTGCCCGGCTGGCGCGAGGATACCCTCTCCGCCGTGGTGCCGGCGCTGACCCGCTCCTGCGCGCTGCTGCTCGGCCAGCCGGAAACCCGCGCCGTCGGCCCCGGCGGCGGCGGCCTGGCGGGAACCGTGGCCGATTGGCGCCAGCCGTGCGCCGCCGTGGGCGGCCTGCCGGCCGGCGATGACGCGGCGGCGCGGGCGACCCTGGAAACCTGGTTCGTGCCCTTCAAGGTCATGAACAACGATCGGGAGTCGGGCCTGTTCACCGGCTATTACGAGGCCGAGTTGCGCGGCGCCCTGGCGCCGGACGGCACCTACAAGGTCCCGCTCTACGGCAAGCCGGCCGATATGATCGGCGTCGATCTCAACGCCTTCCGCGCCGATCTGTCGGGACAGGTCTTCGGCCGGGTCAAGGACGGGCGCCTGGTGCCCTACTTCACCCGGGCGGAGATCGACGACGGGGCCATCGGCGGGCAACGGGCCGAGCTGCTGTGGTCCGACGATCCGGTCGATGTGTTCTTCCTGCATGTCCAGGGCTCGGGCCAGGTGACCTTGCCCGATGGCACGGTGCGGCGGGTGGGCTTCGCCGCCTCCAACGGCCGCGAGTTCTATCCTATCGGCCGCGCCTTGCTGGACGAGGGCAAGGTGTCGCGCGACAACGCCTCCATGCAGGCCATGCGCGCCTGGCTGCGCGCCAACCCGGCGGAGGCGGCCGAGATCATGCGGCGCAATACCCGCTATATCTTCTTCCGCTGGATCGACGGCGATGGGCCCATTGGCTCGCAAGGTGTGGCACTCACCCCCGGGCGCAGTCTGGCGGTGGACCCGGCCTTCCTGCCTCTCGGCGTGCCGGTCTTCCTGGAGACCACGTGGCCGGGCAGCGACCGGCCCCTGCGCCGCCTGCTGGTGGCCCAGGATACGGGCAGCGCCATCAAGGGTCCCTTGCGCGGCGATTTCTTCTGGGGGTCCGGCGAGCCGGCCCTGGCGGAAGCCGGACGCATGAAACAAAGCGGCAAGGTCTACATTCTCCTGCCCAAGCCGGTGGCCGAACGGCGCAAGCTGACCAGTTGAGAGGCGTCCGCACCCATGCCCGAGACTCCGATCCGTGTCGGCCTGTTCGTCACCTGCCTGGTGGATCTGTTCCGCCCCAGCGTCGGCTTCGCCGCGGTCAAGCTGTTGGAGGACGCCGGCTGTCAGGTGGAGGTGCCGGCGGCGCAAACCTGTTGCGGCCAGCCCGCCTACAACAGCGGCGATAGGGCCGATGCCAAGGCCATCGCCGCCGCTGTGATCGCGGCCTTCGAGGGCTTCGACTACGTGGTGGCGCCGTCCGGCTCGTGCGCCGGCATGCTGCGCGTGCATTATCCGGCGCTGTTCGCCGGCGATATGGCCATGGAGCTCCGCGCCCGCGCCCTGGCCGCACGCACCCATGAGCTGATCTCGTTCCTGACCGACGTGCGCGGCGTGCGCGCCGTCGATGCCCGCTTTGCCGGGCGCGTCACCTATCACGATTCCTGTTCCGGCCTGCGCGAGCTGGGCATCCGGGCGCAACCGCGCGATCTGCTGGGCAGCGTCGCCGGGCTGGAATTGACGGAGCTGCCGGAGGGCGAGGCCTGTTGCGGCTTCGGCGGCACGTTCTGCGTGAAGTATCCGGAGATTTCCAATGCCATGGTGGCGGCAAAAGCCGCGAACGTGCGCGAGACCGGTGCCGGGACCCTGCTGGCCGGCGATCTCGGCTGTCTTCTGAACATGGCCGGCAAGCTCAAGCGCGACGGCGCCGCCGTGCGCGTGCGCCACGTGGCCGAAGTGCTGGCGGACATGACCGATACGCCGGCCATCGGCGAGCCGGGACCGGGTTGAGGCGGCCATGAGCACGCTGGGCGGAAACTTCAGCGAGAATGCCCGCGCGGCGGTCGCCGACCCGCAATTGCAGCGGGCCATGGCGCACGTCAAGACCGGCTTCATCGGCAAGCGGGCCAAGGCCGCCGCGCGCCTGCCGGAGTTCGAGGTGCTGCGCGATGCGGCGCGCGACATCAAGGACCACACCCTGGCGCATCTGGATCTGTATCTGGAGCGCTACGAGGCGCAAGTCACGGCGCACGGCGGCCACGTGCATTGGTGCGCCACCCCGGCCGAGGCGCGCGCCGCGATCCTCGACATCTGCCGTCAGGCCGGGGCGCGGACCGTGACCAAGGGCAAGTCGATGATCGGCGAGGAGATCGACATCAACGCCCACTTGGA
>DASWJP010000011.1:0-6253 GCA_036397065.1 Kiloniellales bacterium | reverse complement strand
GTCTGGGCGGCCTGGGCGCTGACGTCGAATACGCCGGTTGACGCGCCGATGGTGACGGTCAGTGTGCCAGCGCCATCGTAGGTGAGCTTGGCGACCTGATCGAGGGTGCCATAACTTGCCAAATCGAGGTTCGAGATCCCGCTTAACGGGGTCGCAATCGCGGAATTGATCTCGCCGTTGCCGGATGTCGGCGCAATGGACGGCAGGTTGAGCGCGATGCTGGCGGCCGTCGTAGCCGTCGCGGTACCGGCGAAGCTTCCCACGTTGATGGTTTGCACGCTGGTCAAAACACTCGTGTTGGTCGGCAAGGCGCCGTTGGTCAGTGGCCACCCCTGCAGGAAATAGCCCGACGTATTCACGAGATTGCCGTTCTTGTCCGGGCTGAAAGAACCGGCGCGGGTGAACAGGTATTCATTACCCTGGGCCGGCACCGCCGACTCGTTCACCAGGAAGAATCCATTGCCGGCGATGGCGATATCGGATTTCGACGTGGTCGACTGCAGCAAACCCTGGCGGCTGATGTTCTGGGTCGGTGCCGTGCGCACACCACCGGGCGTATAGGAGCTCTGCGACGCCGCCTGTGTGACCAACGTCGAGAAGTTGGCCGATGTGCCTTTGTATCCAACCGTGTTCACGTTGGAAATGTTATCAGCGATCATACCAAGGGCCTGGCTTTGCGCATTGAGCCCGGTAACGCCTGAAAACATCGCGCCGAAGATGCTCATCCTGACTTCTCCTCATGTGCCTGCGGGGCGTCCTGCCCAGCGCTGCGATGGTTCACTCTTTTGGGTATGGCCGGTTTCCAGCCGTTTCCCAAAAAATGTCAAACAGATAGATGGTCCGCTACGTCTCAGTCTCTGTATCGCGTACCGCGAAGATTTTATCCAGACCGATACCAAGCTCGCCGATATTCAGTGTCACGACGTTATCCACGATCTCGATGCCCGTCACTTTCCCGACGGTGGCCGTGACCGTATCGATGGTCTTGTTCTCGGGCCCGACGGCAATCACCGTGAAGTTGTAGACCCCGTCCGTTACGAGATCGCCGCTTTCGTTGCGCCCGTCCCAAACATACTCGTGTCGGCCCTGTTCGGTATCGCCGGAAATGGTGCGAACGGTCGTGCCGGTTTGGTCGATGATCTTGATGGTGGTCTTGACCGCTTTGCCATCAAGGCCATAGGTGATTTTCGATGTGCCGTCTTGCAGCATCAACTGATCGCTGACTACCTCCACGGACTTGCCGATATAGGAGACAGCGCCCGTGAGCTGGTTCGACGTCTGCAGCTGGACCAACTGATCCAACTTCCTGTTGGTATTGATGGCTTGCTCGACTCCGGAGAACTGAACCAGTTGTTGCGTGAATTCTTCGCTCTTCATGGGTTCGAGCGGGTCCTGATTCTTCAACTGAGTCGTCAACAGCGCCAGGAACGTATCGAATGTATCGGCCAGAGACTCCGCCGCGTTCGTTCCGCCGTTGGTTGGCTCCTTGAAGGAAACGCCATTTACTTCCATGCTCCGGTACTCCTCGGCGCTCGGCTATACGCGAATGTCTAGGGCGTGGCTGGATGCGACAGGTATCGGAACGTCCAGATCCGCCGGGGGTGAATTGACCGTTTGGTCGTTATTTGCACTGGCCTGCGCGGTGCCGCTGGGGTCGCGCTGGCCGCCGTTTGACCCGTTGTTCTCGCCGCCGCGCAGGTTGAAGCTCAAGCTGCCGGAGTCGGTTTTCAACCCGGCGTCCTGCAGGGCGCGCTCCAATCCGCGTGTGTCCCGCTGCAGAAGATCGAAGGTCTCGGGCCGGTCCGCGGTGACGATGGCCCGGATAGTGCCGTCATGGCGAACCTTCAGCGAAATATCGATTTGGCCCAGTTCGGCCGGATTCAGGCGAACGCGCACATGATCCTTGCCGGCGCCCACGGCCTTCTGAATTTCAACGGCGACCTGATCGGCTGGCGTCGACCGCGCCGCGCCGGATAAGGTCTGGGATCCTGGAGCAGCGGATGTGTTGAGGGCCGGCTGGGTGAAGCCGCCGGTTGCCACCTGCGCGGGGCTCGACCCCGTGCCGGACACCGTGTCCACCGCGCCGGAAGATCTCGCCATGCCGCCGGTGCCGCCCATCGCCCGGTTCTCTGCCATCACCTGGGCCTGACTCACCGGTGCAACGGGTGCCGCGGAGTTCGCCGGCTGAGCTGCCTGGGTCTGAGCTTTTGGTGTCAGATCGAGCTGCGATTGCGGCGCCGCACGGGACTCCTGATTCGGCGTGTTGGCGATTTTGGCGCCGTCACCCGATCCGGCCGTGTTCTGGCCGGTCAAGGCAGCGGCGGCTTCGCCGGAGGTCAAGGGTGGAGTCCCCGTGGCCGTACCAGTGCGTGCGGCGGCCGGTCCAGCCGGGATGGAAGCCTTCTGCTGATCCGCATCCGTATCGGGTCCAACGGGTGTTTCCGAAACGGGCGCCGGTGCTGTGGCTGCGGTCGTATTCTGCTTCGGTGCAACGCCCGCGGCGGTCGCGGACTGCGCGGCCACGGTCTGGCCATCGCTCGGCAAGACCTGGGCATTCGGTGTGGCGCCTTGCGGATTGGCGGCCCCAGGCGTGGTTTGGCCAGGTGTCGCGGCCGCTGCCGTGCCCGTATTGGAGGCACCCTGGGCCGCGCGCGAGGCTGCGTCCGCAACGGGCACCGCCGGACCGGTCACGTCCTGAGGCGTGGCATTGGCCAGAGCGGCGGTTGCCGCGCCACCGCCCAAGTTCGCGGCGGGTTGAGAGACGACCGGTGCCTGTTTGACCGAGACCTGGGCGGCGAGGCCGTTGCCTGCGGTCGTGGCCGTGGCCGTGGTCGCGGCTGCCTGCTGGGAAGCCGCGGCTTGTGCCGGCGCAGTGGTCTTGGCCGGGGTCTGGGACTCGCTGCCGGCGGTGACGGGAGCCTGACTTGAATCGGCGACCGGCCCCACAGCCACCTGCGCCGCCGGGTTGGCGCTGCCACTCGTGTTGGCGGGTGAGGGCTGAACGCCGGCGGGGGCTGGTGCCATGCCGACGCCCGCGGCCGGCGGATTTGCCACGGCGCCGGCCTCGGCTACAGTCTCGGCGGTTTGGCCTTGCTGTACTGCGCCTGTGTTTACCGCCGCGGATTTGAAACCATCGTCTTCGGCGGACTGGCCGGACTCCGCCTTTTGGGTCGGCGGCGTCTTGCCGGCGTCGTCGATCGGCACGGCCTCATCGCCTGTGTCGGCGGGGCCGTGTGTGGGCTGCGGATCGGCTGAGATTGATGCCCACACAGCATTGGAATCATTGCGATTATTGTCAATCTGATCGAACCGGTCATAGCGGGCGCGGGGCGCCGTATCGGTCGGCTCGGCCACGGCATCGCGGCGTGGGTCCGCCTTGTCCGGCCGGTTGTCGTACCGGGATGGCGCGACCGGCATCACGAACTGCCAGGCGCCTTCGCGCAGCAGATCTCGAAAGATGTCACCAAGCTCATTCTGTGCTTGGGCCCCTGATGGCCGATAGTCCGCCTTCACCGGGGTTACCGAATTGGCTTCCATCCTGGTCGCCTTCCTTTGTGTTCTCGTTGTACCAGTCGCGCCGATCCGGACAATCCCGTCCGGCAGCGGCCAACCTAGGAGACTTTGGCTCGTTCCGCGCTCATCGGCGCGACGGACCCCGTCGGCCAAATGCAGGTCGCGACAAGGCTATCAAGCTCGGACCACGACTCACGCAGCGGCTCCAGCAGATCGATGGCCCGCAAGGCGATCTTCGCGTCATTGTATAGGTTGACGCGCAAGAGCAGGCCCAGGATGTGGCCGTAGATCTTAGCCAAACCCTCGGCCATCTCGGCTTCACGCTTGATGTCCAGGTTCAGGTAGAGCGTGGTCACGGTCTCGGTCGCCTCTTGTACGGCTTGGCACCGCCCTTCAACGTCATCGGCAGCGATGGCTTCGACCGCGGTTTGCATGGCCGCGATCGCGCCGTCATAGAGCAGCATGGTCGCCCGGTTCGGACAGGCCGAAGCGGGATCGTCCATGTACGTGTGTGTCGCCGCGAATGCCATGAGCGTGCTCTTTTTCTAGTTCTTGGAACCGGCCGGTCTCGATCGCGCCTGTGCCGCCTTACTGGAACAACCGCAACAGGTTCTGCGGCAGCTGGTTGGCCTGTGCCAGGGTGGAGACGCCGGTCTGCACCAGGATCTGCTTACTGGTGAATGTGGTAATTTCCTGCGCCACGTCCAGATCCAGCATCCCGCTTCGTGCAACCTCCGCATTCTCGATGGCGGTGGCCAGGTTGGCGGCGGCAAAGGTGAGGCGGTTCTGCGCCGCGCCGATGTCCGAGCGAACCTGGTTCAACGTATCGATGGCGGCTGAGACCGAGGCCGAAGCCGCGTCCGCCAGCGCCGCGGTGGTAATGGCGACGGAGCCACCCTGCGCCGTGCCGAGTACACCGAGCGTCGAAGCGCTGGCGGCCGATACGCTGAAGGTCAGCGAGTCATAGGTCTCGGCACCCGAGCCGATCTTGAACGAAAAGCTTTGCGTGGAGGCGCCTGTCACGACGTCGGCACCGAACAGCAGGTTGCCGACATCGAGGGTGATCACGCCAGAGCTCGCACCGGCCGAGACGGCGAAATCGACGGTCGCTTGGCCGAGATGGATGTCAACGCCGTTGGCGTTCGTAACATAGAGATCGACCGTGTGGGTGGCACCGTCTTCGAGATCGGCCGTTGCCACGCCAGCGGTAACGCCGCTAGACGCCGCACCATCCACAGCCAGCTTGATGCCGGTCGACTGCAGAGTGGTGATACCGGCCAGCCCATCAAGGTTCAGCGAAAGCAGGCCGGTTGCCGCGTCGTAGTCGGCCGAGGCTAACAGAGCCGTGATGGCGTCGTTCAGCACCCCCCCATCGACGTCATTGACGTAGGTGGTCGGCGTGGTCGGTGCTTCACTGGCGATGCCGGAGTCGTCCGCTGTGCCGGTGGTGATATGATCGATAGTCCGGTCGAAATTCGCATCCAGGGTCACCGTCACACCAAGGCTGTTGAAGTTCACCTTGGCGGTTTCGGTCAGAACCAAGTTCTGGCCGATGCCGGCGCTGGCGACGCCATCGATGATCGGCGCCACGTCGATGGTCTGCTTGGTGTTGTTGGTCAGGTTGAAAAGCGACAGGAAATTGCCGCCGATCACATTTGGGGTTGGGGTCGTCAGAGTCGCCGACCCGGCAACGCTGCTTTCGACGATCACGGTCGAGAAGCCGTTCCCAGCGGTATCTGCAGTCAGCCGTACATCGGCGCCGCTCGCGCTGGCGGTCACCGTAATACCGACCACGTTGTTGATCGCAGCGATCAGGCCATCCCGGATCACAGTCGCGGCTTCGCCGTTGGTCTGGACCGTGTATGTGGCTTGATAGGTTTGTCCGGCCACATTGTCGGTCACCTGGGCGGTAAAGACTTCGCCAGCCAGGACGCCACCGCCAACGGCGATCGTGATGTCGCTGATCTGGGCAACCGAAAGCACGGTGTCATAGCTGAGGCGGAAGGCCGAATTATCGGCGACGACCGTTGGATCAGCCGTGATGGTGAAGCCGTTGCCCGAGGCGCCGAAGTTGGTGGCAGCAAACTGGTTGGTCGCGGTAGCGGCGCCACCGGAGATGAGCTGAGTGCCGTTGAATTCCGTATCCTGGGAAATACGGGTAATTTCCTCGGACAGTGCCTGGAACTCAGAGTCCAGAACGCCGCGTTCGATGGACGAGAACTGACCGGAAGAGGCCTGAACCGCCAATTCCTTCATGCGGATCAGAATGTCTGCGACCGTCGCTAGCGCGCCGTCGGCGATCTGCAACAGAGAGCCGGCCTGGGAGGCATTGACGCTGGCCTTTTTCAGGGCCGCGACTTCGGCGCGCAGACGCGAACCAATGGCCAGAGAAGCGGCATCGTCCTTGGCGGAGTTAACTCGCGATCCGGACGACAGCTTGGCAATCGAGTCGGTCGCCGCGGCGTCCGAGGCCCGCAAGTTGCGCTGCGCGACGTTGGCCGCGAAGTTGGAAATTACATTGAGAGCCATCTCATCATCTCCTACTTGCTAGTTGAGCTTGGCCGCTTGACCAAGAGGCGCCCGGCGAGCCGTCCACGGTCGTGGTCTTGTCCACGGTCGCGAACACGCTGGGGCTGTGCTTCCCGGCGTACTGCCAAGATCGACGCAATTTCTTGCTGCATGTCGGTAGCAGTCGCATCACCCGCGTCCGTATCAGAGAGACGCGGACGAAAGGGCGTCT
>DASWJP010000010.1:0-16851 GCA_036397065.1 Kiloniellales bacterium | reverse complement strand
GCGTGGCTGGGATCGAAGCCCCGGCAGACGCGGTGAAAGGCGCCGTACGGTTCGGTGATGTCGTGAAAGCGGCCGCTGTTCCACCAGAAGCTGTCGCTTTGCGCTTCCAGCGGACGGGTAGGATCCAAACCGGTATTGACGAACAGCAGGGCGCCGTCATCCGTATAGGCGGCGCGGCGCAGCGTGCCCATGAGCTCGTAGTGGCCGGAAGCCGCCTGCACCGCCTGACGCAGCCGCCCGGTCCAGCGGGTGAGCGCCACCGTTCCGGCCGAGGCTTCGCGCAGCGCCTCGTCCGGCGAGATGCCGTACGACCGCAGCGTGGCATCGACCCCCTGGCCGATCATCCAATCGAGCACGCCGCGCGCATCGGCGGCGAATTGCAGCTGCAGCAGCTTTTGCCACATCTCTTCCTGGGCGCCGCGCAGGTAGACCACATCGTCGACATCGCTGTGCGGCCGGCCCAAAACGGCAATGCGGAATTCGAGCAGGGCATCGACGGTCTCGCGGCTCGCCGCCCCGCGGCCGATCATGTTGCCCAGATAGACGATGCGATCGCACAGCTCCAGGCGGTCCCACAGGGCTTCATGCAAACGGTCGAGCCGGCCGACCTCGGCATGGATCGCCCCGACCGCCCAAACCCGGCGCGCGCCGCGCAATATGGAAAACTTTTGCCGATCGGTCATGGTGCCGGCGGACTAGAGCATTTGCCGGCCGCGTCTGTCTATATCAGCGGATCGTGAACGCGCCTGCCGGTCGCGTCCGTGTAACGGATCGGCCCTGTCGAACGGTTGGCCTAGGCGGCGGTGAGCAGCTCTTCCAGTTTGTTCGCTGCGGCAATCTCGTCGATTTTCTCGACGGCCGCCAGTTCCCGGGCCAGGCGGTCCAGGGCGGCCTGGTACATCTGCCGCTCGCTGTAGGACTGGTCCGGCTGGTCGGAATTGCGGTGCAGATCGCGCACCACCTCGGCGATCGACACCGGATCGCCGGAATTGATCTTGGCCTCGTATTCCTGGGCCCGCCGGCTCCACATGGTCCGCTTGACGCGGCTGCGCCCCTTCAGGGTGGCCAGGGCGGTATCCATCATCTTGCGGCTCGACAGCTTGCGCAGGCCGGATTCTTGCGCCTTCTCGACCGGCACGCGCAGGGTCATCCGGTCCTTTTCGAACTTGATCACGATCAGCCGCAGGGCCTGGCCGGAAATCTCTTGCTTCTCGACCCCCTGGACCCGGCCGACACCATGGGTCGGATAAACGACGTAATCGCCCGCGCCGAACTCGTTCGTCTTCGCCATGATGTATTCTGTGCTCCGTCTGTTCCCGCTACCGGCCCGTGCGGCGGCGAAAGCTGGTGAAAAAACCATCTCCCGATCGCCCGCCGGTTCCGTTCAGGCGCACCCCGATGCGATACATGGCCCAGACAAAGGCGCCGCAGCCCTCGCCGCGGCGTCGCCTCCCGGTCCTGGTTCGCGAATTCGGGTCCCGCCCCGCACTTCAGAAAACCAAGTCGCTCATGCCGCCTTGGTTTTCTTGGATACCGGCAATCTTAACGTATTCTTTATACGCTTTTTTTCAATAAATGGCAAGTGTTGCAGTGCAATATTGACCGCCCCAGGTCTTCCGCCATTCTTGACTGTTAACAATGGCCGCCGGTGAAGACTTCGCCGGCGGCCATCCGGCTGCCTAACCGTCGCTTTGTCCCGGTTTGGGGCTGAAGAATTTCTCGAACTTGCCTTCCATCCCCTTATAGGTCTCGGCATCGGCCGGGGAGTCACCCTTGCGGGTGATGTTGGGCCACTTGTTGTCGCTGTACTCGCGGTTCAGCTCCAGCCAGGATTCCGCTTTCGGGTCGGTATCGGGGACAATCGCCTCGGGCGGGCATTCCGGCTCGCACACGCCGCAGTCGATGCATTCATCCGGGTGGATGACCAGCATGTTCTCGCCCACGTAGAAGCAGTCGACCGGGCAAACTTCGACGCAGTCCATGTATTTGCACTTGATACAGGCTTCGGTAACGACGTAGGTCATGGCCGCTCTCTCCTCAATCTCAGGCCCGGGACCGGGGCGCCGATGGCCGGCGCGTGGTCCCGAGGCGCAACCTCATTCCTTGCCAAGGCGCGCCAAGGCCCGCGTGCGGGCGGCGGCACTTTCCCTGTCGCTAATGTGCAACAGGCCGGTCAGGCGGCGCATCAGACTGGCTTCATGGTCGTGCAGATCGCCGTCGGTGTAGATGATTTCCCAGAGCATTTCCATTAGCTCGATCCGTGCCGCGTGGTCAAAGGCCTTGTTCACAACACGGGTGAAACCATGCAGTTGGCTGGCGTGGGCCACCCGGTCTTCCGCCGCCGCCAGTAAACTTTCGCTTTCCGCGCGGTTCAACGCGAAGCGCTCCGTCACCAACTCGAGAACCCTGGCCCGTTCGGCCGCGTCGAAATCGCCGTCCATTTGCGCCGCTTCGACCAGCAGCGCCGCGGCGGCGGTCTGCAACTCATCGGCGCCGTGGCGTCGCCCGGCCACCGCCGGCCCGCCGCGCCGATCCAGGAAAAGGGCCTTGAATCGGTTGATCACACAGTTCCGTATCATGCCAAGTCAATGACGTGCAACCCTATGGTTCATGCGGCTTTTCGGGTCTGCTTGCCCGGCTGGAACCTTGCCGCCACCGGTACCGGCCCCTAGTCTGGCGCCATGACCGATGGGCCGCCCGACACCACACCCGGCCGCGCCGATGGGCGCCTGTTCGCCCCGGCCGCACAGCGGAACCGGCAGCCCATCCTCGATGTGTTATCGCGGGTTCTGCCGGCGCGTGTCCTGCAAGAGCGGGGCCTGGTCCTGGAGATCGCCAGCGGCAGCGGCGAACATGTCCGGTACTTCGCCGGCCACCTGCCATCGGTGCAGTGGCAGCCCAGCGATCCCGACCCGGCCAACCGGCGCAGCATCGATGCGCACGCCGCTTCGTGCCCGAACGTGCGGCCGGCCCTCGATGTGGATGTAACGGCCGAGGTTTGGCCGGTCACCGCCGCCGATGCGCTCGTCTGCATCAATATGGTGCATATCGCGCCGTGGGCCGCGTGCGAGGGCTTGTTTGCCGGTGCCGGCCGCCTCTTGGCGCCGGCCGGAGTTCTCTTCCTCTATGGCCCCTACAAACGAGATGGGCGCCATACGGCGCCCTCCAACGAGGCCTTCGATGCATCCCTGCGCCAGCGGAACAGCGCCTGGGGGGTGCGCAACCTGGAGGACGTGGCGGCGCTGGGCGCGCGAACGGGAGTCATCCTGTCCGAGGTCGTGGACATGCCGGCCAACAATCTCTCGCTGGTGTTCTTGAAGATCTAGTCAAGCCGCCGGTGACCGGGAGACGATCCCGCGGTGGCCGGCGATACGCCCGTCGATCGTCAGCCGCTAGGCGGCTTCGCGATCGGTCGGCGTTATCGGCCGCACCCGTCCGCTCGTGGCCGAGGCCATTTGCGCACTGAGGAGCACATGGACTTGGGTAAGGGCAGATGGGGACATGTGCCGGCAGCCCGAAACCAGGCCAGAGGCGGCGGCTTTCGACCGTAGACGAACCTGGATGCGATCTTTCAACGCTTGCTCCAGGGTCCGGATCGGCCGCTTCAGATAGGGGCTAACCATGACAACCTCGAAACGTACTCAATACATGCGGACTTTTCCGCGCTATCGGGATTATTAAAGTCACGATAGTTAATACCAAGTTAACCATAAGTTGAAAGAAGATGACTCGGCGCACCCCCGGACGGCCGCCGGCGCGCTCAGGCCGGGTCCTTCAGGCGCCGCAAGGCTCGCCGGTCGCGGGTGTTGGGACGGCTGTCCGGGCGCGGCGGGACAGCCTCGGAAGGCAGCTTGGAGGCCGGGTTCGGCGGCATGAGGTCTTCATAGAGCAGGCGCGCTTCCGGCGCCGGGCCACGCCGGGTCCCCAGGGCCAGGACCCTGACCACGCGGATCAGCCGGGCTTGTGGAAAAGTTATGACATCCCCCGGCCGGACTTGGTGATGCGCCTTGTTGATCACGGCCCCGCCGATGCGCAATCGCCCGGCCGCGCACACCCGGCTGGCGGTGCTGCGGCTCTTGAAAAAGCGCGCATACCACAGCCACTTGTCCAGGCGCAGGGCGGGCTCGCTCATCGCTCGGGATCGAGGTCCCTGAGCTTGGCGAAGGGCGATTCAGCGGATGTTTGGGATTTCTGCGCGGCGCGCTTCCGCGCCCGCCGCCGGCTGCCCGCGGTGCCATTCGCCCCGCGGGCCGGGGCCTGGATCTCGATCCCATGGGGTAGCCGGTGCACCCGGTAGCCAAGGGCGGCAAGCGCCGCCGCCGCCGCCCCGGCACCGCCGGCCAACTCCTTGAGTCGCGGTGTCAGGGCAAAGGGACCGGACGCCGCCAGCCGCCGGGTCTCGCGTGTCAGATTTTCCAGGGCGTCGGCCCGCAGAGCGACCGATCCGCCGTTCCCGCCACCCAGGCGGCGGTACCCGAGAGCCTGGCAAAGTCCCGGATCCAAATCTCCGGCCGGTGCCAGCACTCGCCGGCCCAGGCGCGGCAACACCGGCACGGTGGTCTTGCCATGCAGGGCCCACAACGCTCCGCGCAAGCGCGCCGACCGGGCGCGCAGAAGGGCCGGCAGAAAAATGCTTTCGCCGCCCAGTCGCACCCCGAGACCGGCCAGAACCCGCCGGTCCGCCTTGCTCAAACCCTGCACCTGGGCCGCCGCCGCCCGGCGCGGCACCAGGCCAAAGCCCTCGACCAGCTGGAACAAGAGGCCGCGCACGGAACCGCCCACATCGGGGCGGGCGGCGGCGGCCTGCACGCGCCACAACGGCGCCAATTCGGCTTCCAGGTGGCGGCGCAGCCAATCGGTCACCCGCGCCCGCACCCGTTCGCGGCTGCGTCCGTCGAGGAAATCGCTGGTCAGCGGTTCGACTTCGGGCTTGAGGGCGCTTTCGCCCCGGATCAGGCGGGCCACGGCCATGCCGCGCCAGGCAATGCGCCCGTCCGCATCGAGGGCAAAGGCTGCATCGCCGTCGCGCTCCAGATCGCGCATCCGGCCGGGCATGGCGCCGGCCAGCGCCCGCCGGGCGGCGGTCAGCAGCTGCTTGGCTTCGGCACCGGCCACCGTTTCGTCGGCACGGAATTGAAAGCCATCCAGGCGGCCGACGAATTCACCTTCGACCAGCACATCGCCGTTGGCCTTGACCGCCGACAGCAGATCGCCGCCGGCGCCGAGACGGCGCACCAGCATGGCCGCGCGCCGGTCGACGAAGCGCTGGGTCAGACGCTCGTGCAGGGCATCCGACAGGCGATCCTCGATGTCCCGCGCCCGGTCCTGCCACTGTCCGGCATCGGCCAGCCAGTCGGCGCGGTGGGCGATGTAGGTCCAGGTGCGGATTTGGGAGATGCGGCCGACCAGGGCATCGATATCGCCGTCGACCCGGTCGATGCGGGCGATCTGCCGGGCCACCCAGTCGGCGGGCAGGCGGCCGCCGTCCGGCGCCAGGTGTCGATAGATGCGGGCTAGCAAACGGGCATGCTGATCGGTCAGGGTCTTTTGGAAATCCGGCACTTGGCAGACGTCCCACAGCAGGCGCACCGCCGCGCGATGATTTGCCAGGCCCGCGATCTCCGTATCCCGCGCCAGGGTGGCCAGAGCATGCACATCCTCGCTGTCGCGCACCCGCAGGAAATGCCGCCCCGGCGGCGGCCGATCCAGACTTTTCAGCAGCGCGCGCGGGCTGCGGAAATCCAGATCCCGGGTGCGCCAGGAGAGCGTCCGGATTGGATCGAAACGGTGAGTCTCCACCGCCTCCACCAATTCCGGCGCCAGGGATCCGGCTTCGGCGGTGGTGCCGAAGGTGCCGGCGGCCATGTGGCGGCCGGCACGGCCGGCAATCTGCGCCAATTCCGCCGCGCTCAGGGCCCGCACCCCATGGCCGTCGAACTTGGCCAGGCGGGCGAAAGCGACATGATTGAGATCCAGATTCAGGCCCATGCCGATGGCATCGGTGGCCACCAGATAGTCCACCTCGCCGGATTCGAACATGGCCACCTGGGCATTGCGGGTGCGCGGGCTGAGCGCGCCAAGCACCACCGCGGTGCCGCCCCGCTGCCGGCGCATCAGCTCGGCCATGGCATAGACCTCGGCGGCGGAGAAAGCGACCACCGCCGAGCGCGGCGGCAGGCGCGTCAGCTTGCGCACCCCCGCGTAGGTCAAATTGGAAAAGCGCGGCCGGGAAATCTGCTCGGCCTCCGGCAACAGGGCGCGCAACACCGGGCGCATGGTATCGGCCCCGAGCAGCATGGTTTCGTGGCGGCCCCGGGCGTGCAGCATGCGGTCGGTGAAAATGTGCCCGCGGTCCCGGTCGGCGCACAATTGCACCTCGTCGATGGCGAGAAAATCCACCGGCCGGTCCACCGGCATGGATTCCACGGTGCACAGGAAATAGCGAGCGCCGGGGGGGACGATCTTTTCCTCGCCGGTGACCAGGGCCACCTGGGCCGCCCCCTTGAGGCGCACCACCCGGTCGTAATTCTCGCGCGCCAGCAGGCGCAGCGGAAAGCCGATCATGCCGCTGCCGTGGCCGAGCATGCGCTCGATGGCGAGATAGGTCTTGCCCGTGTTGGTTGGGCCGAGTACCGCGCTCAGCCGGTGCTGGGCAAGACCGGTCATATAGACAGAATTGGTCCAATGGCCCGTGGTTGCAAGGTTTACAGTTGTCTCAGAGTGGGCCTAGCCGTCGCCGTGCTGGCCCGGGGTGGCGCCACCTTCGACCAGGGGCACGAAGGCGACCGGCAGCACGCGGCGCTCGGTGACCTTGCCGGCGGCGTCCTTGGTGATGAGCTGCAAATCCTGCTCCTGGGCCGTGAACGGATAGCGCGCGGCGGCCTTGGAGCGGTCCACGGGCACCACCAGGCGGCCGCCCGGCGCCAATTGCTCGATCAGGGCCGGCGGCACCCGCCGCCACGCCGCGGCGGTGACGATGATGGCGTCATACGGTGCATGCTGCGGCCAGCCGAGCGCCCCGTCGCCAGTGCGCAGCTCGATGTTCGCATAGCCGAGATCGCGCAGCCGGGCACCCGCCTGCGCCGCCAGTTCGGGCACCACCTCCACCGAGTACACGTGCGCCGCCAATTCCGCCAGGATCGCGGCCTGATAGCCGCAGCCGGTGCCGATTTCAAGAACCCGGTCGTCCGGCCCGACGGCCGCCAGGTCGGTCATGATCGCCACCATGTAAGGCTGCGAGATGGTCTGCCCGTGGCCGATGGGCTGCGGCCGGTTTTCATATGCGCTTGACCGATTGGCCCGGGGAATGAATTCATGGCGCGGCACCTGGCCAAGCGCGGCCATGACCCGGGAATCCAGCGCCTCCTTGCCCAGGTGCCGGCGGGTGGCGATGACCTCGGCGGCGATCTCCGCGACCATCGCCTGGCGGGCCGCCCGCATGTCACTGTTGTCTTTGCTCACACTAAGCCCTCGCCGTCCCGATTCCCCGGCCGGGGACTTGCAGTCACGAGTCTATTAGCACATATCTGCCCCGATGAGGCGGCTGGCATTGTCCGGTTGCCGGGTTTGACCAGAATATTGTGGAAACCATGGCAAAGAAAAAATCCACAGCGAAGAGCACATCCAAGACCGCGCAGAGCGCGCCCCAGGAGGAAACCCTCGGATTCCAGGCGGAAGTCAGCCGGCTTCTGCACATCGTCGCCAACGCCTTGTACTCGAACAAGGAGATCTTCCTGCGCGAATTGATCTCCAATGCCTCCGATGCCTGCGACCGGCTGCGCTATGCGGCGTTGACCCAGCCGGCACTGACCGGCGGCGACGCCGACTTCCAGGTCGTGCTGGCCTGCGACAGCAAAGCCCGGACCTTGAGCGTGACCGACAACGGCATCGGCATGAACCGCGGCGATCTGGTGGAGAACCTGGGCACCATCGCCCGCTCCGGCACCGCCGCCTTCGTCCAGCAGTTGGAGCAGAAGGCGGTCGGCAGCAACCTGATCGGCCAGTTCGGCGTCGGTTTCTATGCCGCCTTCATGGTCGCCGATACGGTGGAGGTGACCAGCCGCAAGGCCGGCGAGACGCAAGGCTGGCGATGGACCTCCGTCGGCAAGGGGGAATTCACGGTCGCCGCCAGCGACGACGCCCCGGCGCGCGGCACCCGCATCGTCCTGCACCTGAAGAAAGGCGAGGATGAGTTTCTCGATGCCGCGCGTCTGCGGCGCATCGTCAAGACCTACTCCGATCACGTCGCCATACCGGTGATCCTGCACAGTCGCGACAAGAACGGGGCCGACAAGGACGAGACGCTCAATGCCGCCTCGGCCATCTGGACCCGGCCGAAGAGCGAGATCAGCGACGAGGCGTATACCGAGTTCTATCACCACGCGGCGCATGCCTTCGACGACCCGTGGCTTCGCTTGCACTTCAAGGCGGAAGGGGTTCTGGACTACACCGGCCTTTTGTTCATTCCATCGAGCAAGCCCTTCGACTTGTTCCATCCGGAACGCCAGCATGGCGTCAAGCTGTACGTCAAACGGGTTTTCATCAGCGACAACTGCGACGAGTTGGTGCCGGCGTACCTGCGCTTCCTGCGCGGGGTCATCGACACCGAGGATCTGCCGCTGAACATCAGCCGCGAAGTCCTGCAACACAATCCGATGCTGGCGAAAATCCGCAAGGCGGTGACCAAGCGGGTGCTGGGCGAGTTGGAAAAGCGGGCGAAGGACTTGGCCGACGACTACAACAAATTCTGGCAGACCTTCGGCGCCGTCCTCAAGGAAGGCCTCTACGAGGATGGGGAGCAGCGTAAGACATTGCTGGGCCTCGCCCGCTTCGCCTCCACCAAGGGCGATGGACTGGTCTCCCTGGCCGAGTATGTCGCGCGCATGCCCGCGGGGCAGGAGGCCATCTATTATCTCAGCGGAGACGACGCGGCGGCTTTGCGGCGCAGCCCGCATCTGGAAGGCTTCGCCGCCAAGGGGGTCGAGGTGCTGCTGCTCAGCGATCCGGTCGATGAGTTCTGGATTCCATCCGTCACCGAGTTCGAAGGCCGGCGCTTCAAGTCGGTCACCCGCGGCGCCACCGAGCTGGGCAAGATCGGCGCTGCGCCGGATGCCGATGCCGGCGACAAGACCGGCAAGCCCGCGCCGGCGCCGGGCCTCGATGCCCTGGTGGCCTTCGCCAAGCTGACCCTCAAGGATCAGATCAAGGATGTGCGCCTCTCGGAACGCCTGACCGACAGCGCCGTCTGCCTGGTCGCCGACGAGGGCGATATGGACATGCACCTGGAGCGGTTGTTGAAACAGCACCGGCAATTGGATCAAACCGCCAAGCGGGTGCTGGAGATCAACCCCGGGCACCCGATGATCCGGCGCCTGGCGGACCGGCTGGCCGAGGGCGGCGATGCCACCGTGGCCGGCGGACCGGTGGAGGAAGCGGCGCGTCTGCTGCTCGACCAGGCGCGCATTCTCGAGGGCGAGGCTTTGCCCGACCCGGCCGCCTTCGGCCGCCGTTTGGCTCTGCTGGTGGAACGGGGTTTGGCGCCGGGCTGAGGAGCGCCGGGTTACTGGGCCTGCGACAAGGTCTCCAGCATCATCACCGCGGCGCCGATGATCCGGCCGCTGCGCCCTTCCTGGACGATCACGGCGCAGCCGGAGCGGCCGCGCGCCGCCGCGTTGCCCAGGTTGAGCGGAATTTCCAAATCTTCGCCCATCCAGGTGCCGAGGCGCTCGAAGCTGCGCACCACGTTGGTGTTGCGAATGCTGCGGCCGGTGTTTTCGCCGCGCTTGACCTCGGTCAGGTGTTCCTTGTCGTAGGTCGTCAGCCAGACCGTGGCCCCCTGGTCGGGCGCGGCACCGGCGGCGATGACGACAACGCCGCCATCATCCGGGCGGAAGCTGATGCGCACCGGTTTCTCCTGGGCGCGCGATGCGGCAATCGCAGTTTCCACGGCCATGCGGTCGGAGCCGACCACGCTGTCCCGGCCATCGACGATGATCTGCGGGGTGAACACGTACCGCAGGCCCAAGGTGTCGGCATAGTCCCGCTGGCGCTCTGTGTTCATGGGGCTGCCGAAGGGGTCCTTCCAGCCAATGTAGTCCCAATAGTCCACGTGCAGGGACAGGGCGAGCACATCCGGCCGCATGGCCAGCTCGGTCAGAACCTGGTCGGCCGGCGGGCAGGACGAACAGCCTTGCGAGGTATAAAGCTCGACCACCACCGGTGGTTCATCGTCGGCCGCATTGGCAGGGGCCATTGCAACCAGGATACCGAGAAGCCCGATGAAGGCGGCGGCAAAGGCCGGCGAACCTCGGCACGCACTGTGGGCGGGGGAGCGCATGGGACAGACCATACGGACCTAGCCGGTCACGGGCCAATCACGTTCGGGTGACACCCGGACACCCCGGGAAAGGCTCGTTTTCCGGGGTTCTGCCGCCGGCCGCCCTACTTCCCCTTCATCAAATTGCGCAGCACGTAGTGGAGGATGCCGCCGTGGCGGTAGTACTCCACCTCGTCCGCCGTATCGATGCGGCAGAGTAGGCTGACGGTCTCGGTCTTGCCGTCGGGGCGGTGGATGCGGCAAGCGATGTCCATGCGCGGACGGATGCCGCCGGCCACACCGGCGATATCGAACAATTCGGCGCCGGTCAGATTCAGGCTCTTGCGGGTCTGCCCGTCCTTGAACTGCAGCGGCAAAATGCCCATGCCCACCAGATTGGAGCGGTGGATGCGCTCGAAGCTTTCGGTGATCACCGCCTTGACGCCGAGCAGGCGGGTGCCCTTGGCCGCCCAGTCGCGGGACGAGCCGGTGCCGTATTCCTTGCCGGCGACGATGACCAGGGGCACGCCCTCGGCCTGATAGCGCATGGCCGCGTCATAGATGGGCATCACCTCGCCGCCGGGCAGGTGCTTGGTCATGCCGCCTTCGATGCCGGGAATCATCTCGTTGCGGATGCGGATGTTGGCGAAGGTGCCGCGCATCATGATCTCGTGATTGCCGCGCCGGGCGCCGTAGGAATTGAAATCGTGCGGCCGCACCTGATGCTCCAGCAGGTAGTCGCCGGCCGGGCCATCCTTCTTGATCGAGCCGGCCGGGGAGATGTGGTCGGTGGTCACCGAATCGCCGAGCACGGCGAGCACCCGGGCGCCGGTTACATCGGCCAGCTTGCCGGGCTCGGCGGTCATGCCCTCGAAGAACGGCGGGAAGCGCACATAGGTGCTCTCATCCACCCAGGCGTAGGTCAGGCCCTTGGCGGTCTTCACCTTCCGCCATTGCTCCGGCCCCTCGAAGACGTTGGCATAGCGGGTGCTGAACATCTTGGCGGTCAACGCCTTTTCCATCACCTCGCCGATCTCCTGGCTGGACGGCCAGATGTCGCGCAGGAATACCGGCTTGCCGTCGGCGCCTTCGCCCAACGGCTCCTTGACCAGATTGACACTCATAGAACCGGCCAGGGCATAGGCCACCACCAAGGGCGGCGAGGCCAAATAGTTGGCCCGGCAATGGGGGCTGATGCGGCCCTCGAAATTACGATTGCCGGAGAGCACGGAACAGACCACCAGATCGCCCGCCTCGACGGCGTCGGCGATGGGCTCCGGCAGCGGCCCGGAATTGCCGATGCAGGTGGTGCAGCCATAGCCGACCAGGTTGAAGCCGAGCGCATCCAGATCTTTTTGCACCCCGGCCTTGGTCAGGTAATCGGTGACCACCTGCGAGCCGGGGGCCAGGGAGGTCTTCACCCACGGCTTGACGCTCAGGCCCTTGGCCAGCGCCTTGCGCGCCAGCAGTCCGGCGCCCAGCATGACGCTGGGGTTGGATGTGTTGGTGCAACTGGTGATCGCCGCGATCACCACATCCCCATGGGCCAACTTATAGTTGGTGCCGGCCACCTTGACACCATCCTTGAGATCGGTCGCGCCGTCGACCGCGGCCGGCCCCTCCGCCTCCATCGCCGCCGCCGGGCCGCTGGGATCAGCGCCCAATTCGATGGCCAAGTAGCGGCGGAATTCCGCCGCGGCGGCGCTCAGCGCCACCTTGTCCTGCGGCCGCTTCGGGCCGGCCAGGGACGGCACGATGGTGCCCAGGTCCAGGCTCAGGCTATCGCTGAACACCGGGTCCGGCGTTTGTGCCGTGCGCCATAGCCCTTGCGCCTTGGCATAGGCCTCGACCAGGGCGATGCGCTTGGCATCCCGGCCGGTGAAGGTCAGATAGCGGATGGTCTCCTCGTCGATCGGGAAGAAGCCGCAGGTGGCGCCGTATTCCGGCGCCATGTTGGCGATGGTGGCCCTATCCGCCAGACGCAAAGCATCCAGGCCGGGGCCATAGAATTCGACGAACTTGCCGACCACGCCGCGGGCCCGCAGGGTCTGGGTGACGGTGAGCACCAGATCGGTGGCGGTCGCCCCTTCCGGCAGCTTGCCGGTCATCTTGAAGCCGACCACCTCGGGGATCAGCATGGAGACCGGCTGGCCCAGCATGGCCGCCTCGGCCTCGATGCCGCCGACACCCCAGCCGAGCACGGCCAGGCCGTTGACCATGGTGGTATGGCTGTCCGTGCCCACCAGGGTATCCGGATAGGCGATTGTGTTCTTGCCGTCCTTCTTGGTCCACACCACCTGGGCCAGGTATTCCAGGTTCACCTGATGGCAGATGCCGGTGCCCGGCGGCACCACGCGGAAGTTGTCGAAGGCGCCCTGGCCCCAGCGCAGGAACGCATAGCGCTCGCCGTTGCGCTCGAATTCGGCCTCGACGTTTTTCTTGAAGGAATTGGCGTGGCCGAAGTCATCGACCATGACCGAATGGTCGATCACCAGATCGACGGGCGAGAGCGGGTTGATCTTCTTCGGATCGCCGCCCATGGCCTGCATGGCCTCGCGCATGGCGGCCAAGTCGACCACGGCGGGCACGCCGGTGAAGTCCTGCATCAGCACCCGCGCCGGGCGATAGGCGATCTCCCGGTCCGAGCGGCGGTCGGTCAGCCAGGCGGCGACCGCCTTGACGTCGTCGACGGTGACACTGCGCCCATCCTCGTGGCGCAACAGGTTTTCCAGCAGGATCTTGAGCGAGACCGGCAGCCGCGACACATCCCCCAGGCCCGCCTCGGCGGCCGCCTCCAGGCTGAAATAGTCGTAACTCTTGCCGCCGGCTTTCAACGTGCGGCGGGTTTTCAGGCTGTCGGTTCCCTGGCTCACGGCGATAACTCCTTAGGATAAGGCAAAACGCGACTCGGGGCCGGCGACTCGGGCCCCCGCGGTGCTAGTCATAGCGCATCCATCATTAACCAAACCAGTGCAACCGGCGAGAGCAGGCCATCTCCCCGAGCAATTGCTTGACGATGCGCCGGGATTGGACTTTAGCTAGGGGCTAAGGCTGACGCGCCCCTGCGGACGGGGCGATGGAACAAAAATAGAACAGCCCAAGGGAGGTATGGTTTGCCCGGACACTGCGTTGCCCGATCGCGGGCAAGGGGCGTGGCGGCATGCGCCGGGCCCCACAGCATGGTTGGCCGCGGCGGCGGAGATTCCGCATGAACGGCCGGAACCCCAGCGGCCGGACTCCCGACACCGGGGCCAATCTCCCCGATACCTTTCCCAAGCTCTGCGCCGATCAAGCGGCGAAAAACGGCACCCGGCCGGCCATCCGCGAGAAGGACTTCGGCATCTGGCAGACCTGGACCTGGGCGGATGTCGCCGCCGAGGTGCGCGCCCTGGCCTGCGGCCTGGCGGCGCTCGGCCTGACACGCGGCGACAAGATCGCCATCGTCGGCGACAATCGGCCGCGCCTGTACTGGACCATGACGGCGGCCCAGGCCATCGGCGCCATTCCCGTGCCCCTGTATCAGGATTCGGCGGCCGCCGAGATGGCCTTCGTCGTCGACCATGCGGAGATCCGCTTCGCCATGGCGGAGGACCAGGAACAGGTCGACAAGATGATCGAGATCAAGTTGAAAGCGCGCAATCTTGAGCAGGTCATCTACAGCGATCCCCGCGGCATGCGCCACTATGATCACGATTTCCTGCATGCCTTCGACGATGTGCAGACCGCCGGCCGCGCCTATGACACCGCCCACCCCGGGTTCTACGAGGCCGAGGTGGCCAAGGGCCAGGGCGCGGATACGGCGATCATCCTCTATACGTCGGGAACCACGGGCCAGCCGAAGGGTGTGGTCCTGAGCTTCGACAATCTGATCCGCACCGCCGCCAACGGTATCGCCTTCGATAACCTGCACCAGGACGAGGAGGTGCTGGCCTACCTGCCCATGGCCTGGGTCGGCGACCACCTGTTCTCCTACGGGCAAAGCTACGTGGCCGGATTTTGCGTCAGCTGCCCGGAATCGGGCGCCACCGTGCTGCACGATCTACGCGAATTGGGGCCGACCTATTTCTTCGCCCCGCCGCGCATCTTCGAAAACATCCTGACCACCGTGATGATCCGCATGGAGGATGCCGGCTGGGTGAAGCGGCACATGTTCCATCACTTCATGGGTGTGGCCAAACGCTGCGGCAGCGATATTCTCGACGGCAAGCCGGTCGGCTGGCTCGATCGCCTGCAGTATGCCCTGGGCACCCTGCTGGTCTATGGACCGCTGCGCAACACCCTGGGCTTTTCCCGCGTCCGCCTGGCCTATACGGCGGGCGAGGCGATCGGGCCGGAGATCTTCGCCTTCTACCGCTCCATCGGCATCAATCTGAAACAGCTCTATGGCTCCACCGAGGCGAGCGTCTATATCACCATGCAGCCGGATGGCGAGATTCTGCCCGACACGGTGGGCCTGCCGGCGCCGGAGGTGGAGATCAAGATCACCGATGTCGGCGAGGTCATGTTCCGCAGCCCCGGCGTGTTCGTCGAGTATTACAAGAGCGCCGAGGCGACGGCGGCGACCAAGACCGGCGACGGCTGGGTGCACACCGGCGATGCCGGGTATTTTACCGATCAGGGACACCTGAAGATCATCGACCGGGCCAAGGATGTCGGCCGCCTGAACAACGGCGCCCTGTTCGCGCCGAAGTACATCGAGAACAAGCTGAAATTCTTTCCCGAGATCAAGGAGGCGGTCGCCTTCGGCCACCAGCGCGACTATTGCGCCGTGTTCGTCAACATCGACCTGGCGGCGGTCGGCAGTTGGGCGGAGCGCAACAACGTCGCCTATGCCAGCTATCAGGAGCTGGCGGCGAATCCAAAAGTGCTGGCCACCATCAAGCGGCACATCGAGGCGGTGAACCGGGATCTGAGCGAGGACCCGAAGCTGGCCGGCTCGCAGATCAAGCGCTTCATCGTCCTGCACAAGGAGCTGGACGCGGACGACGGCGAGTTGACCCGCACCCGCAAGGTGCGCCGCGGCTTCGTCGCCGAGAAATACGACGCCGTGGTGGAAGCCCTCTACTCGAACCTCAGCCACACCCACGTCGAAACCGAGATGACCTTCGAGGACGGGCGCCGCGGGGTGGTCGCCGCCGACCTGCAAATCCTCGACGCGGAGATGCAGACCACCGCACCGCCGCTCAAGGCGGCAAGCTAGCAGCGGCCGATGAGCGAATCGCACGCACGCATCGGCGGGACCCTGCTCAAGGTGGAGAATGTCAGCCTCTCCTTTGGCGGCGTGCAGGCCCTGAGCGAAATCAGCTTCGAGATTCGCGAGCACGAGATCCTGGCCATCATCGGCCCGAACGGCGCCGGCAAGAGCTCCATGCTCAATGTCATCAACGGCTTCTACCACCCGCAGGACGGTGTCATCACCTACAAGGGCGAAACCCGCAAGCAGATGCGCCCGCACCACGCCGCCGCCACGGGCATCGCCCGGACCTTTCAGAACATCGCCCTGTTCAAGGGCATGAGCACGCTCGACAACATCATGACCGGGCGTCTTTTGAAGATGCACCGCCATTTCCTGTGGCAGGCGCTCTATTGGGGCCCGGCCCTGCGCGAGGAGACGGAGCACCGGGCGGCGGCCGAGAAGATCATCGATTTCCTGGAGATTCAGGCGATCCGCAAGACACCGGTCGGCCGTCTGCCCTACGGACTGCAGAAGCGCGTGGAGCTGGGCCGGGCGCTCGCCGCCGAGCCCGACCTGCTGCTGCTCGACGAACCCATGGCCGGCATGAACGTGGAGGAGAAGGAGGACATGTGCCGCTTCATCCTCGACGTCAGCGACGAGTTCGGCACCACCATCGCCTTGATCGAGCACGACATGGGCGTGGTCATGGATATTTCCGACCGGGTCATTGTGCTCGACTACGGCCGCAAGATCGCCGATGGCACCCCGGATCAGGTGCGCGGCAACCCGGCCGTCATCGATGCGTATCTGGGAGTCAGTCACTGATGGCGGCGGGTGCGGCTAGTGACATCGTCGGGAGGGGCGCATGCTCTACAATGTTCTGATCGCCCCCTTTGTCGACATGGCCGGCTCGCCGGTCTTTTTCGCCGAGGTGGTCATCGGCGGCCTGTTGACCGGGGTCATGTATTCCCTGGTGGCGCTCGGCTTCGTGCTGATCTTCAAGGCCTCGGGCGTTTTCAATTTCGCGCAAGGCATCATGGTCGTGTTTGCCGCGCTGACCCTGATCGGGCTGCACGCGCTCGGAATGCCTGCCTTCCTGGCGCTGGCGCTGACGATCCTGGTGATGCTGGGGCTTGCCTGGAGCGTCGAGCGCGTGGTGCTGCGTCCGCTGGTCAATCAGCCGGACATCATCCTGTTTATGGCGACGTTCGGGCTGACCTACTTCCTGATCGGATTCGGCGAGCTGGTGTTCGGCGGTGATCCGAAGACCATGATCACCGAGGAACTCTACCTGCCGAAGGGTTCGCTCGACTACAAGATCCTCGGCGGCTTTGTCAGCCTGCAGAAGATCGACATCGCG
>DASWJP010000009.1:0-15101 GCA_036397065.1 Kiloniellales bacterium | reverse complement strand
CGGCCTCGTTGGCAACGAAGCTGATGATCCCCTCGGCGCTTTGACCGGTGATCAGGCGTATGCTTGCCGGGCTGCCGACCGTCACGCGCGCCAGACTGCGCTCGCTGATATGGCCGATGGCAAGAATCGGATCCATATCCATGATCTTGATGACGGGATTGCCGATTTCGACATAGTCGCCAACCTCGACCAGGCGCTCTCCCACTAAACCGTCGATCGGCGCCTTGATGGTTGTATTGGCCAACTCGGTCTCGGCGCGGCGCACCGCCGCCTGGGCGCTTTCCAATTGGGCCTTGCTGGCCGCCAGTTGCGTCTCGGCGCGGAAGCCTTTTTTCGATAGAACCTGGGCCGCCTCATATTCCAACGCCCGTTGTGCGAGCAGGGCCTGGGCTTCGCTTAGGCGGGCAGGCCGATCCTCCGGCACCAACTGGACCAGAAGGTCGCCACCCGCGACGTGATCGCCCTTGTCGGCGCCAACCTCCTCGATCCGGCCGAAAGTTTCGGCCTTCACAACCACCTTGCGCCAGGCTTCCGTGCGGCCACGCAAGACGATTTCCGAGGTCCGTTGCTCCGCGACCTGGGCTTTGACCCGCACCGTCGGAATGCGGTCCATGGCCGAAAGATCGGCGGCCGGTTTCTGCCCTTCCTTGGCGCTTTCCGCGCCGCCAAGCAGGCCGGTTGCGAACCAGGCGACGGCCGCGATGGCGAGAACGCCGGCGATGAGGTACGAACGCTTCATCAGGAGGCCAGATCCTTCCTCGGCACGGCGCAGCAAATTCCCAACGTGTTACGGGGCCGGGCGGGTTGACGTGCCCGGATCACTATGGCGATCGGTGTCATTCGGCCACCTGCTGGTCGGGATGGGATATCTGATCCAGCAACAATTGACGGTTGGTTTTCAGATAGTCGGCGGCGCTGCTGTAAACCGCGACGCCCAGGTTGTGAACGAATGTTTCGCCGGCCGTCGTGTGGCGGCAGTGACCCGGAGTGTTCATGTCGGCAAGGCAGTTTTCGTACCATGCGATGCGCTGATCGATCAGCATGGCGATCCGTGCCGGTGGCACGAAATGGGCGAAGAATAGGATGAACAGAAAGTCGGAGCGGAACTTGTCGTCGGCGGGCGGCATCGACAGCGCATTTTCCAATGCGGCGCGCCCCGCCGCGGTGATTGTATAGACCTTCTTGTCCGGTCGTTTTTCTTGCGCCATCTCCGCGCAGTCCACCAGACCCTCGCGGGTCAATGCCGTCAGCGCCGGATAGATGGACCCGTAACTGGTGTGATAAATGTGGTTCATGCCGCCTTCTTCGAAGGCTTTCTTGATCTCATAACCGCTGGCGGCGCCGCGGCTGATGATGCCCAGGCAAAGTGTCTTGGTGTCCATGGTCACGTCCTATTGCCGGTGATTTCCCGCATCCAAAGGATATCTATATCAAATCAATATATCATGATCCAACATATAACTGTTCGATATATACAAACCGGTCATGCCTTCAGTGCATGGCCGGACCCGGGCCGGGCCTCAGATGGCGGATTGCCCAGCATTTGCATAAAAAGCATATAAAAAACAGGTATTTGCATGTTGAATCGTTAGTCGGGTATTATCCCGAACCCCTGTCCCTCCGTGGAGGACGCATGACCTCGGTCTTCAGCATTGCCTCATCCGGTCTGGCGGCGCAGAGCAAGCGCCTGGCCATATCCGCCGACAATGTGGCCAATATCCGCAGCGTCGGACTGAAGGCGGATGGCAGCAACGCCGGGACCGGCGCCTATGAGCCGAAGCAGGCGGCGCAGACCTCGGTGGCGGGGGGCGGGGTCAGGGTGCAGGCGGTGGCGGTCGATCCGCCGTCCTATCAGTCCTACGAGCCGGACGACCCGAATGCCGATGCGAACGGCGAGGTGCCGCGGCCGAATGTGTCGCTGGAGCGCGAAGTGGTCAATCAGATCGAGGCCGTGCGCGCCTATCAGGCCAACGTCGCGACCATCAAGGCGCAGGATCGCATGCTCGGCTCGTTGCTCGACGCCTTCACGTAAGACGATTTCCCGGCTAGATCCGACCCCTGATCACCGCCGCAGGATGGCTGCCGCGGGATCTTGGCGCTGTTCCCAGCCGGCCCGGGCCAGTTCCGGTTCCGCCTGCTCGGTTTCCGGATAGCCGATGCACAGATAGGCGACCAAGGACCAGTCCGCCTGCACATCCAGCGTCTGCCGCACCGCGTCCGGATCCAGGATCGAGACCCAGCCGACCCCCAGGCCCTGCGCTCGCGCCGTCAGCCACAGGGTGTGGACGGCCATGACCACCGAATAGCGCAGGGTCTCGGGCATGGTCTGGCGGCCCAGGCCATGGCCGGTCGCCGTGCCCTCGTCGCAAAACGCCGCCAGATGCACCGGGGCTTCCACCAGGCCCGCCAGCTTCAGGCCGGCATACAGTTTCGCCCGCTCGCCTTCATAGGCGCCGAGCGCCTGCTGGTTGCAGCGGCGGTAATTCTCCACCACGGCCTGGCGCCTCGCCACCGCCTCGACGCTGACAAAACGCCAGGGCTGGCTATAGCCGACCGAGGGGGCCAGGGCCGCATCGGCCAACAGCGCATCGATTAGGGCAGGGGCCACCGGGTCGGTGCGGAACCGGCGCACATCGCGGCGCCAGCGAAACAGCTCACGCAGCCGGTCCCGGAACGCCGGATCGAAATCGGGGCGGGACATAGGCGTGGCTTGGGGTCGGGTCGCGCGAGGTGGGGTGGGCATGGCTCATGGAAACTGTGGTGGTGGCCTGGGACGTGGCATTTCGCCGGAATGGCGGGGAAAAGACAAGGATATCGGCGGGCCGGCGGAGCGCCGGCTCCCGGTGGGTGGTCAGCCCTGCCACGAATCGTATACTGGGCCGCCGTTCCGAATCGCCGCATCGCGGAGTTCCAGGTACGGCACCGGCGAGGCCGGGTTAAGTTATGGTCGAAGCAGCGAACAGGATCGGCGACATTCTTTTCAAGCCGCGTGAACCGAATAGCAGCCCGCCTGTCCAGGTGGCGCCGGAATGGGCCCTGTTTCTGGATGTGGACGGCACGCTGCTGCCCATCGCCGCCACGCCGGATGCGGTGGTGGTGAGCACGCGCCTGCGCCAAGCCTTGCGCCGCGTCTTGCCGGCGTTTGGAGGGGCTGTGGCCCTGATTAGCGGCCGGACCATCGCCACTCTGGATCAATTATTCGCGCCATTGCTACTGCCCGCGGCCGGGGTGCATGGGTTGGAGCGACGCGACGCGGCCGGAACCGTGCACCGAGTCGGCGTGGTGGCCGGGTTGGATGATGTGCGGGCGGCCTTTGCCGTATTTGAAGCCGCGCATGCAGGGGTGCTGTTGGAGGATAAGGGATCTGCGGTGGTGTTGCATTTCCGCCAAGCGCCGGAGGCGGCAATGGCGGCGCGGCGGCTGGTGGCTGGACTCATCGAGAGACGGGCCGACGGGATCCGGGTTTTGGAGGGAAAGATGATGCTGGAGATCGTCTCGCCCTTGGCCGACAAGGGCACCGCTATCGCGGCGTTCATGGGCGAGGCGCCGTTTGCAGGTCGGCGGCCGGTATTCGTCGGCGACGATGTCACCGACGAGGATGGCTTTGCCATGGTCAACGGTTTGGGCGGCTATTCGGTGCGTGTCGGAGCACCGGCCGAACCGAGCGCGGCAACCTACCACCTTGCCGATGTGGCGGCGGTGGTGGATTGGCTGGAGGCGCTGCCGGGCATGCTCAAGGCACTACCGGCTGGAGGGCTGGGATGAGCGATCTGAATTTGGCCATGATCGGCAACTGCAACATCGCCGCATTGCTCGATTCGCAAGCCCGGGTAGTGTGGCTCTGCTTACCGCGCTTCGACGGCGACCCGGTGTTCTGCTCGCTGCTCAACGGTAGTGCCGGCGAGGGCGCGGACGGGAAAGGTTTCTACAATGTGGAGTTGCTCGACTTTGCCTGGTCGGAGCAAAGCTATCGGCGCAACTCAGCCGTATTGGTTACCACCCTATGCGATGTGAAGGGCGGGGCGATCGAGATCACCGACTTCGCTCCCCGCTTCAAGCAATTCGGCCGTGTCTTCCGACCGATGACTATAGTGCGGCAGATCCGCCCGGTCGCAGGCAAGCCGCGCATTCGCATCCGCCTGCGCCCGACGTTTTCATACGGAGCGCAGCAGCCGGAGAGAACGCGCGGCTCCAACCATATCCGCTATGTCTTACCGGACAACACCCTGCGCCTGACCACCAATGCGCCCATCAGCTATATCATGGACGAGGTGCCGTTTGTTCTCGAGACACCCGTCACCTTGATTCTCGGACCCGACGAAAGCCTGACCCAGCCGCCGGAGCGCATGGGCGGCGAATTCCACGAGCAGACCGATGATTATTGGCGCGAATGGTGCCGTTATCTGGCTCTGCCGGTCGAATGGCAGGAGGCGGTGATCCGCGCCGCCATTACTCTGAAACTATCCAGCTTCGAGGAAAGCGGTGCCATCATTGCGGCGCTGACCACGTCGGTACCTGAAGCCCCCGGGTCAAACCGCAATTGGGATTATCGATTCTGTTGGCTGCGCGATTCCTATTTCGTCGTTCACGTCCTAAACCGGCTTGGCGTTACCCGTACCATGGAAGGATATCTCGGCTATATCACTAATCTGGTAGCTGGTGCCGAGGGCGGCTATTTACAGCCGGTCTATGGCATTACCCAGGAGAGCACGATCGCCGAGCGGACCGTTGCCAACCTTGCCGGATATCGCGGGATGGCCCCGGTGCGCGCGGGCAATCAAGCCTACAGCCAGGTTCAGAACGACGGTTACGGCAGCGTCATTTTGGCGTGTACCCAGGCCTTCTTCGATCAACGCCTGTCTCGGCGCGGCGATGTGAGCCTGTTCGAGCGGTTGGAATCCCTGGGCGATCAAGCGGTGCGGCGTTGGAACCAGCCGGATGCGGGCCTGTGGGAACTGCGCACGCGAGAGCGCGTGCACACCTATTCCAGCATGATGTGCTGGGCGGGGTGCGATCGGCTGGCCAAGATCGCGCAGCAATTGCACTTGCCCGAGCGGGACTCCTATTGGCGTGGCCATGCGGAAATGATTCGGGCGGCCGTATTGGAACAAGCCTGGAATGCCGATCTCGACAGCTTCGTCGAAAGCTTCGGCGGCGAGCATCTCGATGCCAGCCTGTTACAGATGGCGGATCTCGGCTTTCTGCCTGCCTTGGATCCGCGCTTCCTTGGCACGTTACGCAAGATCGAGGAGCGTTTGCGCCGCGGGCCGCATTTGTTTCGTTATGAGGCGCCAGATGATTTCGGCACACCGGAAACATCGTTCATCGTATGCACGTTCTGGTACATCGATGCGCTGGTCGCGGTCGGCCGCCGCGAAGAGGCACGTGAGCTGTTTGAAAATATGCTGCGCGCGCGCAACTCACACGGATTGCTGTCGGAAGATCTGGATCCGGCTACGGGCGAATTGTGGGGCAATTTCCCGCAGACCTATTCGATGGTCGGACTGATCAACTCGGCGATGCGTTTGTCGAAATCCTGGGAGGAAGCGTTTTGAACCGTCTGGTCGTCGTATCCAACCGGGTAGCCCCGGCGAAAACCAGAAAATCGGGTAGCGAGGGAGGCTTGGCTGTCGCCATCAAGGCGGCGATGCGCGAGCGTGGCGGCGTTTGGTTTGGATGGAGCGGGCGTGTCTTTGACCATGAGCCTGGACCGCCTGATGTCTTTGAGGTTGGGCGTACAACCCATGCTCTCGTGGATTTGTCGCGGCGCGACCATGAAGAATACTATAATGGCTATGCCAATCAGACCTTATGGCCCTTGTTTCATTATCGCCTGGATCTGACAGAATTCTCGCGCCGCAATCTGGCTGGCTATCAACGCGTCAATCATCTCTTCGCCAGCAGGCTGCAACCTTTGTTACTGCCCGATGACCGTATATGGGTGCACGACTATCACTTTATACCCATGGGCGAGCAACTGCGCGCCCTTGGCTGCCAGCAGCGGCTGGGGTTCTTCCTGCATATTCCCTGGCCGGCGTTGGAAATTCTACTAGCGTTGCCGAATCACCGAAGCATCGTTCGCGCCTTGTGCGCCTATGATCTGATCGGCTTTCAGACCAACCGTGACTTGCGCGCTTTCGGTGAATACATCGAGCTGGAGGCTGGCGGCGACGTGCACGAAGATGGCACGATCGATGTCTTTGGCCGGATTCTGCGCGCCGCCGCTTTTCCTATCAGCATCGATACGGACACCGTCGCCCGCGATGCGGTGCAAGCGGAAACCTCGCGGCAGAACCGGCGCCTCGGTGACAGCCTGCAGGGGCGCAAGCTGGTGATCGGCGTTGACCGCCTCGACTATTCCAAGGGCCTGGTTGCCCGAATGGAGGCGGTGGATCACATGTTCAAGGCGCACCCGGACTTGCGCGGCCATGTGACGACCATGCAGATTGCCCCGCCGTCACGCGCCGAGGTGCCTGAATACGTGGAGATTCGCCAGCAACTGGAAGGCATTATCGGGCATGTGAATGGTGCCTATGCCGATTACGATTGGGTGCCTATTCGATATCTGAACAAGGGATTCTCCCAACGCACTCTGGCCGGATTCTTTCGGCTCAGCCGGGTTGGACTGGTCACACCTCTGCGCGATGGCATGAACCTGGTAGCCAAGGAATATGTCGCCGCACAGAATTCCGAGGATCCGGGTGTCTTGATTCTCTCGCGCTTCGCCGGCGCGGCGGAGGAGTTGACGAATGCCTTGATCGTCAACCCCTACGATATAGAGAGTGTGGCGGACGCCATGCGGCGGGCATTGATCATGCCGAAAGAAGAACGGTACGAGCGCTGGTTGGCCATGTTCAAATGGCTGCAGCAATACGACGTGACCGCCTGGCAGCAGTCCTTCACGGAAGCGTTGGAATCGGTACCGGTTGTCACTGCGGCGTAGGAGGACAGGGATGCGCGGCGCGGCCATTCTGGCGGACATTGGCGGCACCAATGCGCGCTTCGCCCTGTTGCGCGATGGCCGGATTACCGCGCGCCGGCGAGTCCGGGTCGCCGATTTTCCCAACGTCGATGCCGCCATGGCCGACTACCTCGCGAGGCTGCGCGGTGTACCGCTGCCGCTGCGCATGGCTGTGGCGGCGGCGGGGCCGATCTCCGGCGGTATGGTCCGCCTGACCAATAGCCCGTGGCGCATATCCGCCGGCGCCCTGCGGGATGCGTTCCGGCTGCGAGATGTGACGCTGGTCAATGATTTCGCCGCGGTCGCATGGGCGGTACCGCATCTGACAGCGGCGCATACGATGACCGTTGGTGGTGGCCGCGCCCAGCGTGGCGCCCCTGTCGCCATCCTGGGGCCGGGTACGGGCCTGGGCGTGGCCGGTATGATCCCTGGGCCTAGTGGACCGCACGTGCTGGTCACCGAGGGCGGTCACGTCACCATGGCACCGGCGGATGCGCGCGAGAGCGCAATCCTGGCGCATCTGCGAACCCGCTTCGGCCATGTCTCCGCCGAACGGGTGCTTTCTGGTGACGGGTTGGTCAATCTCGTGCAGGCCATTGCGGTCCTGGACGGTCAGGCGGCCGGAGCACACACCCCCGATGCGATCGCCGAGCATGCCTTGGCCGGGACCAGCCCATCCTGTGTTGCGGCCTTGGCGGCCTTTTGCGCCATGTTGGGAACCATGGCGAGCAATCTGGCCTTGACCCTGGGCGCCCGCGGCGGTGTCTATATTGCCGGTGGAATCGTGCCACGATTTGTCAATTACCTGGCGGCGTCGGCGTTCCGCTCCCGCTTTGAGGGCAAGGGCCGATTTAGTGCTTATCTTTCGGCCATTCCGACCCGTGTCATTGTCTACGACGATCTCGCCTTCCTCGGCCTGCGGGCGATGTTGCAACGGAGAAAAGGTGGTTGAGATACGTAAACCAAATTATTTAAAAACATAAATAAGTATCTGATTATAAACGTGAATTAATTCAAAACCGATGCGAATCCTTAACGTCAACTTAGGTTTTCCACGCTAGTCTTGACTGCCCCGGCAGGTAGCGCCGGGAAAGACATAAACGTGCGCGATGTCCAGGCAGGAGAGGTGTTTCATGGCGCTGGCGGCGGAACCCATCGATGTATCCCCGGGCTGGCTCAGGGACCGTTCATTCGATCTAACCTTCATCGCCGGTATCGCCGGCCTGGCGTTGGTCTCGGGCATGGTGGTGGTCTGGAACCCGGCGCTGTTCGTGCTGGTGGTGATGGCTGATCTCTGGCTGCTGGGCTATCACCATGTGATCGCCACCTTCACCCGTCTGTGCTTTGACAAGGAGAGCTTCCGGACCCATCGCTTCCTGGTGGTCTGGCTGCCGTTCCTGGTGTTCGCCGGCGTGCTGATGGTCGGCTTCGGGGCTGGTCTCTGGGCCCTGGCCAGTTTGTACCTCTATTGGCAGTGGTTCCACTATACGCGCCAGAGTTGGGGGGTGGCGCAGATCTACCGGCGCAAGTCCGATGGCCTGGTCAATGACGGCGAGTGGCCCGCGAAGATCGTATTCTGGGCCCTGCCGGTGTGGGGGATTCTGCACCGCTCGTATCAGGACCCCGGCATGTTCCTCGGCATTGAGTTGCGTGTGCTGCCGGTGCCGGAATGGGCCGTTGATGTGGTGCAAGCGGTTGGCTTGCTGTCGCTGGCCTGGTGGCTGGCGACCCGGGCGCTGGCGTGGTGGCGAGGCCGCCTGGCGTTGGCCCATAGCCTTTACATGGCGACCCACTTCCTCATCTTCGGCACAGCGTATATCTTCATCGACGACATCACCTACGGCTGGCTGGTGATCAACATCTGGCACAATGCCCAGTACGTGGTGTTTGTCTGGATGTTCAACACCAACCGTTTCCGGAATGGCGTCGACCCGAAAGCCCCGTTCCTGTCGCGGATCAGTCAGCCCCAGAAAGTCTGGCTCTATTTCGGCATCTGTTTCGCCATCTCTACAGTCGTTTATGCCACCTTGCAGAACACGGCCGCCTTGCTGTTGCCGGCGTTGGTCATCTACCAGTCGATCAATTTCCACCATTACATCGTCGATTCAGTCATCTGGAAGGTGCGCCGCAAGCCCTTGCAGACGACCCTGGGCATCGCCGGCTAGGCGGTACGACGTTCAATCGCAGGGTTGTACGGTCAGCCAGGGGGGCAGGCGAGTCTTCAGGTTGCCGCAGGCGTGGTCGAGCTGCGCCTGGGTCAAGCCACTCGCGGTACTGAGGTCGGCATCGGACAGATCGGCCCGGTCCAGCTTGGCACCATAAAGGTCCGTGTCGCTCAGAAAAGCGCCAGGCAAGCGCGCACCAGCCAGATCGGCGCCGTTCAGCGACGCCCGCGTCAGGATGGCACGCCTCAGGTCCACGCCGGCCAAGACGGCGCCGTTCAGGCGGGTGCCATCGAGACGGGCCTGGCCCATGGCGGCCCCGGTCAGATTGGCGTCATCGAGCCGCGCCGCCGACAGGTTCACCAGCACCAGGCTGGCCCCGGCCAGATTCGCCTCGCGCAGATCGGCGCGCCGGAGGTCCGCCTCGTCCAACACGGCCCCGGAAAAATCGGTGCGGCGCAATGTCGCGCGGCTGAGCTGGGCCTGGCGCAACTGTGAGCCGCGCAGATCAGCGCCGCTGAGATCCAGCACGCCCAGGCCACCGGCGCCGATGGTGCTGCGTTGCAGGGAGATTTTGGCCAGGTCGATGCCGCGCAGATCGCAGCCGAGGCACTTGCCGGTTTGCCACAGCCGCTCCAGGTCGCCGGCCTCAAACGCCGGAGCCGCGGCGAGGGGGGCGATCAGGAGCAGCAGGACTGCGGCCAACTGCCCAATGTACCGGTGGATGTTCGGCATACGCGTCACCAATGGCGGGTATGCTAGCGCCAATGGGGGCGGGTGCCTATGGGCGTTGTAGGACTGCGGTTACCGGCGCCCCGGCATTCAAGCGGGGCGCACCGGTACGGTCTGGGGATTAGACGCCCGGATCGACGTTCTTCGAGTCGAAGCGAAGCGCCCGCCAACCCTCTCCGGCGGCCAACAGGCAGGATACGCCGTTCGGATTGGACACAATGATGGTCCAGGTGTTGCCGTCGCCCGTGGACAGCACTTCCACCAGGCCGCCCGAGCTGGTCACGCCGATGGCGACCGGGGCTTCCTGATACTTGTTGGCGAGATGGCCGAGCACCTTGGTGCGCTCGTCGCATTGCTGCTGCGCCTGTGCCGGCCGCTGTGCCTGTGCCATCGCGCCGACCGGCCCGAGGGCGAAGGTCGCGGCAATCAGGGCTGCCGCTGTCCACGCTAGTTTCTTCATCGCTCGCGTCTCCTTGCACCTCGGAACCCGATTCTCGGGGATTAACCATGGTTAAGGAAAAACATGAAGCAACCGTTAAACGGCGACAGAATTTTGACACAATGTTGAAAATCACCGGGCCGCGGCATTCGGCTAGTTAGAGCCTTTTCCGGCCAGGCGGCCGGGGGCAGGGGGCTCACGCCAACAGGGGGTCGTCGGCCAGTTCGGCCGTCAGGCCTTCTGTATAGGACTCTTCCGGGATGAAGGAATCGAGGGTTTCCGCCACGACCTGGGTGCCTTCGACGCGGACGATATGGAACAGGCCGTCGCCCTCGTGCACCAAGGGAAGATTGGTGCGGCCGATGACGATGCCATCGCCGGGTGACTTGATCTTCGCCTCATTCTCGCCGAAGGGATCGGAGATGATTCCCAGCGTCTCTTCATGCTGGACCTGGCCGCCGAGGGGGATGCTTAACCGTCTGCTCCGGCTAAACGCGGGGGGTCGATTTGAGGTGCGTGCCGCTGGGCCGCGCGAGTTCCTGGGCCAGGCGCTTCTCGATGAATCCGCGTGGCCGGGTATAGGGAGCGAGCAGGTTGTAGAGGACCGGCGTCAGGAACAGAGTCAGAAGCCCGGCAAACAGCAGGCCGCCGATGATGACGATGCCGATCGCCTGGCGGCTTTCCGCCCCCGCGCCAAAGGCGAGAACCAGGGGCACGGCACCGAGCACCGTGGAAATCGTGGTCATCAGAATGGGCCGCAGGCGGATCACCGAAGCCTCGATCACCGCATCGCGCACGCTGTGGCCCTCGTCGCGCAATTGATTGGCGAACTCGACGATCAGGATGCCGTTCTTGGCCATCAGTCCGATCAACAGGATGATGCCGATCTGACTGTAGATATTCAGGGTGAGTCCGGTGAACCACAACGCATAGATCGCACCGGCGACGGCCAGGGGTACGCTGAGCATGATGATCAGCGGGTGCATGAAGCTCTCGAACTGGCCCGCCAGGACCAGGAACACGATCAAGACTGCCAGCGCGAAGGTGAGTGCCACGCCGCTCGATGTTTCCAGATATTGCTGCGACTGGCCGGAGAAGGTGAGGGACGCTTCTGGGGGAAGGGTTTCGGCCGCGAGATCCCGGATGTATTCGATCGCCGTACCCAGGGCATAGCCGTCGTTCAGGGCGGCTTCCAGCGTGATCGACGGCAAACGGTTGTAGCGGCGCAATGCCGGCGCCTCCGCGCTCTCGCTCATGGTCACCAGCGCCGAGAGCGGCACCAGCGTGGCACCGTCTCCGGTTCGGATGAAGATGTCGGATATATCCTCCGGCGTTTGCCGGTCCTTGGCGTCCGCCTGGAGCATGACCGGGTATTCCCGGCCGCGATCGATATAGGTCGTGACCTCGCGCGAGGCGAACATGGTCTGTAAGGTTGCCGCGATGGTTTCGATGCTGATACCCAAATCGTCGGCCGCGGCGCGGTTCACCGAAAGATTGAATTGCGGCTGGTTTTGTTCGAAATCGATCTCGACATTGGCCAACTGCTCATTGGTTTCGGCCTTTTCCAACAACGCCTGAGCCCACCCCTTGACGCTTTCATAGTCGGGCCCGCCGATCACCGCCCTGAGCGGCGTGCTGGCGCCGTGCAGGCCCAGGCCGGCGGGACTGACCGGAAGACCGCGCACGCCGGTCATATCGCGGGTGAACGGTCCAAGCGCCTGCATGACTTCGCGGTGGCTGACGGTCCGTTCGCTCCACGGCTCCAGGCGCAGGACCACGAAGGATCGATAGGGTCTGCCGCGGCTGCCGGTGAAGGCGAAGATGGTGTTGATGCCAAGCTCGTCCTTGACGAGGACAATCTTGTCCTCGAGTTTCCTCGCCTCCCCATCGGTAAAGGCAAGTGTGCTGCCCTGCGGCGCGGTCAGGGGGATGAACAGGACTCCGCGGTCCTCGCTCGGGCTGAGTTCGCGGGGCAAGGATTGGAACGCCAACAAGCTGGCCCCGGAAAACGCCACGGCGAGGGCGATCACCACAAGCGGCATCTGCAACGAGGTGGACAAAGCCGCCCGGTACCAGCGCGACATGCGCGTTGGCGTTGGCGGCTTGCCCTCCTGTCCCGGGGTCTTCGTGCGAGCCTTGAGGATGATCGAGGCCAGCGCCGGACAGGCGCTCAGGGCGACGAAGGTCGAGATCAAGACGGCGCTGGCCATCACGAACCCGAACTCCGCAAACAGGCGGCCCGCCGCGCCTTTCAGGAATGAAATCGGCACGAATACGGCGATCAGCGTCACCGATGTCGCCAGGATCGCGAACGTCACCTGGCGGGCTCCGTGAACGGCCGCTTGCAGTTTCGTCTCGCCCATGGCCAGGCGCCGCTCGATGTTCTCCAGCATGACGATGGCATCGTCCACCACCAACCCGATGGACAGCAGCAAGGCAAGCAATGTCAGCACATTGAGCGAGAAGCCAAGGACGTAGATCAGAAAGAAACAGCCAATGAGCGCGACCGGTATGGTGATGGCGGGAATCAAAGTCGCGCGCACCGATCGAAGGAACAGCAGAATCACCAGAACAACCAGCACCAGGGACAGGCTCAGGGCGATTAGCACCTCGCGGATGGAGGCGGCCACGAAAATGGCATCATCCGACCCGACATTGATCGACATGCCCTCGGGCAATACATCCCTGAGGCGGTCGATCTCGGCGCGGACCGCATTGGAGATGGCGATGGTGTTGGCCTGGGATTGGCGGATGACCGCAATGCCAATGGCCGTAATGCCATTGCTGCGCACGATGGTGGAATCGTCCTCCACGCCACTTTCGACGCGGGCGATGGCGTCCAGCCGGATCGGATAGCTGTCCGTTTTCTTCAGCACGATGTCGCGGAACTGTTCCACGCTGGTCAGGCGGCTGTTCAGGCGCACCGTGAACAGGCGGGTGCGCGATTCGATTTCACCGGCCGGTAACTCGACATTGTTGCGTTCAAGCGCGGCTTCCACGTCGTCGACGGTCAAGTTGCGCGCCGCCATGGCCCGCCGGTCCAGCCAGATGCGCACGGCACCGCGACGTTCGCCGTAAATATCGACGTTGGCGACACCTTCGATGGTCGTGATGCGGTCCTTGATGAAGCGGTCGATATAGTCGGTCACCTGGGCCGGATCCATCCGCGAGCTGGTCACCGCCAGCCGCATGACCGGATCGGCATCGCTGTCGTTCTTGATGACCCGCGGTTCGTCGGCTTCGGCGGGCAGGCGGTTGCGCACGCGGCCGACCGCATCGCGCACGTCGTTGGCGGCTTCATCGATATTGCGGCCCAATTCGAACTCGATCGTGGTCGAGCTGCGCCCGCGGCTGGACTGGGATGCGATCGTCTTCACGCCGCTGATTCCGGAAACCGATCCGTCGATGATTTCGGTGATATCCGAATCGATAATTTCCGGTGCTGCGCCGGTGTACTCGGTCGACACGGTCACGACGGCGGAGTCGATATCGGGCAGTTCGCGGATCGGTATCTGGGACACACCGGCGATGCCGAAAACGATGATCAGGAGGCAGAAAACGGCAGCGAGAACCGGGCGCCGTATGGAGAGCTCCGAGAGGGTCATTGCGCGGTCCCTGCCGTTGATTCGACAACCGTCACATGCATCCCGTCGCGCAGCTTGCTGGTGCCACGGGTAACCACCAGCGAATCGAGGTCCAATCCATCGACGATCTCGGCAATGCCGAATTCACGCCGGCCGACGACAACCTTGTGCCGCTTTGCCCTGTTGTCCTGGAGGACGAAAACAAAGGCGGTTCCGCTTTCCGCGACCACGGCCTCCTCGGGCACGACCAGGGCATCCCCCGTGGCCAGGATCATGCGCAGATGCATGAACATGCCGGCCGGCAGCTCGCGGTTCGGGTTCGGCACCTGCGCGCGCACTTTGAAGGACCGGCTGACCGGATCGATACGGCTGTCGATCTCAGTCACTGTTCCGATGAATACGCGGCCAGGAAAGGCCGCCGCGTCCGCCTCGATCCGCTGGCCGAGTTTCGTCGTGACGAAATACTTCTCGGCCACGGCGAACTGGATATCGACGCTCGACAGATCGTCCAGGGTGGTGATCACCGTCGAATCCGTGACCCGCGCACCGGCATCGACACGGCTAAGCCCCAGGGCGCCGGCAAAGGGCGCCCGGATGGTCCGGTCGGCCAGTTTCCGCTTGGCCCGCGCCACCTCCGCCTTGGCCGTGGCCATGTTGGCGGTGAGGTCGTCGACGGTGGCCTTGGTGGTGATGTTCTTTGTCCGCAGGACCCTGGCACGCTCCAGCGCCAGATCGGCCTTGCGCAGCGCCGCCTCGGACTCCGCCAGATCGGCGCGCTCGATATCATCGTCGAGCCGCACCACCACGGCGCCGGCTTCCACTTCCTGACCGGCGCGGAAGGCGATTTCCTCAACCCGGCCACCAGCCAGAGGGATGATTTCGACCGATTGGTGGGCCAACGTGCTCCCGACCGCCTCGACCACGCTCGACATCACCTGCCGGCGCGCTTGCGCCGCCTCGACGGGTGTCGGGCGGCCGGCGGTACCTTGATTGGTGGCCGTGGCGTCATGGGGCGTCAGATAGCGGTCCCAGCCGACAAACCCGCCGTACAGCATCGCACTGAACACCAGGATCAGCAGAAGTTGTTTAACGATCGACATCCGGACGTAGCACCCAAATCTCCCACAGACGCCGGACTATGGCGGTCTGCTTCATCGGCACTCGAAATGCAGCGATACCCTGGGGCTCACCGTTCCCGTGCGGCAAGCATGACACCAGGTCGC
>DASWJP010000008.1:0-4113 GCA_036397065.1 Kiloniellales bacterium | reverse complement strand
GGGACCGTCTAGTTCGCCATCGGTGTCCGCCGTGCAGGAGTTTGCGATCCATGTCCGTTCGATGTCCGGAGCCCGCGTTCGGCTCTCGCCCCGCCAATCCATCCAACCCCCGCTCACAGACCAGCTCCGCTCCAGTCGCGGCGCCCGGCATTTTCTGTTTTTCCATCCACGCCCAGGCCGAGCCTGGCGTGATGCCGCGCGTCCTTGAGCTCTTCGCCAAGCGTAATCTTGTGCCGGTGCGCTGGCATTCCGATGTATTGAATGGACCCGGCCGCGATCTGGCGATCGATGTGCAGGTCGAAGGCATCGGCACCGATCTGGGCAATTACATTGCCCGCTGCTTGCGGCAGATTCCCGGGGTGTCTACGGTGCTGACCGCGGAGAAACGGTTGGCATCGGCCCGCGAGCCCGGTGCGCTCAGCGCATAAACGACCGGGCTATTGGACGCGGGGAGGAATACACAGTGAGCTACCTCGACCGCATCGCCGAATGCCACCGATGGGAGCCGGACGACTATCGGCCCTTCGTCATCGAAGATATGGCCTTGGGGCGGGTGCCCCACGATCTGGCCATTCGCCTGGCAGATTTTCCCGAGGTCTTTCAGGTCAGTGGCCATGCGGTCAGCTTGGTCCCCGATCTGGGCGGCTTCGCCGAACGGACCGCTGCCGTGGCCGATGTGCTTGGCCGCATGCGCGAGGCGGGAGAGATTCCGCGCTGGCGCGACGAGGCCTATCCGATCCTGCGCCGTTGGGGCGAGGCGCCCCTGCTCACCATGGAGCGGGCGGCGGTGCCGCTGTTCGGCTTGCGCGCCTATGGCGTGCACCTCAATGGCTATGTGCGGGACGCCGGCGGCTTGAACCTGTGGGTCGCGCGCCGGGCCAAGAACAAGGCGACCGCTCCGGGCAAGCTGGATCATCTGGTCGCCGGCGGCCAGCCGCACGGCATCGGCGTCAAGGCCAACCTGATCAAGGAATGCCAGGAGGAGGCCGGCATGGACCCGGATCTGGCGGCGCGGGCGGTGCCCGTGGGCCTGGTCTCCTATCGCTGCGTCCGTCAGGAGGGCCTGCGCGACGATGTGCTGTTCTGCTTCGATCTGGAGCTTCCCGCCGACTTCACACCGAAAAATACCGACGGCGAAGTCGAATCGTTCGATCTGTGGCCGTTTTCGCGCGTCCTGGAAACCATCCGCGACAGCGATGCATTCAAGTTCAACGTTTCCTTCGTGATTCTGGATTTCGCCATTCGCCATGGTTTCCTGCAGCCGGACGATCCGGACTACGAAGCGATCGCCGCCGGCCTGCACTTGCCGTCAACACCAATTTAATCCGCGACTCCCGCCAAGGCCCGCACCTGTGCCGGCGTGTGACCTGCGGCGCGCAAGGCCCGGATGGATTGCGCATCGCCGCGCTTGGCCAGGCGGTTGCCATGTGCATCCAGCAGCAGGCCGTGGTGGTGCCATTCCGGCACCGGCAGATCCAGCAGCGCCTGCAGCAGGCGGTGGATGTGGGTGGCCGGAAAAAGATCCTCGCCCCGGGTGACGAGCGTGATGCCTTGGATGGCATCGTCCACGGTGACCGCCAGGTGATAGCTGGTGGCCACGTCCTTGCGCGCCAATACCACGTCGCCGAAGAGCTGCGGTGTGGCCGCCTGCGCCCCCCGGCCGCGGTCATGCCAGGTCAATGGTCCCGCGTGCGCCGCCGCCGCGGTGACATCCAGGCGCAGGGCATGATCGTGGCCGGCGGCCAGGCGGTCCCGGCGACGCGCCGGGTCCATACGTTTACAGGTGCCCGGATAGTGCGGCCCGTCCGGGCCGTGCGGCGCCTGGCCGGAGCGGGCGATTTCCTCGCGGATCTCTCGCCGGGTGCAAAAGCACGGATAGAGCAGGCCCATCTCCCGCAAGCGCGCCAGCGGTGCCGCATAGTCCGCCATGTGCGCCGACTGGCGGCGGACCGGTTCCTCCCAGCTCAGGCCGAGCCAGGCGAGATCATCGAAGATCGCCGCCTCGAACGCCGCATCGCAGCGGCCCGCGTCGATGTCCTCGATGCGCAGCAGAAAGCGGCCGCCGGAACCGGCGGCGCGCCGGGCGAACAACGCGGCGTGCGCATGGCCGAGATGCAGATACCCCGTGGGCGAGGGGGCAAAGCGGGTGATCGCCGTCATGCGGTTGGCGGTAGCCGAACCGTTGCGTAAAGTCCAGCCCATGCCCGAGACGGCGGTACCCGATGAAACTTTGCGTCCGGCCCTGGAGGCGCTGGCGGCGCGCGATTCCGATATTGCCCGGTTCTATGCGGCCTGCGGCCTGCCGCCGGTGCGCCGGCATGCGCGTGGATTCGCCGGCTTGCTGCGCATCATGTGCGCCCAGCAGGTCTCGGCTGCATCGGCGCGCGCCCTCATCGGCCGCCTGGACGACGCGGCCCGGCCGTTAACGCCGGATACCTTTCTCGCCCTGGACGATGCGGCGCTGCGCGCCATCGGCTTCAGCCGGTCAAAGGTCCGCTACGGCCGCGCCTTGGCGGAGGATGTGCGGGCCGGACGAATCGATCTGGAGGCCATTGCGCGGACCGCGGATCAGGACGTGGCCATCGCCGGCCTGACCCAAGCCACCGGTATCGGCCGCTGGACCGCCGAGATCTATCTGCTCTTCGCCCTGGGCCGGCCGGATGTGTGGCCGGCCGGGGATCTGGCGGTGCGGGTGGCGGTGCAACGGCTCAAGGACCTGCCCGCGCGCCCGACCCTGGACGAAATGATCGGCCTGGCCGAATCCTGGCGGCCCTATCGCAGCGCCGCCGCCCGCTTCCTGTGGCACATCTATCGCCATCCCGGCGTGCCGAATGGCGGGGCGTGACGACGCCATTGCGATGCTCTATCAAGGTCGCGTCCTCGATCTCGCTCCCGATCCGCCGAAGGAACTGTTGCCATGACCGTTGTCACCAAACTCGACGGGCCACGCCAGGCCCCCGCTTCCGGTGGTCCGGCGCGGTCCCTGGTCATCCTGCTGCACGGCCTGGGCGCGGATGGCAACGATCTGATCGGCCTGGCGCCGGTGTTGAGTCAGATTCTGCCCGATGCGGCGTTCGTTTCCCCGGACGCCCCGATGCCGTGCGATATGGCGCCCATGGGCCGGCAGTGGTTCAGCTTTCGCAGCACGGTGGAGGCCGACATTCTCGCCGGGGCGCGGAAGGCGGCTCCGATCCTCGATGCCTTCATCGACAGCGAATTAAAAAGTCACGGTCTTGCCGACGACCGGCTGGCCCTGATCGGCTTTTCGCAGGGCACCATGATGGCCCTGCACGTGGCGTTGCGCCGGCCCAAGCCGTGCGCCGCCGTGATTGGCTATTCCGGGGCGTTGCTCGCGCCGGAGCTTCTCGCCGCCGAGATCAAGAGCCGGCCGTCGGTGCTTCTGGTCCATGGCGAGGCGGATCAGGTGATCGTGTTCTCGGCCATGGCCATCGCCGAGGCGGCATTGCAGGCCAACCATGTGCCCGTGCACTGCGAGGCGCGGCCCGGCATAGGCCATGGCATCGACCAGCAGGGCCTGGCCTTTGGCGCCGCCGCCCTCAAACAATCGTTGGCGTCCTAGGCGGTACCGCCGGTTAAGAATTGCTAGACCATACAAGCGCATAATGCTTGCATGGGTGCGCCCCTTCGTGGCTGGCCGGCCGTTTCGGCAAGCCTTGTGAAGGGGGGTGCGGTCAAGTATCACATCGTAGGCCCGGTGGAATCGGGCTGGCAGGCGGGCAGGGATAGGCTACCGTAGCGGCGCAAGGAGGCCAAAGGTGTGAATGCGGCGGCGGCAAATTGGTCGGCACTGGTGCTCAACGCGGATTTCCGCCCGTTGAGCTACTTCCCGCTTTCGCTCTGGTGCTGGCAGGATTCGATCAAGGCGGTGTTCCTGGATCGGGTCAATATCGTCTCCGAGTACGACCGCAAGGTGCATTCGCCGACCATCGAGATGCGCCTGCCCAGCGTCATCGCCCTCAAGGACTATGTGCACCTGGACCGGCGCCCGGCCTTTACCCGTTTCAATGTGTTCTTGCGCGATCGCTTCCGCTGCCAGTATTGCGACGAGGGGTATCCGTCCGAGGATCTGACCTTCGATCATCTGATCCCGCG
>DASWJP010000007.1:0-20513 GCA_036397065.1 Kiloniellales bacterium | reverse complement strand
AACAGAATCGATTTCCGTATGGATGACACAAAAGTTCCCGGCATTCCGCCTGTAGGATTTGTCTTAGAGAGGCGAGTTGGAGTTGCCCACGAAATTGAGCGCTACATAAGTGAGGTTCCCTTACCAAGCGACGCACACATTGAGTATCTTCAATCACTAGAAAATTTACTCAACTAAGATTTGGACCACCGGCTTTTCGCCGCCTTTTTGGCGATCCTAGACCGTTCATCTGGCGTCAGCGCCCTCGCACGAGCCTTCCCACCCTTCTGCCCGCCCTTGCGCATATGCTCTTTCGCCGGGTCAGCTATTTCGTCCTCAATTTCGCCCGTGGCGATCTTGGCTACTTTGATAGCGGCTCCGATCACGTCGGCGGGGCGCTTCTCGCCTTTAGGTCCGGTGGGCATTAATCATCCTCAACGTCTGGAGCCGGTTTGCCTTCGGCCTTTAGCTTCGCGGCCAGCTTGCGGAATAGCTGTGGATGGTAGTTCACTCGACCGGGCTCATTGCTCACCGTGTCTCTGAAGTCGCCAAACAGCAGGTGGATTCGCCGGCTGTTGTCGCTGTAGTAGACAGAGACGTTCATCGCGATTTGTCGGCCCATGCAACCTCCCGTGCTTTCCGCTAAGCATATAGGAGTTCGGCGGCGGTTGCGACAACGCCTATTCGGATTCTGAAATTTCAAACTGAGACACTACCCGCCCCCTCCGGTCGTTGACAGATGGGGTGGCTACCCTTATACACCCTCGGCGAATTCCATCCATCCAAGCAACGGAGTGTGTGCCGTGAAGCGCACTTATCAGCCCAGTGTGCTGGTCCGAAAGCGCCGCCATGGGTTCCGGGCCCGCAAGGCCACGGTCGGCGGCCGTCTGGTCCTTGCGCGGCGGCGCTCAAAGGGTCGCAAACGCCTGTCGGCGTAGGTGCCGGTGATGCCAGTCATCGGGCGTTTGAAGAAGCGGCCCGATTTTCTCAAGGTCGCGGCGGCGCGCACCAAGTGGGTGACGCCCGGCCTGATCCTGCAAGCCAGGCCACGGATCCCACAGGAACAGCCGGTTTCCGGCCGCGCCGGCCATTGCCGGGCCGCAGCCGCCGCGGACGTGCGGGTTGGCTTTACGGTCAGCCGCAAGGTCGGCCAGGCGACCGAGCGCAACCGGGCCCGCCGACGATTGCGGGCCGCCGCCGCCGAGGTCTTGCCCCGGTATGCCCGCTCCGGCTACGACTACGTGCTCATCGGCCGGCGGGCGACTCTCGACCGCGCCTATGACCGGCTGGTCGACGATCTACGCACCGCACTTTCGCGCGTGGTGGCGAAACGAGATCCTGGCAAGCGGCGAAACGATGGCGGACCGGACGGCAAAGGAAGCGCATGAGCCTAGCTAAGACCATTCTGATCGGCGCTGTCCGCGCCTACCAATGGACGCTGTCGCCCATTCTGCCCATGAGCTGCCGTTATCTGCCGACCTGCTCGCACTATGCGGCCGAGGCCGTGCAGCGGCACGGAGCCTGGCGCGGCGGCTGGTTGGCGGCGGCCCGGATCGCCCGTTGCCACCCCTGGGGCGGCAGCGGTTACGACCCGGTTCCGGAACACCTTGGGTGTCAACACCCGGGGTGCGGTAAATCAGTCCATCACGGGAGCCGGTGACATGATGGACCAACGCAATCTTATTCTGGCGATTGTCCTGTCGCTGGCCATCCTGTTGACGTTCCAGTTTCTGGTGGTCGAACCGCAGCAGGTGAAGACCGACACGGCCGGCAGCCAGGTGACCGGGCAAACCACGCCGAGCAGCCAGGCGACCGGCACAGTTCCCGGCGCGCCGATGCCGCCGAGCGCCACGGGCGCGGCACCGGATAGCCTGTCTGGCAAAGTATCCCGCGCCGATGCGCTGGCCGCCTCCGCCCGCGTGCCTATCGCCACGCCGACGCTGACCGGGTCCATTTCCTTGACCGGCGGCCGAGTCGACGATCTGACCTTCGTCAAGTACCGGGAAACCATCGAACCCGGCAGCAAGAACATCGTGCTGCTGTCGCCGCTTGGCGGCGAGCAGCCATACTTTGCCGATTTCGGCTGGTCGGCGATCACCGCGGGCACCAGCCTGCCGAACGCCGATACGCTCTGGCAGGTCAATGGCTCGTCACTGACGCCGAGCACGCCGGTCACCCTCAGCTGGGAAAACGGGCAGGGTCTGCGTTTCGAGCGCACCTATGCCATCGACGATCGATTCATGTTCACGGTCACGCAACGGGTCTTCAACGACTCGCAAGCCGCGGTCTCATTGGCGCCCTATGGCCTGATCTCGCGCACCGGCACACCGCCCGTGCTCGGTTTCTACATCCTGCACGAAGGTCTGCTCGGCGTGTTCGACGGGACCTTGAAAGAAGTCGACTATGACGATCTCCAGGACGAGCGCAAGATCGAGCAACAGACGACCGGCGGCTGGATAGGCATCACCGACAAATACTGGCTCGTCGCCCTGGTTCCCGATCAGGACAAGTCGGTCAATTCCCGTTTCCTGTACGATGCGGCCAGCGGGGCCGACAAGTATCAGACCGACTTCCTCTACGATGCCATGACCGTGCAGCCGGGCAGCGGCGCCGAGGCCACCAGCCGCGTCTTCGCCGGCGCCAAGGAGGTAACCGCCCTCGACGACTACGAGAAACGGTTGGGGATTACTAACTTCGATCGCGCCGTGGATTTCGGCTGGTTCTATTTCCTCACCAAGCCGCTGTTCTATGCCCTGCACTATATCGCCAAAACCGTGGGCAACTTCGGCATCGCCATCTTGATGTTGACCGTGGTCGTGAAGCTGGCGTTTTTTCCGCTGGCCAACAAATCCTATGCGGCCATGGCGAAGATGCGCAAGTTGCAGCCGCAGACCGTCGAACTGCGCGAACGGTTCAAGGAAGACAAACAGCGATTGAATCAGGAGATGATGGCGCTCTACAAGAAAGAGGGCGCCAACCCCATGTCCGGCTGCCTGCCGATCGCCGTTCAGATCCCGGTGTTCTTCGCCCTCTACAAGGTCATGTTCGTGACCATCGAGATGCGCCATGCGCCGTTCTTTGGTTGGATTCAGGATCTGTCGGCACAGGATCCCACGTCGATCATCAACGGCTTCGGCCTGCTGCCGTGGGCGATCCCGGAACTTGGCCCGCTGGCGGTCATCAGCATCGGCGTCTGGCCGATTGTCATGGGCCTGACCATGTTCCTGCAGCAGCAATTGAACCCACAGCCGCCGGATCCGATTCAAGCTAAGATCTTCCTGTTCATGCCGATCATCTTCACGTTCCTGCTGGCGCAATTCCCGGCCGGGCTGGTGATTTATTGGACGTGGAACAACATCCTTTCGATCGCGCAGCAGTATTTCATCATGCGGCGCGCCGGCGTGACCATTGGCCGTAAGGCCGGGACCACCTAAATCAGACATCTTGGAATCGCCATGAATGCGCCGGCAGACAGCCCCGAGGCTTTGGTATCGGGGGCAATGGCACCGGAGGCGTTGGACGCCGGCCGGCTGCTGTTCGCGCGGGAGTGCACCTTTCTGACGGCGGCGGCCCAGGAAGAACAGTTGCCGGAGCTCGGCTTGCCGGAAGTGGCCTTCGCCGGCCGCTCGAACGTCGGCAAGTCGACCTTGTTGAATGCCCTGACCGGGCGCAAGACCCTGGCCCGCACCTCGCAGACGCCGGGGCGCACCCGGCAGATCAACTTCTTCGGCCTGGATGGGCGCCTGATCCTGGCCGATCTGCCCGGCTATGGCTATGCCCGGGCGGCGAAGACTGAGATCGAGCGCTGGAGCGGCCTGACCCGGCACTATCTGCAAGGGCGGGGGCAGTTGCGGCGTGTCTGCCTTCTGGTGGATGCGCGGCACGGCTTGAAGACCAGCGACCGCGCCGTCATGGCCGGTTTGGACGAGACCGCGGCCTCCTATCAGATCGTCTTCACCAAGGCCGACAAGATCGGCGTCGCGGCGCGCGCCGAGTTAACCCGGCGCACCCTGGAGATCCTGGCCAAGCACCCGGCCGCCTATCCGGAGTGCGTGGCGACCAGCGCTGTCAGCGGCCTGGGCATCGCCGACTTACGCGCCATGCTTGCCATGCTGGCGGCACCGGCGACACCTCGTTAGACTGCCCGCCATGACGCCACGGAACCTGACCGATACCAAGCAATGGCTGCGCGCCGCCCGGACCATCACCGAGGCGCTGCCGTTCATGCGCCGCTATGCCGGGCGCACCTTCGTCATCAAGTATGGCGGCCACGCCATGGGCGATGCGGAGCTGGCCGGTCTGTTCGCCAGCGACATCGTGTTGATGAAACAGGTCGGCATCCACCCGGTGGTGGTGCACGGCGGCGGCCCGCAGATCGGCGAGATGCTGGAGCGGCTGAAGATCAAGAGCGAATTCGTCGACGGCCTGCGGATCACCGATGCCGCCACCGTCGAGGTGGTCGAGATGGTGCTGTCGGGCACCATCAACAAGCAGATCGTCAGCGCCATCAACGCCGCCGGCGGCACCGCCATCGGCGTCTCGGGCAAGGACGGCAACCTGATCCAGGCCAGCCGGTTCACCGGGACCCGGCGGGATACGGGCTCGAATATCGAGCGGGTCCTCGATCTCGGCTATGTCGGCGAGCCGGAGAAGATCAATCCGCAGCCGCTGATCGCCCTGGAGCAATCCGGCATGATCCCGGTGATCGCCCCCATCGGCTTCGGTACCGGCGGGGAGACCTACAATATCAACGCCGATACGGTGGCCGGCGCCATTGCCAGCGCCATCGGCGCCAGCCGCCTACTGATGCTCACCGACGTGGTCGGCGTTCTCGACAAGCAGGGCGAGCTACTGACCGACCTCACGTTGCAAAAGGTGGCCGAGCTGCGCCGCGACGGCACCATATCGGGCGGCATGATCCCGAAGGTCGAGACCTGCGTGAAAGCGGTGGAGAGCGGGGTCGAGGCGGCGGTGATCCTGGATGGCCGGGTGCCGCATTCCCTGTTGCTGGAAATCTTCACAGACCGCGGCATCGGCACCATCATCCGCCGCAACTAGCCGGGCCGCCCGCGCCTATCCGGCGAGGCTCTGGAAAAACTCGATCTGCCAGGTCATCTCATCGGTGGTAAGCGGATAGTCGGTGCCGGCCCGCGGGTTGAGCGCCTGGGCCGGTGAGATGCCGCCCATGCGCAGCTGCAACTGGCTGGCGAAGCGCATGGAACAGCCGGCCTTCCAGGCCAGCGCGGTGACGCCTTTGGCGCTCCGCGCGGTGAGAATGTGATCGACCAGGCCGATGGACAGTTCGGCGCGCAGCGCCAGACCGTGGCGGACCAGATCCCGGTCGCCACTGTTCAGGGCGCGGGTGAGCGCCTCGTCCTCAAGGGAGCCGGCATCCAGCAGACGCTTCGCCCGTTTCGCCGGCGATTCCGCGGCCGCATCCGCCGTCTCGCCGTTTTTCAGGCGCCGGTCGACTTCCTTGGCCACCGCCCGCGCCGTCTTCTTGTCCAGATCTTTGCGCGCCTGCAGCAGCTCCAGAAGCGATGCGGCGACGAATCCCGCCAGCTTTTGGATGGCCCCCTTGGGCAGTATCGGCCGCTTCACCAGCGGCTCGTGCCAGACCGGCACGTCGAGGGCGGTGTCAACCAGATTGCTGAGCGTCTCTTCGCGGATTTGGGCGCTGCTGTTGGCCAGCAGGGCGGAAATGGCGGTTTGATCGTCCGCCGCCACGATGGCGTCGACCACCTGCTCGCCCACGCCGTGGCGGCGGGAAATGGCGCGCAACTTGCCGGGCACGCAGCCGCCGCCGATGATGCCGATGAGATCCTCATCGGTCAGTAGCGGCGAAAATTCGAGGACCGGGCAAGCCACCACTTCCTCGACGTCGCGGGCCAGGCGACGAATGACATCGGGCGGCGCCGATGCCAGGTCCTTGAGCGTTTCGGCCACGATCTGGCGCACCCGGGTGGCCTGATCCTCGGCCAGGACCTGCAGCACCTCGACCACATGGGCGTGCGCCTGGCGCAATTGATCGGCGTCCAGGTCGGGCATCAGCAGGGCGATCTTCTGCGCCAACTGGCGGCGCACCGCTTCGTCCTTGTCGCGGGCGAGCAGCAGGTCCGCCTGGCTCGGGGTTTTCCGGTTGGCGGCGATCTCGCAGCGCACTTCCGGCGAGACATCTTCCGCCAGGTAGTAGAGGATCTCGGCGCGGACGTCCTCGCGCCGCGCCAACTCAATGCGCACCGCCGCATCCGAATCCTGCGCCAGGCGCTTGGATTCCTCGTAGGTGATGGCCGGCTGGTCCGCCGCGCCCTTGCTTTTGGATGCCGACCGGCTCATCAGCGCCTCGCCCGGCGGGGCCGCGTCGTGGGCGCCACGGCGATGCCGCCCTTGTCGCGGCGCTTGACCGTGTACATCGCCTGGTCCGCCCGCTCGATCAGTTCGGCGGTTGCCTCCTGCCGGTCCGGCTCGCAAATGGCGATGCCGACCGACAATCCCAGCGGCCGCTCCGGATCGCCCGACATGGGACCCAGATAGGCGGCGGCCTCGATCAGGTCGCGGCCCTTCTGCTCGGCAGCGGCGGCACTGATGTCCTCGACATAGAGGGCAAATTCGTCGCCACCCAGGCGCGCCGCCAAATCGCGGCTGCGGGTGTGTTCGCGCAGCAGCCGGGCCACCCCGGCCAAGGCCATGTCGCCCTGCTGGTGACCGTGGGTGTCGTTGACCAGCTTGAAGTTATCCAGATCGATAAAGAACAGGGCCGCCCCGGTGCGCCGTTCCCGCTGGCGCGTGTACCGCTCCTCGAGGGTCTCCATAAAACAGCGGCGGTTGAGCAAGCCGGTCAGCGGGTCGGTGGAAGAGGCCGTCTCCAACGCCTGCTGACGCACCAATTGATGGTTGGCCAGGCCGATCTGGCTGGCGATTTCCGTGAGCAGGAAACGATCTTCGCTGTTCCACGGGCCGCTGGCGCCAATCCGCCACAGGCACAGGATGCCATTGCGCTGATCCTGAAAGCGGGTTTCCTTGGCGAACAGGGCGCCGGTTTTCACCGCCATCTCGACTTGATCCTTGCCCTCGGCGATACCCTGGAGCGCCGGTTCGAGCACCGCATCCGGCGGCAAGGTTCCGGCCTGGGCGACACAGGTCATGGCGCCGTCATCGCCGAGGCTGTAGATGGCGATGCCGGTGGCCGGCAGGGCCGGGACCAGCGCCCCGGCGGCGGCGGTCAGCATCTGCTCGGGATCCATCTCGTCGCGTACGATACCGAGAATGTAGGCGAGCAAACGCTCGCGGTGCCGGTCGCCGGCCAGGGCCGCCTCGTGCGTCCGCTCGTCGGTGATATTGCGGCACAGGCCCCGGGCGCCGCACCACTCGCCGTCCAGGCCGCTGAGCGGCAGCGCCGTGGTCAGCAGGCAGGCCGGCTCGCCATCGGCGCCCTTGACCCACATTTCCACATCCTGCACGGGCACATGCGTGGCGAATGGCGAATCATGTTCCGAGGCGGCATCGAGGAGCAGATCCAGGGATTGGGCGCTGACCAGTTCGGCGGCGCTATAGCCCAGGGCGCCATGCGCCGAGACGAAGGTGAAGCGGCCGGCGGCATCGGTCTCCCAGGCGAAGTCGCTGGAGGCTTCGACCAGGTCCTTGTACCGCTGGCGCGATTCGATCAGGGCGGCGCGCAGGCTGCGCTCCAGGGTGATATCGCGGCCAAGGAGCAGGGCCGCGGTGCCGCTGCCCCAGGGCAGAATCGCCACGTCGAAGGCCAGGCCCACCGTGTGTTGGCCATCTTCGCGGGCCAGCAGCAGCGGATTGATCTGCGCCACGTGGCCGGTGAGCGCCGAATGGATGGCGGTGCGCAAGTCCTCGGACGTGCCACTTTGCAGCAGTGTGGCGATCGGCTCGGCGGCGGCGTTGGCCGCCAGCACCAGCCCATTGCGGCCGGCGACCAGCACCGCGCCCGGAAAGCGTTCGAACGATCCGCCGGCGGCGAACAGGCCAAGGTCGGCCGTCTCTTCGTGGGAGCGGCCGGGTGGCTGATCGAAAGCAGTGCGCGTGGGGACCTTTGCCATCACCGTCTCAGGTTGCCGATCGTCCCGTCCCCGGTTGTTCCCCGCCTTCGTGCCCCCAACAAGCTCCCCAACTCGCCCCCTAACTTGCCCCCCAAGTCGCCAGGGAATCTGCCATATTCGGGCTTAAGATGCGCTTAACCCCTGACGGCACGGCGGTGGCGGCGGCCTGCGAAGGTGGATGGTTGACAGTGGGTTAAGCCTTGCGCATCTTGGCTTTCCGCCCCCCTCGGACGTCTAAACAGCGAGTTTGGCCCCATGACCGGACCCTCCACGGAAGCCTTGCAGCGCGCCATCGACGGCGCCTGGGAGGCCCGCACCCAAGTCTCGCCCGCCACCAAGGGCGAGGCGCGCGAGGCGGTGGAGGCAGCCCTGACCGGCCTCGACAGCGGCACCTTCCGGGTGGCGGAAAAAGCCGATGGGCGGTGGATCACCCACCAATGGTTGAAAAAGGCCGTCCTGCTCTCCTTCCGCCTGAACGACATGCGCACCATCCCGGGCGGGCCGGGCGCCAACACGCCGTGGTGGGACAAGGTGCCGTCGAAGTTCGCCGGCTGGGGGGAGGCGGAGTTCCGCGCCGCAGGATTCCGCGCCGTGCCCACCTGCGTGGTCCGCCACTCGGCCTATATCGCGCCGGACGTGATCCTGATGCCCAGCTTCGTGAATGTGGGCGCCCGGGTCGACAGCGGCACCATGGTCGATACCTGGGTGACCGTCGGCTCCTGCGCCCAGATCGGCAAAAAGGTGCATCTCTCGGGCGGTGTCGGCATCGGGGGCGTGCTGGAGCCGTTACAGGCGGGCCCGGTGATCATCGAGGACGATTGCTTCATCGGCGCCCGTTCCGAGGTGGTCGAGGGCGTGGTGGTGGAGACCGGCTCGGTCCTCTCCATGGGGGTGTTCATCAGCGCCTCCACCAAGATCATCGACCGGGCCACCGGCGAAATCTTCGTCGGCCGCGTGCCCGCCTACTCGGTGGTGGTGCCGGGCACCCTGCCCGGCAAGCCCCTGCCCGACGGCAGCCCCGGACCGGGCCTCTACTGCGCGGTGATCGTCAAGCGCGTGGACGCGCAGACCCGCGCCAAGACCTCGATCAACGAGCTGCTGCGCGCCTAGAACAGCCGCCGACTGCCCGCCTTGGTGCGGTCATCGAGGCCGAAAGTAGGCGGCCTTGGACAATCGGCCGCACGCCCGCAACGTTGTTTCCTTCCACGCGTTTGGCTAACCTCCCTGCACGGGAGTTACAGGAATGGAGCGTCGTCTCGCCACCATTTTAGCCGCCGACGTGGTTGGCTACAGCCGACTCATGGAAGCCGACGAGGAAGCGACGCTTGCAACGCTGATCTCGTACCGTGAGGTCATCGACGGACTGGTCACCGACCATCGTGGCCGCGTCTTCGGCGCCGCCGGGGACAGCGTAATAGCGGAGTTTGCCAGCCCGGTTGAGGCGGTGCGCTGTGCCGCCGAAATCCAGCGCGTGCTGGAAAAGCACAATGCCGAACGTGCCGAAGACCGGCAGATGCGGTTTCGCATCGGTGTCAATCTTGGCGACGTCATGGCCGAGGGCGAGAACCTCCTCGGCGATGGCGTCAACATCGCGGCGCGGCTCGAAGGCCTCGCCGATGTCGGCGGCATCTGTATCTCCCAACCCGTCTACGACCAGGTCAAGAACAAGCTGAAATTGGGTTACGAGTACCTGGGGGAGCAAGAGGTCAAGAACATCACTGAACCCATCCGCACGTACCGCGTGACCACGGGAGTGGTCGCCTTCGACGCCGCACACGCTGCGTCTACGAACGCGATGTTGAAGCAACCGGCCGTCGCTGTGCTGCCGTTCGCCAATATGAGCGGCGACCCCGAGCAGGAATATTTCTCGGACGGCCTCACCGAGGATCTCATCACCGCGCTCGCCCTATGGCGGTCCTTTCCAGTCATCGCCCGCAATTCGAGCTTCGTCTACAAAGGCAAGGCAGCGGACGTCAAGCGGATCGGCCGTGAATTGGGGGCGAGGTACGTGCTCGAGGGCAGCGTCCGCAGAAGCGGTCAACGCCTGCGCATCTCCGCCCAGCTCATCGACACCACCAGCGGCCATCACGTCTGGGTGGAGAAGTTCGACCGGGATCTGGAAGACGTATTCGCCCTCCAAGACGAGATTACCGAGCGCATTGCGGTGGCCCTGGAGCCGGCGCTGGGCAAAGCCGAGCTCAGGCGCTCAATCGCCAAGCCGCCGGATAACCTCGATGCCTGGGACTATTTCCTGCGCGGACGGTCACACCTGCACGAATTCACCAAGGAGGGAACAGCCATGGCCCGCGATTTTTACGCGCGCGCCATCGCGCTGGACCCGAGCTATGGCGAGGCTTTTGCCGATTTGGCCTGCACCCATTCCCGCGACCTCCTGCTGGAGTTCACCGATGACCGTGCCGCGTCCGCGGCGATGATGTACGACGCTGCCCGGCGGGCGGTGATGCTCGACGAGGCCTCGTCGCGCGCCCATTACATGCTGAGCACCGCCTATCTTTGGCGTAACGAGCCGGATCTTGCGATCGCCGAGGGGAAACGGGCGTTGGAACTCAATCCCAACAGCGCCGAGACCCGCCATGCGCTCGGCAACAAACTCGACCTTGCCGGAGACCCCGAAGGCATCGCCATGATGGAGCAAGCGCAAAAGCTCAACCCGCAGGATCCGCAACGTCACATGCATTTGACCTTTCTCGCCCGCGCCTATCTGAAAGCCCGCCAGTATGAACGATCGATGGACTGCGCCCGCAAGGCGATACAACAGCGGCCCGACTATCCGAATGCCTATTACATTTTGGCGATCGCCCTGGGTCATGCGGGTCGCACCACGGAGGCACAAGCAGCGCTCGGCGACTGCGAGAGGGTGCACCCCGGCTTTGTGCGTAAACGGGCCGGATGGCAGCCCTACGCAAACCCGGCCAGCAACGAGCATTTGCAGGACGGTCTACGCAGGGCAGGCTTGCCGAATTGACGGCACCGGTCGGGAGCGGCTGTGCCGATGACCGCGCGCCGAGATCCGACAGCGGGCGCAAAGCCGCCATGGTCCGCTGAAAAAGCAACGGTCCAGGCGTATTTTTGGCAGACCGTCAGACTGTGACACCCCCATCACCGCATGACCCTTGGGCGCGCGCCCGGCACCGCTTATGATGGGCCGGACGACAGCCACGCAGGACCAGTACCCCCGTGCCCAAGACCCGGCCCCTGACATCCGCGCCCGCAGCCGCCAACGCATCGGCTCTCGACGAGGTCGAGCTGACCCGGCAGTTGATCCGCTGCCCCAGCGTGACACCGGAGGAAGGCGGCGCCCTGAGCTTGCTCGAAGGGGTGCTCGGCGATCTGGGGTTTGCCTGCCACCGGCTGGTCTTTTCCGAACCGGGCACCGCGGACGTGGACAATCTGTATGCGCGCATCGGCGGGCCGGGCCGGCAGTTCTGCTTCGCCGGCCATACGGACGTGGTGCCGGTGGGCGATAGGGCGGCCTGGCGCGTCGATCCCTTTGCCGGCGTGGTGCAGGATGGCCAGGTGATCGGCCGCGGCGCCGCCGACATGAAGGGCGCCATCGCCTGCTTCGTGGCCGCCGCCGCCGACGTACTGGCTGCGCATGGCGGTGATTTGGGCGGCGCCATCTCCCTGCTCATCACCGGCGACGAGGAGGGCGATGCGGTCAACGGCACGCGCAAGGTTCTCGACTGGCTCAAGGCGCGCGGCGAAGTGCCCGACGTCTGCCTGGTGGGCGAGCCGACCAGCGATGAAGCCTTGGGCGACATGGTCAAGATAGGCCGCCGCGGCAGCCTGACCGCCCGCCTGACGGTGCACGGCACCCAGGGCCATACGGCGTATCCGCATTTGGCGGACAACCCGGTGCATCACCTGGTGGCCATGCTGCACGCGGTGACCGCCGAACCCCTAGACCAGGGCAGCGAGCATTATTCCGCCTCGACCCTGCAACTGAGCAGTATCGACGTAGGCAACCCCACCGGCAACGTCATCCCGGCGCAGGCAACGGCGGCCTTCAATATCCGCTACAATGATAAGCACAGCGGCGCCTCTCTCGAAGCCTGGTTGCGTGAGAAATTCGATGGGGCCATCGAATCAGCGCGCGGCGCCCGCTATGAATTGGCCGTGCGCGTCTCCGGCGATTCGTTTCTGTGTCCGCCGGGGCCGTTGAGCGATCTGGTCTGTACCGCGACGGAAGGTGTCACCGGCCGTCGGCCGGCTCTCGGCACCACCGGCGGCACCTCGGATGCGCGCTTCATCAAGGATTTTTGCCCGGTGGCCGAACTGGGCCTTCTGAACGCCACGGCGCACAAGGTGAACGAGCAGGTGCCGGTTGCCGATCTGCGCCAATTGCGCGCCATCTACCGGGCCGTTTTGCAGGGCTACTTCGCCGGTTGATGCCCAGCCTGCGGGACATTGTGTACGGCCTCTACGGAGCCTGGCGGCTGGCCTGGCTGGACCGCGGCGGCTTGGTCTATTTCGACCGCACACCCGCAGGATTCTGGAAATCCTTTTTCGCCGCCGCCCTGATCGCGCCGGCATACATTCTGTTGCTGCTTCTCGATCAAAGTGAAGTCCAAGTCGAGTCCGGCGCGGTGCGCATTTTCATCATCCAGGCCTCGGCCTATGTCTTGGGTTGGGCCGTCTATCCGGTGGTCACCCATCAAATCTGCCAGGTCATCGGCCGGGAGAAGGCCTATATCGGCTTCATCGTCGCCTTCAACTGGTGCCAGGTCATCCAGGTTGGCGTCTATTTGCCGGCCGTGCTTCTGGGCGCCCTGGGCATCGTGCCGGAGGGGATGCAGGCGTGGCTGTATGTCTTCGTCTATGCCGTGGTCCTGGCCTACGAATGGTTCGTGGTCCGCGTCAGCCTGGAGGTGAGCCCCTTCGCGGCCGCCGGATTCGTCGCCCTGGACCTCATCCTCGGCATCCTGATCACCGGCATCGCCGATGGGTTGGGGCGGTAGAGCGTTTTTGCGTGAACGAGAAGCGGATTGGCACGCGAGCCCGTTGTTCTTCGCCGCGGAGCGTGTTTTCTTCTCCGATCGTCCGCTTTATTGATAGGGAGCCCGGTGGCGAGAGGGTTTCGGCGATGACGGGGGTTTCTATGACCACGGAAGGGGCGCGGCCGCGCGGCGGGAACGTGGGAGATATCGCTCCCCGCTTCGCCCTGCCGGACGAGCAGGGCGGCACCGTCGATCCCTATAGCGACGATATGGCTGGCAATCCCACGGTGGTGGTGTTCTGCCCGAACGCGGCGGCGGCGGGTGCGCAGGCCCTGCTCACCTCGATCCGGGACAGCCATGCGGCGCTGGCCGAGCGCGGCGCGCGGGTGCTCGCCGTCACCCGTGGCACGCCCGAAAGCAATGCGGGTCTCAGCAAGCAATTGGGCCTCGGTTTTCCCGTGCTGGCCGATCCGCATGGTGGGAGTTTCCGCCTCTATGGAATGACCGTTGACGGCAAGGGTGGTGGCGACGAATCGCCGGCCACCTTCCTCCTCGGCCGCAACCAGCACCTGCGGCTTGTCCTGCGCGGCGACACAGGGAGCCATGCGGCCCGGGTTCTGGAAAACCTTTCGCCCTTGGCGGCGGCGTTGTGCAGCGAGGTGACGGAGCCGCATCCGCCAGTTCTCATCGTGCCCGATGTCTTGAGCAAGTCGGATTGCCAGCGCCTGATGACGATATTCGCCATGGAAGGCAACGTCTGGGTCGAGCCGGGCCACGGCAGCAAGGGGCTGCGCGAGGACTACAAGATGCGCGTGCCCGACTATGGCCGGCAGGACCGAGTCGACCACTGGGTGATGAATCCGGGGACTCGGGATTTCATCGTCTCCCGCCTCGGCGCGCGCCTGTTCCCGGAGATCCGGAAAGCCTTTCAGTACCGGATCACCAAATTCGAGAATTTTCGCATCGCCTGTTACGAAGGTGCGCGCGGCGGCGAGCCCCATGGCCACCGCGACAATTCAGAGCCTATGGTGGCGCATCGCCGTTTCGCCGTCTCGATCAATCTCAACACCGAGGAGTTCGAGGGCGGGACGCTCAGGTTCCCCGAGTTCGGCGGCCAGCGCTATCGTCCGGCGGCGGGCGCGGCGATCGCGTTTTCCTGTTCATTGCTGCACGAAGTGCTGCCGGTCACCCACGGCAGGCGTTTTGTCGTCCTCGCGTTTCTGTCCGGCGATCACTGAGACGCGCAGGCCCGCCGCCGGCACACAAAGTCAGCGGCCGTTTCCATCGTTGACGACTGACGCATCCCCGTACGCGGCGCTGAGAAAGTCATGGTGCGTCCCTCGGCTGGCGCCGATATCGGCTTTGGAGTCAACACCAGCCCAGGTGCTGTTTCAATTATGGCATCTAACCTCCATGTCCAGAGAGGCGACAGCAGATCGAAGCATTCAAAATGGAAATTTGTCGGTACTTCAGGTCTTTATCACTGACTTCTTTACCCTATTGACCAAAACATCCTTAGGTTGTAAATTACTTTCCTGAGATGTCTGTTGGAGAGGTGCCGAGTATTTCGGGTACCGCGCCAAGTACTATGGCGTTCCCGTTACAGATATATCGGCACAGGAAGGGGTTGCCTGTGATTCCCTTGGACAATCTTATTCAACCGATATGGGATATCTCGCCCTACCCGATCGCGATCACCAGCTTCGATGGCGATCCGAAATTGCGGAATATCCTTTACGTCAATTCGGCATTTTCTAGCACGACCGGCTATAGCAACGCCGAGGCAATCGGTCAGCCGGCCACACTCCTCTACGGCCCCAAAACCAGCCAGGCGGGAATCAAAGAGTACGAGGCATCAATCGCGCTGGGCAAGCCATGTAGGGCTACACTCACACTTTATCGCAAGGATGGGTCGGCGTACGTGGCTTTTTCGACGATTGCGCCGCTCGTTGAGCCAGATGGTAGCGCACACTTTCTCATTTTAATCGAGACGGAGCATTTGTCACCGGAACCCGTATCGATGCCCAATGCGGAGTTCGACAAGGATAGCGTTGTGCCCCTTTTCTTGCCCATGCCGCTTGAGGAATTCCCAGCAGGGCACCTGCCGCGGCATCTCGTGTCGCACCCTGAACTCGATACCGTCCAAGCCCTTTGGACCAGAAAGCGCGGCGACAGGTTGCTGCCGCTGCGCACCGATTTTGATCTGGCAACAATGAGCCGATGGGCATCCCACCTTTCCATCGCGACGGTGATGCCCAAGGGTCAATTCCAATTTCGCCTGTTCGGGACCGAACTCGCCAGAGTTTACGGCCAGGATCTCACCGGTCGTTTCCTCGATGACCTGACGCCGAAGGACCTATGGTCCGTCATAGTTCTGCACTATCAAGAGGTTGTGAGTACACTACGGCCGCTGTTCGCGCCCATCAGCGTCGCAAACGGCCGCTGGTACACTGAAGTAAGCCGCTTGTTGCTGCCGCTTGCGTCCGAAAGCGATGTCAACACGGCCGCGGCCATCATGGGGATCGACTACAAACGCGCCGCCTTCTAGCCGCTTCGCCGCTACGGCATAGCGACTTAAAATTAATCGCGGAGCATCCTGATCGAAGTTTTTTCCCCGGGAACCAGTGGCGCGCCCAATACTCCCGGGAAACCCTGCCAAGCGTTGCGCTCAATCACTTCGTTAAATGATGAAGGTGTCCTGGCCATCTCGGCGCCGGGCAAGCCGGTCGTCGCGAACATTCTAGCGAAAGAACCCGTTAGCAATTCATTAACCAAGGTAAGCATAACATTTCGATTCAGTTATGCCAGAAAGACAATTCAGGGGGCAAGGGGAACAAGATCACCAATCGGAGATATCTGTAGGTGATGACGAACATAAAGCAGCAGCCCTCAGCATGAAGTGGACTTCGAGCCGTATCCACAAGTGGAACAGCGCGCTTCTGGTGAACGCGGCATCGGTGTTCACAGTCACCACGCGCGACAAACCTGTACGCACGCGTGTCGCCATGGAACCGCGCCACATGGCGGCCGTGCTCAGGGACTCCAACGACGCCATCACCATGCAGGACTTTAACGGCAAAATCATCGCCTGGAACCGTGGCGCCGAGAGGATGTACGGCTACACCGAAGACGAGGCCCTAGGGTTGAAAATCCTGGACCTCGTGCCCGAGGACAAGCGAGCGGAGGCCGAGAAATTGGGCGCCCCGATCGCGCGGGGCGAGACCATCCCAACTATCGAGACGCAGCGTACCACCAAGGACGGGCGGCGCCTAGATGTGTCGCTGACGGTCACTGTCCTGGTCGACGACGACGGCATACCTTTAGGTTTCGCCACCACCGAGCGCGACATCACCGAGCATATGCAATACGAGACAGCCCTTCGATCGGCCAAGAAAGAGGCGGACTGCGCCAACCATTTCAAGTCGGAATTCCTCGCGTTGATGAGCCACGAATTGCGCACCCCGCTCAACGCCATTATCGGGTTTTCGGAAATGCTCGGCGGGGGGTATTTAGGCTCGCTCACCAACAAGCAGAAGGAATACATCAGCGACATCCATGGCGCAGGACATCACCTCCTCGACGTCATCAACGACATCCTGGATCTGTCCAAGGCCGAGGCGGGCAAGATGGAGCTCGATACCGAGGTCCTGGACGTAACCCAGATAATTGAAGCTTGCTTGCGCCTGATGCGGGAGCGCGCGGCGAACGCGGGGGTTTGCCTGAACGTAAAGATCATCGGTGATCTGCCTTTTCTCAAGGCCGACAAGCGCAAACTCAAGCAAATCCTCATCAACCTGCTATCGAACGCGGTCAAATTCACGCCAAGGGGTGGCAGTGTCACCGTTAAAGTGACCAAAGAGCCCGATGGATGCGTGGCCATCGCCGTGACCGACACAGGCATCGGCATGTCCACCGAAGACGTGCCTAAGGTCATGAACGCCTACGTCCGGGCCAACAGCATGACCAAGCGTGAAGGCGAGGGTACGGGTCTCGGACTGCCGCTGACCAAGACACTCGTCGAATTGCACGGTGGCTCCTTGGACCTGCGGAGCGTGCTTGGCGGTGGCACCACGGTCATGGTGCGCTTCCCCGCCGACCGGATCGTAGCAGCACCGGTCGACACGCGGTCGCTGCTCGAGGCCGACCGTAAAGCCAGTTGAAATCTCACCGGGCTTACTTCCTAGGGGATGCCGACTCCTGGTCCGGGGATAGCGCCACTGAAAACCCCAGGTCATGAGTCCCTGACCTACTCGTCCTCGTACTCGGCGCTGAGGAAATAGAGGCCCTCGGCCGGCGCGGTTTCGCCCGCCGCCGAGCGGTCGCGCGCCGCCAGGGCGCGGGCCATGTCGGCGCGGGTCCATTTGCCGGCGCCGACCAGACGCAAGGTGCCGGCGATGTTGCGGATCTGGTGGTGCAGGAACGAGCGCGCCTTGGCGATGATCTCGATCTCCTCGCCGCGGCGGGCGACGTCGAGCACGTCGATGGTCTTTTCCGGGGAATTGGACTGGCATTCGCTGGCGCGGAAGCTGGTGAAGTCGTGCTTGCCGACCAGGATCTGCGCCGCCGCGTGCATGGCCCCGGCATCCAGCGGCGTCGGCACCCACCAGGCGCGGCCGGCATCCAGGGTCAGCGGCGCCCGCCGGTTGACGATGCGGTAGAGGTAACTGCGCCGCACGGCGGAAAAGCGGGCATGGAAATCGTCCGCCGCCGCCTCGGCGGACAAGACGGCGATGGCTGCCGGCCGCAGGTGATGATTGACCGCATCGCGCAAGGTATCGGTGGTGGTCGGCTTGTCGATATCCACGTGCACCACCTGGCCCAGGGCATGCACGCCCGCATCGGTGCGCCCGGCGGCGTGCGCCGTGACCGTTTCGCCGCAAAAGCGGAAGATGGCTTGCTCCAGGGCGGCTTGCACGCTGGGGCCGTTGTCCTGACGCTGCCAGCCGACCAGGCCGCGGCCGTCGTATTCCAGGATCAGCTTATAGCGGCTCACGCGGGCACCGGCAGGTGGGTGCCGGGGGGAATGGGAAAGCCGCGCAGGAAGGCGGCCGTATCGCACGCCGCCCGGCCGCCCCGCTGCAGCCGGGTCGGTCGCAGGGCACCGCCACCGCACGCCACGCTTAGGCGGTCATCGAGGATGGTGCCGGGCGCGGTGCCAACGCCCTCACCCGCGATCACCTCCGCTGCCAGAACTTTGATGGTCTCGCCCTGGGCCTGGAAGGCGGCGCCAGGCCAGGGGGCAAAAGCCCGCACCTGGCGCTCCAGGTCCACGGCCGGGCGGCGCCAGTCGAGCCAGGCCTCGGCCCGGGATAGCTTCTCGGCATAGGTCACTCCCTCGACCGGTTGCGGGCGCGGGTGCAGGGTTCCGGCGGCCCGGCCGGCCACGGCGGCGACGATCATCTCCGCCCCCAGAGCCGCCAGGCGGTCATGCAAGGTCGATGCGGTCTCGGCGGGGCCGATAGGGATTGCCTGCTGGGCCAGGATGGGGCCGGTATCGAGGCCCTCGTCCATCTGCATGATGCTGATCCCGGTCTGGGTATCGCCGGCCAGGATGGCCCGCTGGATCGGCGCCGCACCGCGCCAGCGCGGCAACAGGGAGGCATGCACGTTGAGACAGCCCAGGCGCGGCGCCGCCAATACCGGGGCCGGCAAGAGCAAGCCGTAGGCGACCACCACCGCCACATCCAGGTTCAGCGCGGCAAACGCCTGCTGCGCCGCCGCGTCCTTCAGCCGCGCCGGCGTGCGCACCGGCCAGCCGTGCGACTCCGCCACGGCATGGACCGGCGACGGTTTGGCCTGTTGGCCGCGCCCGGCGGGCCGCGGCGGCTGGGTGTAGACGGCGGCGATCTCATGGCCCTCGGCGGCCAGGGCCCGCAAGGACGGCACGGCAAAGTCCGGGGTGCCCAAGAAGGCCAGGCGCAGGAGGCTCATCGGGCGCCCGTTTCCGCCGCCGGCCGCATGGGCGCGGCGCGGCGCATCAGGAAACGGCCGCCGGCTGGGCGGCGGGCAAGGTACCCGCCTTCTTCGCCTTGAGCAGCTTGCGCAGGATCATGTTGCGCTTCAGCGCGCTCATGTGATCGACGAAGAGAATGCCCTCCAGGTGATCCATCTCGTGCTGGATACAGGTGGCCAGCAGGCCTTCGGCGGCAAGTTCCCGAATCTCGCCCTCGTGATCCAGGTAGCGCACGCGAATCGCCGCCGGACGCACCACGTCGCCGTAGTGTTCGGGCAGGGACAGGCACCCCTCCTCGGCGTTGGTATCCTCGTCGGACACCCAGACCAGTTCCGGATTGGCCATACGATAGGGTTGGCGCTCGGTCTTGTCCGGGGCCACGTCGAGAACGATGACCCGTTGCAGCACGCCGACCTGGGGCGCCGCCAGGCCGATGCCCGGCGCCGCGTACATGGTCTCCAGCATATCGTCCATCAGCCGGCGCACCTGGTCGTCGACGCGATCGACCGGTGCGCACACCTGTTTCAGGCGCGGGTCCGGAGCGATAATGATGGGCAGGTGGGCCATGAAAAGCGGTTCTGGTCTTTGGCGGTGCTGATTTTCCGGCCCTTTAGGTATTGCCTTCGCGGCGGAGCGTCAAGCGGCCGGGCTAGGGTGCGTGCCGCGAATTGAGATAGGTCAAGGCGGCCACGCGCTGGCGCAGCTATTCCCTCAGCTTGGTTCGCCATCCCCTGCAGGAGAGAGAGGAACCCGTGCCGGCCATGCCTCCGGTCGAGGGAACACCGCCGCTGTCGCCTATTCTGCTGTTCGGTCTGGCCGTTCGTCCGCTGCCGGCGCCGCCGCTACAGGCCCTGCTGTGCGCGGTCCTGCGACGCTTGGAGGCGCGCCATGCCGATGTGTTCGCCCGGCTGCGGCCACTGGCCAGCACCGCCTTCCTGATCGAACCCTGGGACGTGCCTTTCAAGATCGTCCTGCGACCAGGGACCCAACCACCGGAGCTACAGGTATTGCGCCAGGAGACGCCGCCTCCCGCCGTGGCGGCGGTGATCGGCGGCGCGCTGACCACCCTGCTCGCCCTCCTCCAGGGGCGCGGCGATGGCGATGCCTTGTTCTTTTCCCGGGACCTGGTCATCGAAGGGGATACGGAGGCCGTCCTGACCTTGCGCAATGCGGTGGACGGGGCCGACATCGATGTCTTCGAGGACATGATCTCGGCTCTGGGCCCGCTGGCCGCTACGGCGCGACGCCTGGCCAAGCCCGGCCGTGCTTTGGCGGGGCGCCTGCAGCGCGACATGGAGCGGGTGCAGGCGGCGCTGACAGCGCCCATCGCCGGCCGCTGCGCCGCGCAAGCGGCCGAACTGGCAATCCTGGCCGAGCAGGTGCGGGTCTTGCGGCGGCGCCTGGCGCCGCGCGGCACGGCCGCGGCGGACATGGCGGACCGGCCATGAGCGCGACCATTCCGGAGCTGATTTGCCCGGCGGGCACGCCCGCGACCTTGCGCGCCGCCGTCGAGGCGGGCGCCGATGCGGTCTACCTGGGCTTTCGCGACGCCACCAA
>DASWJP010000006.1:0-6035 GCA_036397065.1 Kiloniellales bacterium | reverse complement strand
GACCTCGATGCCCTCGCCGACCATGAGCGTGCCGCTGGGCGCGATTTCGCGGCGTTCGGGGCGCTGGCCGCGCTCCAGGTTCGCCAGGCCAACCACACCGGGCGGCAAGGGCCGCTGAACGGCCGGCTCTGGCGGACGCGCGGTGCTTGGGCGGCCCGTCTGGGGGCTGCTGCTCATTCGTCTTACTCCCTGTGACCCACGTTCTTTTTGGCCTTGTCCGACAGGTTAACGGACCCGGCCTGTGGGGTGCTAGAACAAATTTGGGGCTAATGAGAAGTCGCTGATAATGCGAGATTATTTTCCGCCACATCGCCGGCGTAGACCCGTGCGCGCAGCGCCTCGTGCAGGGCTTGCGCATCGCGGCCCAGCGGACGGCGGCGGCTCACCGGCGGAAAGGACTGGTGGATCACCTCTACGAACGGGCGCAGGCGCGGTGGCCCCGGCCGCTCGGTGATGTAGAGAGCTTGGCTGGCGATGGCCGCCAGGATGGCCAAAGCCGCCTCCAGGCACTGGCCTGCCTCCCCCTCCTTGCGCCAGCTTAGGAAGGTGGGCACGGCCACGTCGTTCTGGGCGAAACCGCCGCCCTCGCTGCCGGGCAGGAAACTGCGCTGCGCCGCCTGCCGCGCCTGTTCGGCGTAACCGGCGGCGGAGAATCCGAGGCAGCCGAGATAACCGTCATCCCGCATCAGCAGATGCGGCAGGAGCGAGACTTTGCCGTCCATCAGCTTGGTCACCTGCCGGTCGCACAACAGCGCCAAATCGGCCCAGCATGCGGCCAGGTTGTCCAAGGCCGGATAGGCCGCGGCGTTGTGGTAGCCGCCGGTGGAGAACACCCGGCCGTTCGGATGCGCCGCATCCGGCGGCAGGAACACCGGATTGTCGGAGACCGAGCGCAAGGACGTGGCCGCCACCTCCTCCGCCGCCGCCAGGCTGCGCCACGCCTGGCCGAGAACCCGCGGCACGATGCGCCAGCTCACCGGCGCCTGATAGGGCCGCCGCCCATCGTCATCCGCATGGACACCGTCCAACCAGGACCGCAGAGACCGCAGGGCCGCCGCCTCGTGCGGATCGCCCCATAAGTCGTCCAAGGCCTCGTCATAGGCCCCCAAAGGCGCTTTCATGGCCTCGATGGACAGGGCGAAGACCTGCGCCGCCAGAGCCAAGCGGTTGCGACCGGCGAGAACCGCGTCGGCGATCAGCGCCGCGGCGCACGGGCTGCCGTTCACCAGGGACAGGGTTTCCTTTTCGCCCAGATCGAATGTTTCGGCCAACGGCGTCAGCAGGTGCGACAACGCCAGGATTTCGCCGGGGCACCCATTGCCCAGCGCCGGCACAAGCGGCAGCGGCGCCCCGGACAGCAACCCGGCCACGGCTTCCGCCAGGGCGGGCGAAACGGCCGCATGGCCATCGACGAAGTTGGCCAGGCGGGCCAGCACCATGCCACGGGTCACCCGTTCGGGCAGCGGCTCGCCGAAGCTGGCCATGGCCGCATGGGCCGGTTTGGCCGCGTGCCGGCGCCGCTCCTCCGGCGTGAAGCGCAGATGCGCCATCTGCCCATAGCCGGAGGTCACGCCATAGACGACGACCGCGGGATCCTCGATCAGGCGTAGGAAGGCGGCGCGGCAATCGCCTATGCGCACCAGCGCCGCCGGGTCGAAATGAACGTCCTCGCCCTGCCAGGCCACCCGGCCATAGACGTCAAGGGTAATATCGGCGCGCGTGTGCAGGGTAACCGTCATGGAGAGAACCTTCCGATCGTGCGAACGGGAAGTCTACCCATTCCGTTTCACCGCGGCCACGCTTTCAACGAACCGCTCGCTGTTCATCAGGGCCGTACAGCGGGCAAACCGGCGCGTGGCATAGGCCCAGAAATCTTCAGCCGGATTGTTGTCCGCATGCTGAATCAGGCCCCACAAGGTCCACAGCAAATCGCACATGGCCTTGTAGATGATCATGCGGCCGTATATGGCCGCCGGCGCCGGGCCATCGCAGTAGGCGGTCATCATTTCCCGATCCTGGGCCTCGTCGAATTCCGCTTCCACCGACACGTCGCCCAAGTCCCAGATGGGATCGTTCATGCCGGAATATTCCCAATCGACGATCCACATGCGGGCGCCATCGTCGAGAAAGTTCTCGGCCAGTGGATCGCAATGGCACGGGGCCAGCGGCGGCGGCGAGAGATCGAGCACCGGGCGCACGGACTCCGCCTCAGCCACAGCCACGTCATATCCGAACGGCAATTGCGCATCGCGGGTTTTCAACAGCCCGCGATAGGAATCGATCATGGAAAAGAGCTCGAAACGGAACTGAAACGCCTGGCCGCAGGTGTGCATCCTCTTGAGGGCCTTTGCGGCCCGCGCCGGGGCGCCGGAGCGGTCGCGAAAGTGCGCCGGCGACATGGTCACGGCACCCTCCAGAAAGCGGGTGAGCATCAGGCCGTCGCTCTCGTCGCAGAAGATGACCTCGGCCCCGACACCGGCGTTAGCGGCCACGCGAGCATTGTGCGCCTCGACCTTGCGGTCAATGTAGTCGCCGGTGCCCTCGCCGGGAATGCGCAGCGCATAGGCGGCATCGTTCGCCACCACTCTGTAGACCCGGTTGGTCAAGCCGCCCAGGCGTTCCCAGGTCAGGGATTTCCGGGGTAAACCAGCGAGATCGGGTATACGAGCCAGCGCTGCTTCTACTTCATCCATGCCTAGCCTCGAATCCTCACGTCAAAAGTCGTGTTCGGGTTGGATCGTACAGTGGCTTGTCGTGGCGCTGGGCCGGGTACCGGTCACAAAAGGCTTCGATCTCGAAATCTTCGTGAGCGGCGTCCGCCGCCGGCAGATAGCCGAACACGATGCTGCGCCCGATGGTGTAGCCGTATCCGCCGCTGGTGGTCACGCCCAGAACCCGGCCGCCGCGCAGGATAGCCTCGCCGCCAAAGACCGGCACCTTTCCATCCAAGGTGAAGCAGCACATCTTGCGTTTGGGCCCGTCTCGTCTGGCCTTCGCCAGTGCATCCGCCCCAATGAAATCGCCTTTTTTCAAGGCCACGCAGAAGCCCAACCCAGCCTCGTACGGGGTGTAATCGGGGGTGATATCGGCGCCCCAATAGAGGTAGCGCTTCTCCAGGCGCAGGGACTCGATGGCCCGGTAACCCACATCGGCTAATCCCAACGGCTCGCCCGCCCGGTGCAGAACTTCATACACCTGCGCCGCATACTCAGTGGGCATGTGCAGCTCCCACCCCAACTCGCCCACATAGCTGACGCGCAGCGCCAGAACCGGCGCATGACCGATGCGCACCTCGCGCGCCTGCATGTAGGGAAAGGCGGCATTGTCGACCGCCCCTTCCGCGACCGCGGCCAGCATCTCGCGGGCCCGCGGGCCGCACAGGTTGAGAACCGCCCGCGCCGAGGTCAAATCGGTCAGGAACACCGTACCGTCGCGCGGCATGTGCCGCTCGATCCAATCGCGGTCACGCACCGCAAAGCCGGTGCCGGTGACGATATAGAACCGGTCCTCGGCCAAGCGGGTGATGGTCAAATCCGCCTCGATACCGCCACGGGCATTGCACAATTGCGTGTACACGACCGTACCCCGCGGCCGGTCCACGTCATTGGCCGCCAGCCGTTGCAGGAACGCCAGCGCGCCGGGACCAGTCACCTCGAACTTGGCGAAGGAGCTCACGTCAATGAGCCCTGCCCCTTCGCGCACCGCCCGGTGCTCGCGGCCCACGGGCTCGAACCAGTTCGGTCGATCGAAGGAGGGTGCGTCGATGCCCTCGGTGCCGGGAGGCGCGAACCAGTTCGGCCGCTCCCAGCCGAACTTGGAACCGAACACGGCACCATGCGCCTTGAGGAAGGGATACAGCGGCGAGCAGCGGGCGCCGCGCGCACTGAGCATTTCCTCGCCGGGCCAGTGAATGGCGTAATAGCGGCCATAGCTTTCCACCGCCCGTTCGTGCAGATGGCGGCGGCCGGCATGGTGGCGGCCGAAGCGGCGAATGTCGAAGGCCCATAGATCCAGGCTCGGCTCGCCCGCGACGATCCATTCGGCCATGGCCTTGCCGGCGCCGCCGCACGCAGCGATGCCGGCGGTAAAGCCGGCGGCGACAAAAAAATTATCCAGCTCCGGCACCAGCCCCATCACCGGCTCGCCATCCGGCGACACGGGGATCGGTCCATTGATCAGGTTGCGCACCCCCACCTCGCCCAGCACCGGAATGCGCTCCGTCGCCTGCACGGCGATCTGCTCGAAGCGGTCGTAGTTGGACCCCAGCAACTCTCGGCCGAAACCGGGCGGAATGCCGTCGGCGCCAAAGGGAACGGTGTTCGCCTCCCAGCCGCCGACGGCGATGCCGCCGACCTCCGGCTTCAGGTAGAACAAGCGGTCCGGGTCGCGCAGGGTGGGCAAATCTAGCGGCGCATCGACCACCTTTTCGGTCACTAGGTATTGATGTTCCACCGCGCCCGCCGGCACGGATACGCCGGCCAGCGCTCCAATCTCGCGCGCCCACATGCCGGCGGCGTTCACGACGGTCTCGCAGCGAATGGTGCCCTGATCGGTCTTCACTCCGACGATGCGCCGGCCCTGGTGAGCGAACCCGGTGACGCGCACGCCTTCCAGGATACGCACGCCGCCAGTTCGCGCGCCCTTGGCCAGGGCCTGAGTCAGGCTGCTTGGGTCGACATAGCCGTCGCCGGGAATGAAGGCGGCCCCGACCACCCCGTCGGTGGACATGAGTGGAAAGCGGTCTTTGGCTTCGGTGGCGGAGAGCAGATGCAGCTCGAAGCCGAAGCTGTGTGCCGTGGTGGCCAGCCGCCGGATTTCCTGCCAACGCTCGGGCGAGGACGCCAGGCGCAAGGAGCCGACCTGTTTCCAGTCGGTAGCCTGGCCGGTCTCCGCCTCCAGGCGGCCGTACAGATCGACGCTGTATTGCAACATGCGCGTCAGGTTGCGCTTGTTGCGCAATTGCCCGATCAGGCCCGCGGCATGCCACGTGGCGCCGTGGGTCAGGCCGCTTTTCTCCAGCAGAACCACATCGCGCTTGCCCAGCTTGGCCAAGTGATAGGCAATGGAGCAGCCGATGGCGCCGCCGCCGATGACGACAATTTCCGCCGCGTCGATCACGCCTTCACGCGCTCCATCTTCGGATCGTACAGGGCGCCGCGCTGGATGCGGCAGGGAACGCGCTCCGTGGCCACTTCCAACTGGTACTCACCACCGTAGAGATAGTCTTCGGCCACGCCCTTGGCGTTGCGCACATAGCCATAGCCGATGTTGGCGCCCACCGTGTAACCCCACCCGGCGCTGGTCAGCCAGCCGACCCGCTCGCCGTTGCGATAGATGGTCTCGCGCCCCAGCAGCACCACATCCGCGTCCTCCACGGTGAAGCAGGCCAAGCGCTTGCGCAGCGGCTTGGCCTGTTGCGCCACCAGTGCTTCCCTCCCGTGGAATGGCAGGTTCGATTTCAGTTTCACGGCCCAGCCAAGGCCCGCCTCCAGCGGCGAATGATCCGGCCCAATGTCCGATCCCCAGGCCCGGTACCCCTTCTCCAACCGCAGGGATTCGATGGCCCGATAACCGGCGTTCACCAGGCCATGCGCCTTGCCCGCCGCCAGCAGACGGCGATAGACGGCCAGCGCATGCTCGGTCGGGATATGCAGCTCCCAGCCCAGCTCGCCCACATAAGTGATGCGCAGGGCCCGCACCATGGCGCCGCCGATGGCGATCTCGCGCCAGGTGGCAAAGGGAAAAGCCCCTTTGGAGACGTCATCCGGCGTGACCGCGGCCAGGATGTCGCGCGCCCTCGGCCCCATCAGCGACAAGGTGGCGAAGGCCGAGGTCATATCCACAAGATGGGCGTGCAGTCCGGCCGGAATATTCCGTTCGATCCAGGAGAAATCGTGGGTGGCGAAGCCGGTGCCGGTGACGATGGTGAACGCATCCTCGCGCAGGCGCGCCACGGTCAAATCGCACTGGATGCCGCCGCGGGAATTGAGCATCTGGGTATAGACCAGCGAGCCCACCGGCCGGTCGATGTCGTT
>DASWJP010000005.1:0-46529 GCA_036397065.1 Kiloniellales bacterium | reverse complement strand
GGCGACGATCCGCTAGGCGCGCCGCGCCGGCCGATGTGGGACATCGGCCAAGCGGCGCAACGACGCGGGCGTCCGCCAGGGCGCAACCCGAAGGGCCGGGGCCTTTGTTGCCGTGGGTGCGTCGCGGGGCTTGCCCGATGTCTCGCATCGCGCCGCGCCCCGCTCCTGCCCACGGCAGCAAATGCCTCCGGCGCAGCGGGTCAATCTGGTCGGAAAAAGCTCTAGACCCAGCGGAACACCGCGAAACCGTAGGCCAGCGAGATCACCAGAGCGCCCCACAGCGGCGTCCCCAGGAATCCGAGCCAGCCGAGGAAAATAAAAGCGCTGCCCAGCAGGGTAATGAACAGCCGGTCGCCCCGGGTGGTGTCGAGGCCGAGTATGCCGTGGCGCGGCGCGCCGCCGGGCCGGCGCCATTCCCAGACCGCCATGGCCGCAAGGCAGAGTCCTATGAACACGAAAAAGGCGACCGTCGGCCAGGTCCACGCCATCCACGACAAGCCCATGGGTCAGCCCCTTCCTCTGCTGTCGGCCGGCAGGGTCATCCGGCCCCCCTAAACGCGCCCCAGGGCAAAGCCCTTGGCGATGTAGTTGCGCACGAAATAGATCACGAAGGCACCGGGCACGATGGTCAACGACCCCGCCGCGGCCAACAGGCCCAACTCATAGCCAGCGGTGCTGGCGGTGCGGGTCATGGTCGCCGCGATCGGCTTGGCCGCCACCGAGGTCAGTGTCTTGGCCAGCAGCAGCTCGACCCACGAGAACATGAAGCAGAAAAACGCGGCCACGCCGATCCCTGCGGCGATGGTCGGCAGAAAAATCCGTAGGAAGAAACGCCAGAATGGATAGCCATCCACATAGGCCGTCTCGTCCAATTCCTTGGGCACGCCGGACATGAAGCCTTCCAGGATCCAGACCGCCAGCGGAATGTTGAACAGGCAATGGGCCAGCGCGACGGCGATATGGGTATCGAACAGGTTGACGGCGGAGTAGAGCTGGAAGAACGGCAAAGCGAATACGGCCGGCGGGGCCATGCGGTTGGTCAGCAGCCAAAAGAACATGTGCTTGTCGCCAAGAAAGCGATAGCGCGAAAAGGCATAGGCCGCCGGCAGCGCCACCGTCACCGAAATCGACGTGTTCATGATCACATAGGTGAGCGAATTGAAATATCCGGTGTACCAGGTTGGATCGGTGAAGATCTTGGCGTAGTTGTCGAGGGTGAAATCCTGCGGCCACAGGGTGAAGGCACTGAGAATCTCGTTGGTGGTCTTGAACGACATGTTCAGCAGCCAGTAGATCGGCAGCATCAGGAACAGGATGTAGATGGTCGGCGCCAGCCAGACGGCTTTCCGCATTACTGTTCCTCCGTCCGCATCATCAGGGTGTAGAACACCCAGCTCAGCAGCAACACGATCAGGAAATAGATCAGTGACATGGCCGCCGCCGGTCCCAGATCGAACTGGCCGAGGGCGACCTTGACCAGATCGATGGACAGGAACGTGGTGGCATTCCCCGGGCCGCCACCGGTCAGGACGAAGGGCTCGGTATAGATCATGAAACTGTCCATGAAGCGCAACAGTACGGCGATGGTCAAAACCCGCTTCATCTTCGGCAGTTGAATATAGCGAAACACCGCCCAGCCGGAGGCGCCGTCGATCTTAGCCGCCTGATAGTAGGCATCGGGGATCGAGCGCAGGCCGGCATAGGCCAGAAGGACCACCAATGAGGTCCAGTGCCACACGTCCATCAGGATCGTCGTGAACCAGGCCGCGATCGGTTGCTGGGTGAAGTTGTAGTCGAAGCCCATGCCGTTGATGATCTGACCCAAAAGGCCGATATCGGGCAGCGCGAAGATGTTCCACATGGCGCCGACCACGTTCCACGGAATCAGCAGCGGCAGGGCCATCAGCACAAGGCAGACCGATACCCAGACTCCCCGGGTCGGCATGGTCAGCGCGATGGCGACGCCCAGCGGGATCTCGATGGCCAGGATGATTCCGGTAAAGGCCAACTGGCGCAGCAACGAGGCGTGGAAGCGTTCCGAATGCAGAACCTCTTCGTACCACTTGACGCCTTCCCAGAAGAACACGTTGTTGCCGAAGGTCTCCTGCACCGAGTAGTTGACCACGGTCATCAGCGGCATCACGGCGTTGAATGCGACCAGAACGACAACCGGCAACACGAACAGCCAAGCCTTGGGATATGCCGTTTTGTTGATCATTGCGCCCCCTCACTCCATCATCCAGCCGTCGGCATATATCCGCGTATAGGCGGGATCGAAGCGCACGTGGGCGGTATCCGTCGGCAGCGCCGCGCCCTCCGGGGCCAGCAGCTTGATCACATGCTCCCCATGGCGCAAATCGACGATCTGATAGTGGCCGGCATCACTCGATCTGACGATTTGCACGGGAATCCCATTTTCGGCGAAGCTGACGAATTCGGGCCGAATGCCGATCTCCAATCGTTCCGCGCCGCCGTTGCCGTGCACGGGAAATTTGGTCGGCACCGGTATCCCGTCGAAACAGGGCGTCGCGCCGTCCAGCGTGCAGGGCAGCACATTCATGCCGGGTGAGCCAATGAAGTGCCCGACAAAAGTATGCTTGGGCCGCTCGAACAAATCGACCGGCGTGCCGATCTGAACCACGGTGCCCTCGTGCATGACGACCACCTGATCGGCGAAGGTCAGGGCTTCGGTCTGATCGTGGGTGACATAGATCATGGTCGTCCCGATGCGCTGGTGCAGCTCTTTCAGCTTGGAGCGGAGGACCCATTTCAGATGCGGGTCGATGACCGTCAGCGGTTCGTCGAACAGGATCGCATTGACGTCCGAGCGGACCAGACCGCGGCCGAGCGAGATCTTCTGCTTGCCGTCGGCGGTCAGACCCGCGGCACGCTTTTTCAGCATGTCATCGAGATCCAGCATGGCCGCGATCTCGCGCACCTTGGTGTCCAAATCGGTTTCCGCCATGCCCCGGTTGCGCAGCGGGAAAGCCAAATTGTCGTAAACCGTCATGGTGTCGTAAACGACGGGAAACTGAAACACCTGGGCGATATTGCGACGGTCGGGCGGCACGTCGGTCACGTCCTTGCCGTCGAACAGGACACGCCCCTCGCTGGGCATCAGCAGTCCGGAGATGATGCTGAGCAGCGTCGTCTTGCCGCACCCCGACGGGCCGAGCAACGCATAAGCTCCGCCATCGGACCAATCCATGTCCATGCGCTTCAAGGCCCAGTCGGCCTCGGTTTTAGGGGCGGCGAGGTAGCTGTGCCGCAAATTCTGCAGGCTGATTCGGGCCATCAGGTTCCCCGGGCGTCCACGCAAACGCTTATGATATCGGCCCCCCTCACGCGGCGACCAGTCTGTCATCGAGATCGAAAAGCTTCGATTTGCCGATATTCAGGTGGAATCGCGCCTCGTCGCCGATCTTGAAGGGGTGAATGCCGCGCGACTGGGATATCCAGGTCTGCCCGTCGATATTGAAATGCACGACGCTTTCCGAGCCGCTTATTTCGGTGATCAGGACCGTGCCCTCAAGCGCCACCGTTTCCGGTCCGTTGTGATCGAGGGTCACGTCGTGCGGCCGAATCCCCAATGTATAGGTGCCATCCGGCAGTTGCGCGCGGTCGCCTTTCGCGTCCCAACCGACGCGGTCGTTGAAAATGAACCTGGCGCCCTTCTTGCTGACGCTGGCCGTATTGATGGGCGGATCGGAGAACACCCGTGCGGTGCGCAGGCCGGCGGGCCGGCGATAGATTTCCGCGGTCGGACCGAATTGAGTGATCCGGCCTTTGTGCATGGTGGCCGTATGACCGCCGAGCAGCAACGCCTCGGCCGGTTCCGTGGTCGCATAAACCACCGTGCAGCCGCGGTCCTTGAACAATCGCGGAAGTTCGTCCCGAAGCTCTTCGCGCAGCTTGTAGTCGAGGTTCGCCAGCGGCTCGTCCAGCAGGATCAGATCCGCGTCCTTGACCAAGGCGCGGGCCAGCGCGGTTCTTTGCTGCTGGCCGCCCGACAACTCGCTGGGTCTGCGGTCCAACATGGCTGAGAGCTTCAGCATCTCGGCCAATTGTCCGACGCGGCGCTTGATCTCGGGGCGCGCCATGCGCGCCACGCGAAGCGGCGAGGCGATGTTGTCGAAGACGGAAAAATTCGGGTAGTTGATGAATTGCTGATGCACCATGGAGATGTTACGCTTTTGCACCGAGACGCTGGTGACGTCGCGGCCGTCGAACCAGATTTCGCCCGACGTCGGCCGCTCCAGACCGGCCATCAATTGCATCAGGGATGTCTTGCCGGCCAGGGTGGTGCCCAGCAGAATGTTGAACCCCTCGCGCTCGAAGGCGACGCTGGTCTCGTAAATGTGAATCTCGGCGCCGACGCGTTTGACCACATTCTTGAGCTCAATCGTCATTTGGGTGACCCCCGTCGGTTCCCTGGGCGCGATGCCTTATGCGGGTCTCGAAACGCAACGGCGGCATGGTTCGCCGGCAACGGCATGCCGCCTCGGCACCCGGGAGGCGCACGGCGCCTCCCGGGGCAACACGAGACTTTCTCAGCCAAGCCGAGGTTAGTTCTTCCACTGCTTGATGAGTTCGTCGTAGGCGATGGTTTCGCCCTGCGGCTTCTCGTTATCCAGCTTGGCTTTCGGCGAACCACCGTCTTTGCCCAGCCAGACCGATGGGTCCGACTCTGGGTTCAAGCGCGGACCACAGCCGCCATAGACTTGGGCGGCCTCGTCCGCCACCTGCATGCGGGCCATCACCTGATCCATCTCGCTGGCCAGACGGTCCATCGCCTGCTGCGGGGTGAAAACGCCGGAGTTGACGTCGCCGATCTGCTGCCACCAGATCTGTGCCAGCTTGGGATAATCCGGCACGTTGATGCCGGTCGGCGACCAACGGACGCGGTCCGGCGAGCGATAGAACTCGACCAAACCGCCCAGCTTCGCTGCCCGGTCCGTGAACGACTGATGCCGGATATCGCTGTCGCGGATCGGCGTCAGGCCGACATGGGTCTTTTTCAGCGACACGGTCTTGGACACCGCGAACTGAGCAAAGAGCCAGGCCGCCTTGCGGCGATCGACGGGTGTGGACTTGAACAACGTCCAGGAGCCGGCATCCTGATAGCCGAGCTTCTGGCCCTCTTCCCAATAGGGACCATGGGGTGAGGGCGCCATCCGCCAAAGCGGATTGCCCGCATCATCGACCGTGTTGTTGCCGGCGGACTTCGGCGCGACCATCGAAGAGGTGAAGGCCGTGTACCAGAAGATCTGCTGAGCAACGTTGCCCGTCGCAAGGGCCGGCAGCGACTGATAGAAGTCGTAGCTGGCGGCGCCCGGAGGGGCGTACTTCCGCAGCCATTCGTCCCACTTGCGGATCGCATAGACGGCGGCCGGCCCATTCGCCGCGCCACCGCGGGACACGGACGCCCCGACCGGGTTACAGGTTCCGGCCTCCATGCGGATGCCCCATTCATCGACCGGCACGCCGTTGGGAAGGCCCTTGCTGCCGGCGCCGGCCATGGACAGCCAAGCATCCGTCATCCGCCAGCCCAGATCCGGCGCACGCTTGCCGTAATCCATGTGGCCATACACGCGGACACCGTCGATCTCCTTCACGTCTTCGCTGAAGAATTCAGCGATATCCTCATAGGCCGACCAGTTGACCGGCACGCCCAGCTCGTAACCATACTTCGCCCGGAACTTGTCCTTCAGATCCGCGCGTTGGAACCAGTCGTAGCGGAACCAGTACAGGTTCGCGAACTGCTGGTCGGGAAGCTGATACAGCTTGCCGTCCGGGCCGGTTGTGAACGACTTGCCCATGAAGTCGTCAATGTCGAGCATGGGGTTGGTGACGTCCTTGCCCTCGCCCGCCATCCAGTCGGTCAGGTTCACCGCGAGCTGCAACCGTGAATGCGTCCCGATCAAATCGGAATCGTTGATATAGGCGTCATACAGATTGCGTCCCGTCTGCATCTGGGTCTGTACCGCCTGCACGACCTCGCCTTCGCCGAGGAGCTGGTGGTTGACCTTGATGCCGGTGATTTCCTCAAAGGCCTTGGTCAGAACCTTCGATTCATACTCGTGCGTCGGGATGGTTTCCGACAGCACGTTGATTTCCATTCCCTTGAAGGGGGCGGCGGCATCGATGAACCACTGCATCTCCTTCAGCTGATCGTCGGCGGAGAGGGTCGACGGCTGGAATTCGTCGTTGACCCACTTTTTCGCCTCCTCTATGCCCGCGAGACTCGCGCTCGCGTAGAGAGTCACTACAGCGGCCGCTGCCGCCGTAACTAACGTCCTTCTCATGGATTCGTCCTCCCTTTTATTGACTCACACTCAATCGATCGTGCCTCGTATTTCCCACATCTTGTACTCGGGTGGGGAAATACACCCGACTTGTTAATCCCTCGGTCAAATCCCTCGAACACCCTTCTGCGACCGTAGGGACTAAGCTGCTGTCCTGTGCGCCATACCGGCTCATTTCTGGACAGCTTTCTTCTCGATGCCGGCGCGGCCGCTCAGCCACGCGGCCAGGCGGGTCTTGGCCGCATCGTCGAGATGCAGGCCCAGCTTGCTGCGCCGCCACAGGATATCCTCGGCGGTGACCGCCCATTCCTGGCGGCACAGATAGACGACCTCCGCTTCGTACAGGCCGCCGCCGAAGTCTTCGCCAAGATCCGCCAGGGACTGCGCCACGCCGACCAGGCGCGTGGCGCGGGTTCCGTAGGCCCGCGCATAGCGCTGCGCCAGCACGTCCGGCAGCCACGGCCGCGCCGCGCGAAAATCAGCGAGAAAGGCGGCAAAATCCGCACCGGCGATGTCGCCGCCGGGCAAGGCCGCCGATTTCGTCCACGCCGGTTCGCTGCGGCCGAGCATTGGCAAAAGCTTGTCGAGGGCGTGTTCCGCCAGCTTGCGGTAGGTGGTGATCTTGCCGCCGAAGATGGACAGCAGCGGCGCCCGGCCGCCGCTCTTCGAATTGGCGCTGGCGGTTTCGCCTTCCACATCCATGTCGAAGACGTAGTCGCGGGTCACCGACGAGACATTTTCACTTTCATCGTCGAACAACGGCCGCACGCCCGAGTAACTCCAGACAACCTGGTCCGGCGTCACGGGCGTTTCGAAATAGCGATTCACGGCGGCGCAAAGATACGCGGTTTCGTCGTCGGTGATCCGCACGTCGCCCGGATCGCCTTCGAACGTCAGATCGGTGGTGCCGATCAGCGAGAAGTCGCGCTCGTAGGGAATGACGAAAACGATCCGCCGGTCGTCGTTCTGCAGGATGTAGGCATGCTCGCCATCGCTCAGGCGTGGCACCACGATGTGGCTGCCCTTGACCAGACGCAGGCGGCCCCGCCGGTTCGATCCGGCGACCTTGGCCAGGACATCGCTGACCCACGGTCCCGCGGCGTTGACCACGGCGCGCGCGGTCACCTGCCTCGCCGGTCCGCCGTCGGCCGGCTCCAGGATCGCATGCCACAGACCGTTCACCCGGCGGGCGCCGGTGCAGCGGGTGCGCGGCAGGATCTGGGCCCCGCGTTCGCCCGCGTCCATGGCGTTGAGCACCACCAGGCGCGCATCCTCGACCCAGCAGTCGGAATAGCAGAAGGCCTGGTGCAGGGATTTTCGTAAGGGCGCGCCCGCCGGATGCCGGCGCAGATCGATACCGTACGAACCCGGCAGCAGCTTGCGCCCGCCCAGATGGTCGTACAGGAACAGGCCGATGCGCACCATCCAGGCAGGGCGCAAGCCGGTATTGTGCGGCAGCACGAAGGTCAGCGGCCAAATGATATGGGGGGCGGCGCGCAGCAGCACCTCGCGCTCGATCAGCGCTTCGCGGACCAGGCGGAATTCGTAGGTTTCCAGATAGCGCAGACCGCCGTGGATCAGCTTCGTGCTGGACGAGGACGTGGCGCTGGCCAGATCGTCCTGCTCGCACAGAATGACCGACAAACCGCGCCCGGCCGCATCGCGGGCGATTCCGACGCCATTGATGCCGCCGCCAATAACCAGCAGCTCGGCTGGTTCGCTGCCTGTCACGACGATGTCCTCCCCCGACGCGGCGGTGCGTACCGAAGTCCCGTCATCTCAAGCCGTCGTTCATGGCCAGGGACGGGTGCCCCCGCGTGTTCACCAAGGAACATACACAAAGTCTAAAAAATTCATACTAGAAAATATCGGCATTCAAAATGTTCATAAGTGAAAAAGTGAACATGCGACCTTTCGATCCGGACGAAGCTGCTCCGGACCCTGGCCGCGCGTCTGCCGCCAGCAGCCCGACAATTCTCAGCAATTTCAGGTGGTTTAAGCGGCGGAGACGGTGGATGTGGCGGGCGCTTCGTCCGCTTCCGGCAGGAAGACTTCCAGGCCGGCGGCGGCGATCACCTCGCGCATGTCCGCGGGGGGCGGGCGGTCCGTGAACAGGGCATCGATCTGCGACAGATGCGCCATGCGGACCATGGCGCTTCGCCCGAACTTGCTGTGGTCCGTGGCGAGGAAGACCTGCACCGAGTTGTCCATGATCGCTTGCGCCACGCGCACCTCGCGATAGTCGAAGTCGAGCAGGGTGCCGTCCCGGTCGATGCCGCTGATGCCGATGATGCCGTACTCGACCTTGAATTGGCCGATCAGATCGACGGTGGCCTCGCCGACGATGCCGCGGTCGAGGGCGCGCACCACCCCGCCGGCGACGATCACCTCGAAATCCGGATTGACGCTCATGATGCTGGCGACATTGAGGTTATTGGTGATGATGCGCAGCCCCTGGTGCTTCATCAGCGCCTTGGCGATTTCCTCGGTGGTGGTGCCGATATTGATGAACAGGGAGGCCCGGTCGGGGATGTGGCTAGCCACGGTGCGGGCAATGCGGCGCTTTTCCTCTAAATACAGGACCTGACGGGTGGAATAGGCCAGATTTTCGACGCTCGACGGCAACCCGGCGCCGCCGTGATACCGGCGCAGCAGGGTCTGGTGACAGAGCTGGTTGATGTCGCGGCGCACGGTCTGGGTGGTCACCGAAAAGCGCTGCGAGAGCATCTCGATGGAGACGAACCCGTGCCGTTGGGCCAGCTCCAGGATTTGCTCTTGGCGTTCGCTTGCGGCTGTCACGTTTCGACCCTTCCCCGATGGCTGTCCATGGTTCGGCGCCGGCCGCCGCCCACGGATGTGCGTTTGGCGACAGTCTACCTGGATGATGCGCGAAAATGAACAGACCCATTTCGGATCCGGAGAATGGCTTATTGCGGCGCAAAAAACCGCACCTTATGCTTAACGAGGATGGTCAATTTTGTGTTGAAAAAACGGCCTTGCTCCGGGGATTTACCTCCGATAAGCTGCATCGCAACAATATTATTGCGGCGCAATAGTTTAGGTTAACGGCGCCGCATCCGAGATAAGCGGCACTGGGGATCAAAGACTGGGGACAAAGGGGAGTCGAGATGGAAGAAAAGCATGGGTACTTCTTGGAAGACCTCTCGGCTGGGATGACCAGCATCTATGCCAAGACGGTCACCGAGGCGGATATCGTCATGTTCGCCGGCATCACCGGCGACACCAACCCGGTTCATCTGGACGCCCACTTCGCCGACCAGACGGCCTTCAAGGGCCGCATCGCCCACGGCATGCTGTCGGCCAGTTTCATTTCCACAGTTCTCGGCACCCGGCTGCCCGGGCCCGGCTGCATCTATCTCAGCCAAACCTTGAAGTTCCGGGCCCCGGTCAAGGCCGGCGATACGGTGACCGCGCGGGTGACCATCAAGTCCGTGGATGAGCAGTCGAAGCGCGTGTCGCTGGAGACGACCTGTTCGGTCGGCGACAAGGTGGTCATCGACGGCGAGGCCTTGCTGATGGTCAGCCGCCGGGCGGAAGTGCTGACCGGCGATCGTGCAGCGGCGGGTAACGGTCAAAGCAAGCACATGCCACAATCGCAGATCCGCGTCGCCGGATAATCGCCGCACCATTTCAGGCTATAGTACGGGCCGCACCCCAGGCTGTTCAAAGCGGGGTCAGGCAAGGTAGGGTCCGGCGCGGCCGCGCTCGGCCACGGCCGCGGCACTCCGGGTTAGGGCATTCGGCAACGGCATGGCGATCTATCGGCACACTTCGGATTTGCCGGCACAGGCGCGTGGCGCGGTCGTCGCCATCGGCAACTTCGACGGGGTGCACCGCGGCCATCAGCAGGTGTTCGAGGACGTCAACCGCTTGGCCGCCGCGGCGCACGCCAGCACCGCCGTTCTGACCTTCGAGCCGCACCCGCGCCGTTTTTTCCAGCCCGATGCGCCGCCGTTTCAGCTCACGCCGTTTCGCCTGAAGACGCGCCTGATCGAATCCCTGGGCATCGACAATCTGTTCGTGCTGCCGTTCAACCGCGCCCTGTCGCACCTCAGCGCCGAGGCCTTCGTGCGCGACATCCTGGTGCGCGATCTGCGGGTGCGCCATGTGGTGGTGGGCGACAACTTCCATTTCGGCCACAAGCGCCAGGGCGATGGGGCCTACCTGGCGGCGATGGGCCGGGAGCTAGGCTTTGAGGTCAGCGTCCTGCAGAAAATCACCGGCCCCAACGGCGAAGCCTATTCCTCCACCGCCATCCGCAACTACCTGATGGCCGGCAACCCGACCCGCGCCGCCCTGCTGCTCGGCCGCTATTGGGAGATCGAGGGCCGGGTGCAAGTGGGCGCCAAGCTGGGCCGGACCTTGGGCTTCCCCACGGCCAATATCGCCCTGAGCGAGATTTTGGAGCCGGCGCGCGGCGTCTATGCGGTGCGCGCCGCCGTCGATCACGGCGAGGCCATGCACTGGGAGGCGGGTGTCGCCAGCCTCGGGGTGCGGCCCACGGTCGGCGGCAAGGAGGTGCTGCTGGAGGTGCACCTGTTCGATGTGGACCGCGACCTCTATGGCCAGCATATGCGTGTTGCCCTGGTCGACTATCTGCGGCCCGAATGGCATTTCGACAGCGTGGAGACCATGCAGGTCCAAATGCACGAAGATGCCCGCCGCGCCCGGGTTATCCTGGCCGGCGAGCGCTGGGCCGCCGGCTGGCCGGCCAGCTCCTTCCAGCCAGCCGCCACCGATGGCCGCGAGCCCGAAGACGGGCCAGAAGAGGGATAGGTCACGCGGCCGCTCTTCCTTGACGCTCCACCGGCGGCTCCCTAACATCCGCCAGCCATTTTCACAGCCGCCCAGCCGGGAGCCGCCCCAACCGGGCCAAACCCGCGGGCCGAACCGAAGCCTCCTGCCCATGAGCGTCGACTACAAGGCCACCGTGTTTCTGCCGCGCACGGATTTTCCCATGCGCGCCGGCCTGCCCGAGCGGGAGCCGCAGATTCTCGCCCGCTGGACCGAGATGGACCTCTATGCCCGCCTGCGTGCCGATTCCAAGGGGCGGGAGAAATTCATTCTGCACGACGGCCCGCCCTATGCGAACGGCGATCTGCACATGGGCCACGCCATGAACAAGATCCTCAAGGACGTGGTCAATCGCTCGCAACAGATGCTCGGCTTCGATGCCAACTATGTGCCCGGCTGGGATTGCCACGGCCTGCCGATCGAATGGAAGGTGGAGGAGCAATACCGCGCCCGCGGCCAGGACAAGGATACGGTGCCGATCACCGAATTCCGCCGCGAATGCCGCACCTTCGCCGAGCACTGGATCGGCGTGCAGAGGGACGGCTTCATCCGCCTGGGCGTCGAGGGCGACTGGAAAAACCCGTACACCACCATGGCCTATGCCGCCGAGGCGCAGATCGTGCGCGAGATCGGCAAGTTTCTGCTCAGCGGCGATCTCTATCGCGGCGCCAAGCCGGTGTTGTGGTCGGTGGTGGAAAAGACCGCCCTGGCCGATGCCGAGGTCGAATATCACGATCATACCTCGACCACCGTGTGGGTGCGCTTTCCGGTCACCCAACCGCCGGTGCCGGCGCTGGCCGATGCGCACGTGGTCATCTGGACCACCACGCCGTGGACCCTGCCGGGCAACCGGGCCATCGCCTTTGGCGCCAAGTACGCGTATGTCGCCATTGCCGTGCGTCAGACGGCTGAGAACAGTCGCGCCAAAGTGGGCGACCGCCTGGTGGTGGCCGCCGATCTGCTCGCGGATTTCACCGCTCGTGCCGGAATTGCCGCGCACGAGGTGATCTGGCAGGGCACGGGTGCGGCGCTGACCGGCACCGTCGCCGCGCACCCGTTGCGTGGCCGCGGCTACGACTTCGCCGTGCCCTTGCTGGAGGCCGATTTCGTCACCCTGGAGCAGGGCACCGGCTTCGTTCATATCGCCCCGGGGCACGGCACCGACGACTATGAGCTGGGCCTCAAGCACGGCCTGGACATGCCCGCGACGGTCGACGGCGCCGGCCACTTCACCGACGCGGCACCGCTGTTCACCGGCAAGACCATCTACACATCGAAGGGCAAGGAGGGCGATGCCAACGCCGCCGTCATCGCCGCGCTGGAGGAGGGGCGCGCGCTGCTGGCCCGCGCCAAGCTGACCCATTCCTATCCGCACTCCTGGCGTTCCAAGGCGCCGCTGATCTTCCGCAACACGCCGCAGTGGTTCATTTCCATGGACAGGAGCGGCTTGCGGCAAAAGGCGCTGGCAGCCATCAACCAGACCCGCTTCGTCCCGGCCGCCGGGCGCGACCGGCTCTATGCCATGATCGAATCCCGGCCCGACTGGTGCGTTTCGCGGCAACGGGTGTGGGGCGTGCCGTTGCCCATCTTCCTCGACAAGAAATCCGGCGCACCCTTGCGCGACGGTGCGGTCATCGAGCGCGTCGCCGAGGCCTTCGCCGCCGAGGGCGCCGATGCCTGGTTCGCCGGCGATGCCCAGCGCTTCCTCGGCAACGACTACCGCGCCGAGGACTATGAGCAGGTGCGCGATATCGTCGAGGTGTGGTTCGATTCCGGTTGCACGCACAGTTACGTGCTGGAGGCGCGGGCGGATCTGCAATGGCCCGCCTCGCTCTATCTGGAAGGTACCGACCAGCACCGCGGCTGGTTCCATTCCTCGCTCCTGGAATCGTCCGGTACCCGTGGCCGGGCGCCCTACGATGCGGTGCTCACCCATGGCTTCGCGCTCGACGAAGCGGGCATGAAAATGTCGAAGTCGCGCGGCGGCGGCACCGCCCCGCAGGACGTCATCAAGCAAAGCGGCGCCGATATCCTGCGCCTGTGGGTGACGGCGACCGACTACACCGACGATGTGCGCATCGGGCCCGAGATCCTGCGCTATCAGGTCGATGCCTATCGCCGCCTGCGCAATACCCTGCGCTTCCTGCTCGGCAATCTCGCCGAGTTCGATGAGGCCGAGCGGCTGCCGGAGGCCGAGATGCCGGAGTTGGAGCGCTGGGTCTTGCACCGCCTGTTCGAGCTGGACCGGCTGGTGCGCCGGGCCTGCGCGGACTTCGATTTCAATGCCATTTATCAGGCGCTCTATACCTTCTGTGCCGTCGATCTGTCGGCCTTCTACTTCGACGTGCGCAAGGATTCCCTGTATTGCGACAGCCGCGCGGCGACGACCCGCCGGGCCTGCCGCAGCGTGCTCGATCAGGTTTTCAATTGCCTGACCGCTTGGCTGGCGCCGATTTTGTGCTTCACCGCCGAGGAAGCGTGGTGGGCGCGCGGCGGCGCGGACAGTGTGCATCAGCGCCTGTTCCCCGTCGTGCCGGAGGCATGGGAAAATCGGGCCCTGGCGGAAAAATGGGCGCGCGTGCGCGAGGTGCGCCGGGTGGTCACCGGCGCCCTGGAACTGGCCCGCGCCGACAAGCGCATCGGCTCCAGCCTGCTCGGCCGCCCGGTGGTGCATGTGGCCCGGCCGGAGCTGCTCAAGGCCATCGCAGGCGTGGACATGGCGGAAATTTCCATCACCTCGGATCTGGCCATCGCCGAGGGGACGGCGCCGGCGGATGCCTTCACCCTGGACGAAGTGCCCGGCGTAGCCGTGGTGGTCGAGCTGGCCACCGGCGACAAATGCCAGCGCTGCTGGAGGGTGCTGCCCGAGGTTGGAGCAGATCCCAAATTGCCCGATGTCTGCGGCCGCTGCGCCGATGTGGTGACGCATATGGGCGTTCCGGCACAGTGACCGGCGCCACCGGGTCGTTCGCCGCTGCGCTGCGCTTGGCCTTGCCGATTGGCGCCGCGGTGGCGGTGGCCGATCAGATCAGCAAATGGGCGGTCCTGGACTATCTGGCGGATGTGGCGCCGCCGCGCGTCGTCGAGGTCACCGGGTTCTTCAATCTGGTGCTCACCCTGAACACCGGCGTGAGTTTCGGCATGCTGGGCGGCGAGGTCGGTTGGAAGCCTTTTGCACTCTCTGTCCTCGCCCTGGTCATCGTGGTGGCCTTGCTGGTTTGGCTCAAGCGGCAGCCGGAGCCCTTGCTGGCTTTGGCCGTCGGCCTGGTCGCCGGCGGCGCCATCGGCAACTCCATCGACCGGCTGCGCTTTGGCGGCGTGGTGGATTTTCTGGATTTCCACCTCGGCGACTGGCACTGGTATGCCTTCAACGTGGCCGACTCGGCCATCGCCGTGGGTGTCGCCGTGCTGGTATTGGATGGCTTGTTCCAACGCCGCGACGGTAGTAAAACCTAGTCTCAGAGAATAAGCAGGAAATGCGAGGGAGGCGAAGACCATGACTTGGACAATGGTCTCCAGAGTGTCGGTGGTTGTGGCCTTGGCCGTTACGTTGACGGCGTGCGAGGGCATCAAGAAACAACTTGGCCAGACCAAACAGGCGCCGGATGAATTTCGCGTTGTCTCGCGGGCGCCGTTGACCTTGCCGCCGGATTTCTCTCTGCGCCCGCCGGAACCCGGCTTGCCGCGGCCCCAGGAAGGCACGACGGCGCAGCAGGCGCGGCAGGCCATCTTCCGCGCCGAGGAGCCGAAGGACGCGCCGCAGGCGGTCATGGCCTCCACCGACGGACGCTCGCTCGGCGAGCAGGCGTTACTGCGCTCCGCCGGGGTGGAGAACGTCGATCCCAATATCCGCCTGGTGGTCGAGCGCGAGACCCTGCGCCTCAACGACGAGAGCGAGAGCTTCATCGATTCCCTGGTCTTCTGGCGCGACAAGGAGGTCCCCGGCGTCGTTGTCGATGCCCAGTCCGAATCCCAGCGCCTGAAGGAAAATGCGGCCCTGGGCAAGGACGCGACCAGCGGCCAGACCCCGACCATCGAGCGCCGCAAGAAGGCGATCTTCGAAGGCATCTTTTAAGGCGTATCGGCTAGGTTGCCACCAGCAGCCGCCGGGCGGGATTCGCCCGGGCCGTGGTTGCGGCGGCGCGGCGAGGGGCCATATAAGGGCCTGGCGCCCGCGGGGCCGCAAGCCCGGTGGGCTGGATGTTGTGCCTTCATCAGACTGGAAGCCCGCATGCCCCCAATCCGTAGTGCCACCATCCCCGGTTTCGCCCGCCCGTTCACCCGTCTAGCTATTGCCGCCTTTGCCGGCGCCCTGCTTCTCAACGGATGGATTGCCGCGCCGGGGCAGGCCCGGGTGTTCGACCCGGAGACCTTTACCCTGGCGAATGGCCTGCAGGTGGTGGTGATCGAGAACCGCCGGGCCCCGATCGTCACCCACATGGTCTGGTACAAAGTCGGCGCCGCCGACGAATCGGCCGGGGAATCGGGCAACGCCCATTTCCTTGAACACCTGATGTTCAAGGGCACCAAGACCTTAGGTCCGGGCGAGTTTTCCCGCATCATCGCCCAGAACGGCGGCCAGGAGAACGCCTTCACCAGCTACGACTTCACCGGCTATTACCAGACCGTCGCGCGCGACCGCCTGGAAATCGTCATGCGGCACGAAGCCGACCGCATGGCCAATCTGGTCCTGACCGATGCGGTGGTGCTGCCGGAACGCGATGTGGTTCGCGAGGAGCGGCGCAGCCGGGTGGACAACGAGCCGGCCGCGCATTTGCGCGAAACCATGCAGGCGGTCCTTTATCTGAACCACCCGTACCGGGTGCCGGTGATCGGCTGGGATCACGAGATCAAGAGCCTCAATACGGAAACCGCCCTGGCGTTCTACCGGCGCTGGTATGCGCCCAACAACGCTGTCCTGGTGGTGGCCGGCGATGTGGATGCGGCCGAGGTGCGCCGCCTGGCTGAGATGTATTACGGCAAGGTTCCGGCCAAGGCGGTGCCCGAACGGATTCGCCCGGCCGAGCCGCCGCAGTTCGCGGCGCGGCGGGTGACCCTGCACAGCGCCCAAGTGCGGCAACCGTCCTTGTCCATCAGTTATCTGGCGCCCAGTTACAGCACCGCCACCGGCCCTGCGGCTTATGCCTTGCAGGTCTTCGATCAGATTCTCGGCGGCGGCGCCACCAGCCGCCTGTACAAGTCGCTGGTGGTCGAACAAGGCCTGGCGACCAGCGCGGGCAGCAGCTATGACGCCATGGCCTACGATCTGAGCAGCTTCGATTTTTATGTCTCGCCCCGGTCGGGGGTCGACATGGCGAAACTGGAAGAGGCTTTGCGCGCCGAATTGCTCCGGGCTTTGCGCGACGGCGTCACCGAGGCCGAAGTGGCGCTGGCCAAGAAACAGCTCCAGGCCGCCGCCGTCTTCGCGCGCGATTCCCTCAGCACCGCGCCGAACATCTTCGGCCGGGCGTTGACCACCGGGCGCAGCGTCGAGGACGTGGAAGCTTGGCCGGATCGCATCGGCGCTGTCACCGTGGATGAGGTGAACGCCGCGGCGCGCGCCACCTTGCGCGACGAAGAATCGGTGACCGGCCAGTTGCTGCCCGAGCCGATCACGTGAACGTCATTCCAACTGCACAGACCATGAGAGTCCCCATGCCCCGATCCGTGCCCCGATCCGTACGCCGTGTCCTGCTTGCCGGTCTGTTTCTGATTGCGGCCGCCGTTGCCGCCCACCCGGCTCAGGCGGTCGAGGTGCAGCGGGTGCGCAGCCCCGGCGGCATCGAAGCCTGGCTGGTGGAAGATCACAGCAATCCGATCATCTCGCTTTCGCTGGCCTTTCGCGGCGGTGCGGCTCTCGATCCTGTAGGCAAGGAGGGGCAAGCCTCCATGGTTGCCGGATTGATCGACGAGGGCGCCGGCGATCTGGACTCGCAGGCGTTCCAAGGGCGCCTGGAGGATCTTTCGATCAGCCTGCGTTTCTCTGCCGACATGGACAGCTTCACCGGCGAGCTGCAAAGCCTGACGGAACATCGCGATACGGCCTTCGATATGCTGCGCCAGGCGCTGACCGAGCCACGCTTCGATGCGGAGCCGGTGGAGCGGATTCGCAGCCAGATTCTCGCCGGCCTGGCGCGCCGGGCCGAGGATCCGGATACCATCGCCGGGCGCGTGCTCAACAAGCTGCTCTATCCAGAGCACCCGTATGGCCGGCCCAGCAGCGGCACCCTGGAAAGCATCGCCGCCATGCAGGTGGACGATTTGCGGCGCTTCCCGGCCGAGCGTTTCGGCCGCGATGCGCTGGTCATCGGTGTCGTCGGCGATATCGCGCCGGCCGAGCTTGGGCGCTTGCTCGACACCACCTTCGGGGCGCTGCCCGCCACCGCTGGGACGTTCGAGGTGGCCAAGGTCGATCCGAAGGCTTCGGGAGATCTGGTGGTCATCGAAAAGGATGTGCCGCAAAGCGTCGTTCTGTTCGGTCAGAACGGCATTGCCCGCGACGATCCGGACTACTATGTCGCCTACACGGTCAACTACATCCTCGGTGGCGGCGGTTTTGCCTCCCGCTTGTACGAAGAGGTGCGGGAAAAACGCGGTTTGGCCTACTCGGTCTATTCGTATCTCTATCCTCTCGATCATTCGGCCCTGGTCCTCGGCGGCGTGGCGACTCAGAACAGCCGGGTCGCCGAATCCCTCGATCTGATCCGCCAGGAATGGAAACGCATGGCCGAGGCGGGGCCGACGGCGGACGAGTTGCGCAATGCCAAGACGTACCTGACCGGCTCGTTTCCCTTGCGCTTTTCCAGCTCCGACCGCATCGCCGGCATGCTCGTGGGCATGCAGACCGAAAACCTCGGCATCGATTATCTGGACCGGCGCAACAGCTTCATCGAGTCGATCACCGCCGAGGATGCCCGCCGTGTCGCCCGCCGCCTGTACGACGAAAGTTCACTGACGGTGGTGGTGGTCGGCCGGCCCGATGGGGTGAAGCCGACTCGCCCGGCGCCCAAGCTGGAAGGCTAGCGCGTTCCCATTTGCCATCCGACTGGCCGTGAGCCCGACTCGGGCGGTACTCTGTTAAGCTCAAAGATCGGCGCGGGCGGCACGGGATTGGCGGCACGATGCACTATCAACACCTGACGGAAAGCTGCCTGGCCGCGGCTGTGGGCGACGGCGGTTTGAGCGAGGAGTCGTTCACCCGCTCGTTGATGGCTGCCGCGCCCGCCCACGACCGGCTGTGCCAGCTTGTCGAATCGGGCAAGCTGCCGGCCCTTGGCGTGGCCGCGGGGATGGATGACCTGGCGCCCTTGCGCGCCATGGCCGAGGATTGGCGCCGGCGCCTGCGCGACGTGGTGGTGCTCGGCATCGGCGGATCGTCGCTCGGCGGGCAGTGCGTCACGGCCTTGAGCGATCGGGGATTCGGCCCGGCCGGGGACGGGCCGCGGTTGCATTTTCTCGACAACGTGGATCCGCACACCCAGGCGGCGCTGCTCGGCGCTGTCGATCTGAAGCGCACGGGCGTCATCGCCATCTCGAAATCCGGTGGTACCGCGGAGACCATGGCCCAGGCCCTGTGTGTGCTGCCGGCCTTGGCTGCGGCGGTCGGCCGCAAGAATATGCCCGCGCATGCGGTGGCGATCACCGAACCGAAGCCGAGCCCGCTCAAGTCCTTGGCCGAACGGCATGGCCTGCCGTGCCTCGACCATGATCCGGGCATCGGCGGCCGGTTTTCCGTGCTGTCCCTGGTGGGCATGCTGCCGGCCATGATCGCCGGCCTCGATGCCGCCGCCGTGCGCCGCGGCGCCCATGATACCCTGCGCGCCACCGTGGATGCGGCCCGGGTCGAAGACTCGGCCCCGGCCACCGGTGCCGCCATCGCGGTGGCCTTGTTGCACGAACGGCGGATCACCCAGAACGTGCTGCTGACCTACAATGACCGCTTGGCCACGTTCGGCCTGTGGTACCGGCAGCTTTGGGCCGAAAGCCTGGGCAAGGACGGCACCGGCATGACCCCCATCCGGGCCATGGGCGCCGCCGATCATCACAGCCAGCTGCAACTGTATCTGGCCGGCCCGCGCGACAAGAGCTTCACCATCGTCATGCCGGAAACCGCCCGCCAGGGGCCGGTGATGGCCGCCGACGAGGCCCGCGCCGTGGGCGCCGACAGCCTGGCCGGCCATGCCTACGGCGATCTGCTGGATGCCGCCGCGCGCGCCACGGCGGCGACATTGACGCGCCATGGCCGCCCGGTGCGGCGCCTGGTGATCGACACCGTGGATGAGGCGACCCTGGGTGCCCTATTCATGCATTTCATGCTTGAGACCATCATCGCCGCCGACCTGTTGGGTGTGAACGCCTTCGATCAGCCGGCGGTGGAGGAGGGCAAGGTGCTGACCCGGGACTATTTGGCGAAATCCGCATCATGACCATCCGCCGCCTGCCCGAGACCCTGGTCAACCGCATCGCCGCCGGCGAGGTGATCGAGCGCCCGGCGGCGGCGGTCAAGGAACTGGTGGAAAACGCCCTGGATGCGGAGGCCCGGCACATCGACGTGGTGATGGGCGACGGCGGCCGGGCCTTGATCGCGGTTACCGACGACGGCTGCGGCATGACCGCCGACGAGATCGCCCTGGCGGTGGAGCGCCATGCCACATCGAAGCTGCCGGATGACGATCTGATCCGCATCCGCACCCTGGGCTTTCGCGGCGAGGCGCTGCCCTCGATCGGCGCCGTGGCCCGCTTGAGCGTCACCAGCCGGCCGCGCGCCGCCGGTGTCGGCGCCACGGCGCAGGCCTGGAGCCTGGCGGTCGAAGGCGGCCGCCATGACGCCGTCAAGCCGGCGGCGCATCCGCCGGGCACCCGGGTCGAGGTGCGTGATCTGTTTTTCGCCACCCCGGCGCGTCTCAAGTTTCTCAAGGGCACGCGCACCGAATTGGGCCATGCCCAGGATGCGCTCAACCGCCTGGCCATGGCGCATCCGCATGTGGCCTTCACCCTGAACGCCGACGGGCGGGACGTGCTGCGCCTGGCCGCCGCCGAGGGCGATCTGTTCGATGCCCGCTTGCGCCGCCTGGGCGCCATCATGGGCCGCGAGTTCGCCGAGAATGCCTTGCCCATCGACGCCGAGCGGGAAGGGTTGCGCCTGACCGGCTATATCGGCTTGCCGACCCTGAACCGGGGCACGGCGCAGCACCAGTATCTGTTCGTCAACGGCCGGCCGGTGCGCGACAAGCTGCTGCACGGGGCGGTGCGCGGCGCCTACCGCGATGTCTTGGCGCACGACCGCCACCCGATGCTGGCCCTGTTCCTCGAGGTGCCGGCGGATGCGGTCGATGTGAACGTGCATCCGGCCAAGGCCGAGGTGCGTTTCCGCGATCCCGGACTGGTGCGCGGCCTGATCGTCGGCGCCTGCAAGCACGCCCTCGCCGCCGCCGGCCACCGCGCCTCCAGCAGCGTCGCGTCTGCGGCCCTGGGTGCGGCGCGGCCGGGCGGCGTGCCGTCTTTTTCCAGTGGATTTACGTCCAAGCCGCGCGGCTTTGCCGAGGCTGCGGCGGCCTACCACGCGCCGCTGCCGGGGCTGGGCGCGGCGCCGTCGGCGCGGCCGGGGGCGGCCACGGATCAGGCATCCGCGGACGGCTACGAGGAATATCCGCTGGGCGCCGCCCGCGCTCAGGTGCATGCCACCTACGTGGTGGCGCAGACCGGCGACGGCATCGTCATCGTCGACCAGCACGCGGCGCACGAGCGCCTGGTCTACGAACGCATGAAGCAGCAGTTGGCCGGCGGCGGCGTGGCCAGCCAGATCCTGCTGTTGCCGGAAGTGGTGGAGTTGGACGAGGCGGCGGCCAACCGCCTGGCGGCGCGCGCCGGTGAGTTGCGCGATCTCGGCCTGGTGATCGAGCCGTTCGGGCCCGGCGCCGTGGCGGTGCGGGAAACTCCGGCCCTGCTCGGCGAAGTGGATGCCGGGGCCCTGTTGCGCGATCTGGCCGACGAGTTGAGTGAATGGGGCGAAACCCTGTCGCTGCGCGAACGCCTGGGCGAGGTGTGCTCGACCATGGCCTGCCACGGCTCGGTCCGTGCCGGGCGCCGCCTGAATGTGGATGAAATGAATGCCCTTTTGCGGCAGATGGAGGCCACGCCCCATTCCGGCCAGTGCAATCACGGCCGGCCTACCTACATAGAACTTAAGCTTGCCGATATCGAGCGGCTGTTCGGCCGCCGCTAAACGGCCGCGATCGGTGGGTCGCTCTCACCTGCACGAGAGGAGATCAGATGCAAACTCCGCTGGAAATAAACTTTCGTCACATGGATCCGTCTCCCGCCGTCGAGGCCAATATCCGCGAGAAGGCGGACAAGCTCGAGCGTTATTTCGACCGCATCGTCGGCTGCCGTGTTGTCCTTGAGGCGCCGCACCGGCACAAGCACAAGGGCAAGCTGTTTTCCATCAGCATCAACATATCCGTGCCCGGCAAGGATATCGTGGTGAACAACAAGCGGACGAAGAACCACGCCCACGAAGACGCCTATGTCGCCGTTCGCGACACCTTCAACGCGGCGGCACGCAAGCTCGAGGATCACGCGCGCAAGGTCCGCGGTGACGTCAAAACCCATGTTCCCCCGGAGGCGTTGCTGACACCCACCGAGGACTAGCATCCACGGCAACGCGGTTATCAACGGCTGCTTCGACGTCCTTGAGATTGGCATCGAGGTGCGGGTGGCGGAACTGGAGAACTCCTAAAGGCAGCAGGCCAGTTCAGCTACTGCAATTGGCAAGCACCACATCGTGGATTAGTGCGGCGTCGATCACACTGCCCGCAGGCATTTGAGGTACGACCCAGCCAGCGGTAAACGGTGCTTCAATCACCGGTTTGGCCCTGCGGGTGTCACTTCAATTGCTCTTCAGCAATCTCATTTATTCGCTTCTCGTAAGCCTTCTTGTCCTTTTTTTCGAGTTCCATCAATTCATGAATAACGGAGAAGTCTTCAAAAGGCAGCCTTACTCTATGAAACACGACGAATGCGAGCGAGCCGATAATTCCGGCAGCCGTACCAGCAAGCACCACGTTGTTCCAAGGTTCCGACAGCGTTGGATTCTGTAGAATCTGCCACCATGCTGAGACTTGGATACCTAAAGGAATTAGTAGTGCCACAACTAGGACAACGACGCCCATCAGCATGGAGAGGATGACAACCAAAAAGCCTATTAAGGCCAACTGTGTCGGTTTCGTGTGATCGATGAGTGGCCAACTTGATCGAATCGGGGTTTTCCAGAAATACGGAAGCACCGCCGCCTTCAACTCGCGCTCCACCTTGTTCTCGTAAAGCGTCTCGAGTAGGACCTCTCGTATGCTTTTCAGTTCCGCCAAGCTGATTTGCATGATCCCTGACATAAGATCCAGCGAGATAGATACGATCAGTAATATTTCACGCACTTCGCGAAGATCTTTAATGGAAATACCTAGTACAGAGAATTCGCTTTTTCCTGTAAATAATTGTATGAATAGCGCAGATAAAAGTATCGCGTTTATCGCCCATAACTTCACTTGCCGTCGTTCAAGAGTTAATGCCGCTTCGGCAACCTCTTTGAGATATTCCGGGCCAAACGCGGCCTTGTTCTTTGGAGTGGTTACTATAGCACGCACCTGTTCTCGCAGCCGTGTCCACTCTGAATGCCATACAATCTTAGTGATTTTGATTTGGCGGCGTCCGAACATAGGTTTCAATCCATACCAAATGGCGCGAGCGCAAATGTCCGATGCGCCTTATTACCCTTGAAACCGTTTTTGTACCAGCTTGACCAACACTATTGGTAAGGCCTACTTGCAAAACGTGGCCCCACTAGTCGCTTGCGATCATGTCTCTCGAAATGTCCTCGGCGCGCAGGAATTCCAGGCGGGCCTTGCCGTATTTGCGGGAATCGACCGGGGCGAAGCCGGCGGGCGCGGTGAAGTCTTCCTTGGCCAGCAGCTCGATAACCACGATGGTGCCCGGTGCGGTCCAGCCGGTGGCACGCAGGGCCTCAAGCGCCGGTCCGGCCAGGCCCAGGCCATAGGGCGGGTCCATGAGGATTACGTCGCACGGGTTCGCGGCGCGCGGCGGGTGCAGTACATCGGCGTTGACGATCTCGCACCGTTTCTGCTCGCCCAAGATCAGGATGTTTTCGCGGCATGCGGTTACCGCCACCGCCTGATTCTCCAGGAAGATCACTTGTCCCGCGCCGCGCGAGACGGCCTCCAGGCCCAGCGCCCCGGTGCCGGCGAAGGCATCCAGCACCCGGGCCCCGGCCAGCGGATTGCCGGCGCTGGCCCGCGCCTCGGGCCACGGCAGCTTGCCTTGAGTGAGGATGTTGAACATGGCCTCGCGGGTGCGGTCGGCGGTGGGGCGCACCGCCAGGCCCTCCGGCGCCTCGATGCGTCGGCCCCTATGCCGTCCGCCGACGATGCGCACCGCGCTTGCCTCTTTTCTTGCCGGCTGCCGGCCCCGGACCACTGCCGTCTCCGCCGAGCTGCTCGCGCAGGACCTTGCCCGGCACCTCGCGCACCTCATCGGGCTTCAGCAGGCCCAACTGAAACGGTCCATAGGCAACGCGGATCAGCCGGTTGACGGTCAGGCCGACGTGCTCGAGGACGCGGCGCACCTCGCGGTTCTTGCCCTCCTTCAAGCCCAGATTGACCCAGGCATTGGCCCCGGATTGGCGCTCGAGGGCGGCCTCCATGGGGCCGTAGTCGATGCCGTCCACGCGGATGCCGCGCGATAACGCCTGTAGCCGGTCCGTATCGACCCGGCCGTGCACCCGGGCCCGGTAGCGCCGGGTCCAGCCGGTGGCCGGCAGCTCGAGCCGCCGCTTCACCGCGCCGTCGTTGGTCAGCAGCATCAACCCTTCCGAGTTGAAATCCAGGCGGCCGACGGTCAACACCCGCGGCAGGGAGGCAGGCAGCCGGTCGAAGACCGTCGGCCGGCCTTGGGGGTCGCTTGCCGTGGTGATCACCCCCCTCGGCTTGTGATAACGCCACAGGCGGGCCGGCTCCGCGGCCGGCAAGGGCTTGCCGTCGATGGTGACAGTCGCGCCCGGCGGCACGTTGATGGCCGGGCTGGTCAGGCGGACGCCGTCGATGCTGACCCGGCCATCGGCGATCCACCGCTCCGCTTCGCGCCGCGAGCAAACGCCGGCGCGAGCCATGACCTTGGCGATGCGCTCGGGGACGATACGCTCGGGCTTGTCTGAGCCTGGTTTGTCCGAAGTGGTCATGGGGGCGCAGGTATAGGGACACTCTTCCGCTCTGGCAACGCCAGCCGCTTGACCTGGTTGCCGCGCCACCGTCATGGTGACGGCCATGGCAGAGCGCCGCCCCACACCCATGATGCAAGCGCTGAGCGAGGCCCAGGCCGCCGCCGAGTTGGGCGAAGTGCCCGTTGGCGCCGTGCTGGTGGACGGGCACAGCGGCGAGATTCTGGGGCGATCGCACAATCGGGTCGAGGCTTTGCACGATCCCACGGCCCATGCCGAGCTGCTGCTGATCAGCGACACAGCCCGGCGCCTGGGCTTAAAGCGGTTCGAGGGCGCCGATCTGTACGTCACCTTGGAGCCATGCCCCATGTGCGCCACCGCCATTGCATTCGCCCGGGTGCGGCGGCTCTATTTCGGCGCCTATGACCCGAAGGGCGGCGGCGTGGAGCATGGCCCGAAGGTTTTCTCCCACGCCACCTGCCATCATCGGCCCGAAGTGATCGGCGGCCTCGAAGAAACCAAATGTGCCACTCTTCTGCGGGATTTTTTTGCGGCGCGTCGGACGGACTAACCTAGGCGTGCGCCCGAGTCGCAGCGGAGTCGCGATGCGGGGCGTCTTGCACTGCACCATGCCCGCACGTGCATTTTGGTGTGCGGGCGTTCCTGCGGGGCAACCGATGGGTGTGACAGACGCCCGGGAGTAGGTACGCATTGGCCCGTGTCCGTGTCACTAAGCCATGGACATGGCACCGAAAATTCCGCCGGTGCCGGGTGTTCGCGGCGGCGGGACAAAGTTTTTTTGCGGGCGGCGCATTGGCAGGGTTTCGTACGGCGACTAGATATAGTAGATTAACCAAAGATAGCCTAGTTATGTAGTGGGTCCGCTGCAGGTTCTGGGAGAACTGGACCGCAATCGGCCCGAGCGTGTTGCAACAACCCGAGTAAACCCGGGGGCTCGGAAGCGAACAAATGAAAGTCATCGCGATTGCCTCCCGGAAGGGTGGCTCAGGGAAGACGACTTTGGCCGGCCACTTGGCCGTTCAGGCAGAACAGGCGGGCGACGGGCCGGTGGCGCTGATCGATGTGGACCCGCAAGGCAGCTTGGCCGATTGGTGGAACAGGCGCGCGGCGCCGACGCCGGTGTTCGTGCAGACGGCCCTGGCCGATCTGGCGAATGACATCGACCGGTTGCGCGACGCAGGCATCAAGATCCTCATCATCGATACGCCGCCGGCGCTGACCTCGGCCATCGGCGATGTGATCAAGCTGTCCGATCTGGTGGTTATTCCATCGCGGCCCAGCCCGCACGATCTGCGCTCCATCGGCGCCACGGTCGAACTGGTCGAGCATTTGGGCAAGCCCCTGATCTTCGCCCTCAATGCGGCGACCCCGCGGGCCCGCATTACCGCCGAGGCCGTGGCCATCCTGTCCAAGCATGGACTGCTGGCGCCGGTGATCATCCATCAGCGGGTCGATTTCGCGTCCAGCATGATCGATGGCCGGACGGTGATGGAACTGCCGGGCGATTCCCGCTCCGCGGCCGAGATCGGCAAGTTGTGGAAATATCTGGCCGGCCGGTTGGAAGGCAATTTGCAGCGCTCCGTCCTGCCCGCCCTGCCGGCGGCATCGGCGGCGGATAAGATCTTTGCCGTGGCCGGTGGCGGAAGGCAGATCATTCGATGAGTCTGCGCGAGGTGCCGTCGTCCAAGCCGCTCCTGGCGCGCAAGGGGGCCGCGGCGCCGGCCAATCTGCACATCATCAAAGGGGGAGCGGCGGAGCCAACGCTGCGGCCAGTCGACAGCAAGGGGGAGGCCGCGCTCGACTTGGCGAAACCAGACTCCACCGTGGATCCGGCGGCCGTTGAGCGCAAGGGCGAGACCGCCCCGGCGGCCAGCCTTTTGCCGTTCGATCTCTTGCGGAAAAAGTACCGGCCCGAGCTTTCGCCGGATCTGGTCGAGGATGAGCCCGACATCCTGGTCGGCGACCTGGTTGCCGAGGATCGCACCGAATTGCGGCGGCCGGATGCCTCGTCCCAGGCCGAGATGGTGCTGCATGGAGAGCTGGCGCCGAAAGCGCCGAAGCTGACCGCGCCGCCGAAATTCAGGGCGGAACTGACCCCCGAGCCCCGCTTGGACTCGCGGCCGGAGAGCAGATCGGACTCCGCACCGAAACATCGGCCCGAGCCGCGGGTGGACGTGACCATACCGACGCCGGCCCAGGCCCGCACGCCAGCCTCTATCTCAACCCCAACATCAGCCCCAGCCCCAGTTCCCGCCCCATCCCTGGCCGCCGCTCCGGTGCCATCGCCGCATCCGGATTGGCGGGTTGGCGTTGCGGCCGTGGCCGCCCCGAAGCGCGCGCCTAGAAGTGGCTGGCTGTTGCCTCTGGGTGCCCTGGCGGTGGCATTCGCCGCCCTGATCGCCGGCTGGAACATGACGCGGCCGACAGTCGATCTGGCCTCACAGTCCGGAGCGGACGCATCCGGGGTCGCGGCGCCCATCGCGATGGGTCAGGCAACAGACGAAACCAATGTGCCGGCGACGGTTGAACGAGAGGCGGCCGAACCAGCGACGGCCGAACAGGCGACGGCAGAGCCGGTGACGGTCGAGCCGCCGCCGGTCGCGGAAGCGGACGCACCGGAACCTCCCGCTACGGCGGCAGAGGCCGCGCCCGAGTCGCCAGCGCTTGAGTCACCCGCGCCTGAATTGCCAGCACCACCCGCGCCGCCCGCGGTCGCGGTGGCCACGCCGGCCGTGCCGGAGTCGAAGTTACCCGAGCCCAAGCTGTCGTCGCCTACCTTGACGGCGCCCATGCCGTCGATTGCCGCGCCGTTGCCGCCCAAGCTGCCGGCCACCGGGCCGGCATCGGAGCCGGATACCGCCGCGCCGGCCGCCGGTGAGTCCGCCGCCGTGACGCCCACCGTGATCAAGCCGACCGTCGATGTGGTGCGTCTGGAGGCCAATGGCGATGCGGTGATCGCCGGCCGGGCGGCCCCCAACAGCGAGTTGATCGTTCTGGACAACGGCAATCCCATCGGCACCGTGCGGGCGGATGCCTTCGGCGAATGGGTATTCGTGCCCGAAAACCCCCTGCCGATCGGCGACCATGAGTTTGGGCTGGTGCTCAAGACCATCCAGGAATCGGTCAGCTTGCCGGCGCCGAGCAAACCTTCGCTGCCCCCCGCACCGGCACCGGTCACCGAACCGGCCGCGGCGGCTCCGGACTCAGCCGTGGATACCCAAAGTGTGCCGAGCGCCCCCGAGCCTGCGGCCTCGAGCGAGGCCGCTTCCCCTGCCGAAACCAATTCAGTCCCGGCTGCCGACACCGGCACCCCCGCAGGTCTCACGGCGCCGCTCCCGGCGCGCCGGCCGGCGGTGGAGGAATTGGGCGCCGCACCCGGCACCCCGTCGATCGTCGCCACGGCGGATGGGTCATCGGTGTCGGTCGCGGACTTCGTGGTGCAACTGGCTTCGGTCAAGACACGGGACGGGGCGCATCAGGAATGGCGCAAATTGCAACTGCGGTTCCCCGAGATCCTGGCCGACATGGTACCGGCCCTCGACGAGGTGAAACTGGCGGACCATGGCACGGTCGTACGGGTTCGCACCGGCGCCTTCAGCAACCAGCGGGAAGCGGCCAGCCTGTGCGCCCGCTTGGTGTCGAAGAATCAGGAATGTCTGGTGGTCCGCGTTTCCACGGGAAACTAGGCGCCCAAGGGGATCACGTCGGCTGGCGGGTCGTCAGGCCGATGGATTCGAGCAGCATGCGGATTTCCTGACCGGCGGCGACATGGCTGGCCGCCGGGGAGTCGCCGTCCTCTTCCGTCATCTCCGGCAGATCGAGCAAGGTCAGCCCGTTCAGGAACAGCTCGCGAAACACCACCCGCTCGCCGAACCCGGGTGCCAGGCGAAAGCCGATGCGGGTGGCCAACTGGGTGAGCAGGGTGCCGATCTCGCGCTTGTTGCGCGCTTCGATGTGGGTCAGGCGGGTGCGCATCACCACCCAGTCGATGGGCGCCCGGCCGGAGACGGCACGCCGGTTGCTCTGCTCCCAGACCATCTGGCTATAGCGGCTGGGACCCAGCACGGCGCGGCGTCGTCGGTCGATCTGCGCCAGCACGTCGATATCGAGAAAGCTGTCATTGAGCGGAGTGATCAGAGTATCCGCGTTCTCGTGCGCCAGGCGGGATAGGTACACATCGCTGCCCGGCGTATCCATGACCAGGAAATCGCAGTGCGACAGCTCTCCGCACGCCTGGCGCAGATGCCGCTTGTCCGCCGCCTCGGCGGCGGTGCGGGTTTCGGCCTCCGAGCGCTCAATGCTCCGGTGTTCGGGCATGGCCAGGGGCAGGCCGCTGTCCTCGGCGTACGCCGCCCGGTTGGCGAGATACCGCGTCAGCGTGCCTTGCCGGGCATCCAGATCGAGGCTGCCGACCGTATAGCCAAGCTTCAGCAGGGCGACGATCAGGTGCATGGCCGTGGTCGACTTGCCGGTGCCGCCCTTCTCGTTGCCGACCACGATCACAAAGGGCGGCTTGCGGCCGGGCATGGCCTTGAGAATCGATCCGTCCATGGGCCCTGACTTACCCGCAGTCAACCGGCCGGCGCCGGGGGCGGGGACGGGGGTGTAGACGATTCTGGGCGGTCAAAACAGGATCTTCCACTCGGTCTCTTCGCCGTCTTCGTCCGCGGGCGCGTCGGCCTCCGCCGGCATGTCGACCGCCTCGCCCTCGCCGGTCTCCACCAGATCGGCCGGTTCGGCTTCGAAAGCCGCCGCCGGGTCCGCGTCGTGGACTGCCGCGCTGTCCGGGATCAGGGCGGCCAGGGCCGCCAGGCGCCGGGCCAGGCATTCGGTCGCCGCCCAACGCATGACATGTTGCCGTTCTGCGGTGCGATGCGCCGCGCCCCACAGGGCCCGGCGGGTCGAATACACCGAAAGCACGATGTTTTCGCCGGGCAAGGCCGCATCCAGCGAGGTCGTATAGGCTGGCAGGTCGTGATCCAACAGCTCGGAGACGATGTCCCAGGGATAACCCTCGTCCACCAGCAGCTCAACCATCTTGCCCGCCTCGCCCGAGGTCGCGCCCAGGACGAAGGAAATGATGATGTCGAGCTCCCTGCTCCCCTGTTCGGCCTCGGCCAAGGACGCCAACAGCCGATCGAGGACCTTTGTCCTGGTCCCTTGGTGACGCATCATCCTCCCCGTTCGGCCGCAGGTGCGAAACCGGTGTGCGGGCCGGTAAACCCGGGCAGTTTACCCGAAAATCAGGCGCCTCGAAACACCGCTGCGGGGGTGTGGGAGAGGGCGAATCCGCCCAATTTGGCCGGCTCAGCCGGCGCCGTTGGTGACCCGGGCGCCGATATCCCGGCGGCAATAACCCTCCGGCCAGTCGATCCGGTCGACCGCGGCATAGGCGCGGGTACGCGCCTCGGCGATGGTCGCCCCCATGGCGGTGACATTCAGCACCCGGCCGCTGTTGGCGAGGATCGCCCCGTCCGGCCCGGCCGCGGTCCCGGCGTGGAAGATCACCACGTCCGGAATCGCGGCGGCGGCATCCAGGCCGCCGATCCTCGATCCCTTGCGATAGGGGCCGGGATAGCCCTGGGTGGCCATGACCACGGTCAGGGCCGGCCGGTCGTGCCAGCGCAGATCCAAGGTGGACAGCACGCCGTCGCTGGTGGCGATCAGCGCCGGCAGCAGATCGGACATCAGGCGCAGGCACAGAACCTGACACTCGGGATCGCCGAAGCGCACGTTGTATTCGAGCAGCTTCGGCCCATCGTCGGTCAGCATCAGGCCGGCATAGAGCACGCCCTTGTAGGGGTGGCCCAGCTCCTTCATGGCCCGGACAGTCGGCCGCACGATCTCCGAAAGCACCTGGGCCTCGATCTGGCGGGTGATGTTGGGCGCCGGGGAATAGGCGCCCATGCCGCCGGTATTCGGCCCCGTATCGCCGTCGTAGGCGCGCTTGTGATCCTGCGCCCAGGCCAGGGGCAGCACCGTCTCGCCATCGGCCAGGGCGAAAAAACTGACTTCCTCGCCCACCAGCAGCTCCTCGATCACCAGGGCCCGGCCGGCCGGGCCGAGCACCCGGTCCACCATGATGGCTTCGATCACCGCTTCGGCTTCGGCCACGGTCTTGGCGATGGTGACGCCCTTGCCCGCCGCCAAGCCATCCGCCTTCACGACGATAGGGGCCCCGGCCTCGCGCACGAAGCTTTTGGCCGAGCCGGCATCCACGAACCGCCCGTAGTCGGCGGTGGGAATGCCATAGCTGGCGCACAGATCCTTGAGAAAACCCTTGGAGCCTTCCAGCATCGCGGCGGCGGCGCTGGGCCCGAAAGCCTTGATGCCGCCTTCGGCCAGGCGGTCGGCCAGGCCGGCGACCAGGGGGCCTTCCGGCCCGATGACGACGAAATCGATGGCATGGTCGGTGGCGAAGGCGACCAGACGATCCGAATCGTCGGCGGCGATATCCACGCATTCGGCATCGGCGGCGATGCCGGCATTCCCCGGTGCGCAATAGATCTTGTCGCACAGGGGCGATGCGGCAATCTTCCAGCACAGGGCATGTTCCCGGCCGCCGCCGCCAACCACCAGAACATTCATGTGTCGCGGCCCTTCTTCCCTGCAATCGGCGGCTGGTTTCGAAATGTTCGGTCTTGTAGCATAGGCGGCGGCGATGAGCGAATTTTCAACCACTCCCCCATGACGGATTTCCAGGACGGCCAGGACACGGGGCCCGTGCCCGCCGCCGACAATCAGCCGATTCTTTCAGTTTCCGATATCTCCCAATCCATCAAGCGCACCCTCGAGGGCAGCTTCGAATGGGTGCGGGTGCGCGGCGAGATTTCCGGCTTCAAGCGGGCCGCCTCCGGGCACATGTATCTGTCCCTGAAGGACGAGAACGCGGTACTCGACGCGGTGTGCTGGCGCGGCAGCGCCGGGCGCCTGGGCCTGGCGCCCGAGGACGGCATGGAAGTGATCGCCAGCGGCCGCATCACCAGCTATCCGGGCCGCTCGAAATACCAACTGGTCATCGAACGCCTGGAATTGGCGGGCGAGGGCGCGCTGCTCAAGCTGCTCGAAGCACGCAAGCGGGCCCTGGCGGCGGAAGGCCTGTTCGATGCGGCGCGCAAGCGGCCGTTGCCCTATCTGCCCGAGGTGATCGGCGTCGTCACCTCGCCCACCGGGGCAGTCATCCGCGACATCCTGCACCGCTTGGCCGACCGGTTTCCCCGCCACGTGCTGGTCTGGCCGGTTCTGGTCCAGGGCGAAGGCGCGGCGGCCCAGGTGGCTGCCGCCATTCGCGGCTTCAACGCGCTGCCCACGGGTGGGCCGGTGCCCCGGCCGGATCTGCTGATCGTCGCCCGCGGCGGCGGTAGCCTGGAAGACCTGTGGGCCTTCAACGAGGAGATCGTAGTGCGCGCCGCCGCCGAATCGGCAATTCCGCTGATCTCCGCCGTCGGCCACGAAACCGATACCACCTTGATCGATTTCGCCGCCGACCGGCGGGCGCCGACACCTACGGCGGCCGCCGAGATGGCGGTGCCGGTGCGCGCCGAGCTGGTCGCCCAGATCGCCGATGCGGACCGGCGCCTGGCCGCCGCCACCGCGCGCCTGATCGAGGCCCGGCGCACCCAGGTGGAGGGACTGGGCCGCGGCCTGCCCGATCCGGCGCGCCTGCTGGAGGAAAAGACCCAGCGCCTGGACGAGCGCAGCGAGCGTTTTGCCAATGCCGCCGGGCAATCTCTGCGCCAGCGGCGCGAGCGGGTGATCGACCTGGCGGCGCGCCTGCCCCATCCCCGGCGGCAGCTGGCCCTGGCGCGCGAGCGCCTGGGGGCACCGACGCAACGCCTGCTGGCACAACTGCACCGGCCCCGGCGGTTGCTGGAGGCTCAGCAAAGCCTGGCCGCGTTCAGCCGGGTGTTGGAAAGCATCTCCTATCACAATGTGCTCAAGCGCGGGTATGCGGCGGTGCACGGCCCCAAAGGCCTGCTCACCCGGGCCGGGCAGGTCACCGCCGGCCTGGCCCTCGACATCGAATTCCAAGACGGCCGCGTCGCCGCCTCGGCGGCCGGCGCGCCGGCGCCGCGCGGCAAGCGCAAAGCCGGGCCGGGCGATGAGCCGCAAGGCTCGCTGTTATAAGGAGATCCGAGTGATCGATTCGTCCGCCGATCCGATCCGCCGCCGGATGTTGCTCTTGGTGGGCGCGCTGGCACTGGTTCCGATTATGGGGCAGGCGATGGCGGCGGAGGTGCGCCTGGACGGTCAGTTCCAGCAGGGCGGCTTGGTCCATGGATACACCGTGCCCGGCGCCATAGTGACTCTTGGCGAGCGCCAGGTGCGGGTCACTGATACGGGCGAGTTTATTTTCGGGTTCGGCTGGGACGCACCGGCCGATGCGGTCCTGGACGTGATCTTGCCGGATGGCGCTCACGAGCGCCGGCCCCTGCGCGTGGCCCAGCGGACATACGCGGTGCAGCGCATCGACGGCCTGCCCGAGAAGATGGTGACGCCTCCGCCAGAGGTCTTGGCCCGCATCGCGGCCGAAAACGCCCGAATTACCGCCGCGCGGGCCGCGGATGCACCGACGCCGCTGTTTCAAAGCGGCTTCGTCTGGCCGGTGACCGGGCCGATTTCCGGCGTCTTCGGCAGCCAGCGCATCCTGAATGGCATACCGAAACAGCCGCATTTCGGCATCGACGTCGCGGCGCCGGCAGGCACCCCGGTCAAGGCTCCCGCCGACGGGGTGGTCACCATCGCCGAAAAGGATCTGTACTATACCGGCGGCACCGTTCTGCTGGACCATGGGCACGGCCTGACCTCGGTCTACTCGCACCTCAAGGAGGTTTGGGTCAAGGTGGGGGACCGCCTGCGCCAGGGCGATTCCATCGGCAGCGTCGGCAAGACCGGGCGGGCTACCGGGGTGCATCTGGATTGGCGGGTCAACTGGTTCGACCAGCGCCTGGATCCCGCCCTTCTGGTGCCGCCCATGCCGGCGGCCCAATAAGGCGCCCAGGAACACTCAAGCGCCTGAAAGTCATGGAATCGGTGACCTGGATCGCTTGGGTCTGCTAGACTTCGCCCGGACCAGCCGGCCACCGGCCCCAGGTGAACCTTTGCGGCGATATCCGGGGCCAGGACGAAGTCGAGGGAATGCGATGCGATCAGTGCTTTTAGTGGCCGGACTGCTCGGTGTGCTCGCCGCCGGACAGGGTATCTCCGCCGGGTTGGCGGCGGCGGCCAGCGGCTATCTGGTGCAGCTGGCCTCCATGGGCTCGCCGGAGCTGGCGCAGCAGCACTGGGAATTGCTGCGCGCCCGGAATGCCGAGTTGCTGGGTGATATGACCCTGACGGTCGAAGAGGCCGATCTGGGCACGCGCGGCACCTATTATCGAATCCAGATCGGGCCGTTTCCCAACGAGGCCACGGCCGAGGATATGTGCTGGCAGCTTAAAACCCAGAAGCTGGATTGTCTGGTGGTGCGCCGCTAGACCGCCGCGCCGCATCCGGCCAGCGCCGGTGCAGCCACAGCCATTGTTCCGGCCGCGCCCGAATCCAATCCTCCAGAATACGGTTGAGATCACCCATGATCCGGGACACGGCGGCGTGCCGGTCACCGGCCTCAAGCGAAGAGAGGGGTACGGCGGCCGGGGCGCTGATGCGAAAGCGGGCCGGGCCGGTGCGCTCGACGCGCACCGGGACCAGCGGGCAGCCGAAGCGCAAGGCCAGTTGCGCCGGCGCCGCGACGGTCATCGCCTCGACCCCGAAGAACGGCAGCGGAATGCCCGTGTTCAATTTCTGATCGATCAGCATGGCGACCACCCGCCCGGCGCGCAGGGCGGCGACGATCTGGCGCGCGCCACCGGCGCCTTTTCCGGCCCACGTGCCGCCGGCGGCGCCGCGCAGGCGATGCAGAAGCGGGCGCACATAGGGATTGTTGGGCTCACGGATCACGGCCAGCAGATCGAGGCCGTTGCGCACCCCGGCGGTCGGCAGGACCTCCCAGTTGCCCAGGTGCGCCGATACCGTGATGCCGGCCCTGTGGCCATCGCGTAAGTCCCGCAGGGCAGAGACATCGGCAAGCTCGATACGCCCGCTCTCCACCGCCGTGATTCGATCCAGGTGCGGGTACTCGGCGGCGACGCGGCCGAGATTATCCCACATGCCGCGCACGATCTCTTCGACTTCGGCGGCGGATTTTTCCGGCAGGGCAAGGCGAATGTTCTGCCGCGCCCGCTGGCTGATGCCCAGGCGCGGCCCGAACGTGCGCCCCAAGGCGCCGCCCAGGTTCGACGCCGACTCCGGCGACAGCAGGCGCAGGGCACCCGTCGCGATGAAGAATCCCAACGCCTCCAGGGCGAACTTGGTGTGGCGCCACAAACTCATCGGCCGATGCCCGCCGTGGCGAGAAGCGAGTCCAGGGCGCCGGCGTCCTGCCACTCCACGCTCACCGCGACGACCTGAACCCGGGCGCGCATCCGGGACGGCAGGCGTACCGCGTCCTTCTCGGTGGTCACCAGCACCGCATCCAGGCTTTCCGCGCGCGCCACGATCTCATCGATTTCGGCGGACCGGTAGGGATGATGATCGGCGTAGGCGCGGCAGGCGACCAGAACCGCGCCGAGCGAATCCAGGGTGGCGAAGAATTTTTCCGGCCGGCCGATGCCGGCGAAGGCGAGCACCCGTTTACCGGCAAGACGGTGGCCATCGGCCGTCGGCGCGATCCGCGCGTGCAACACCGGCTGCCGGGCGGACAACGGGCGCGAAAGGCCGAGGGTGTCCGGCTCCAACAACACCACCGCGTCGGCCCGGGCCAGGCCGTCGGCGACGCGCTCGCGCAGCGGCCCGGCGGGAATCAGGCGGCCGTTGCCGAAGCCGTAAGCCCCGTCTACGACCAGCAGCGACAGATCCTTGGCGACCGCCGGGTTCTGGAAGCCATCGTCCATGACGACGGCGCCGCCGCCGGCCGCGGCGATGGCGCGTGCGCCGGCGGCCCGGTCGCGGGCCACCCAGGTCGGCGCGACGGCGGCCAGCAGCAGGGCCTCGTCGCCGACGTGCGCGGCGTCGTAGCGCGCCGGATCGACGCGCAAGGGGCCGGCCTCGCTGCCGCCATAGCCGCGGCTCAACGCGTGCGGGGCCAAGCCGCGCGCCGTCATCGCCGCGAGCAGGGAGAGCGCCACCGGCGTTTTGCCGGCGCCGCCGGCCACCAGATTGCCGACGCAGAGCACGGGAATCGGCACCCGGATGGGCCGGACCCTGGCACGCCGCAGACGGCCGGCCAGGCCAACCGCCGCGCCGACGGGCGCCAACAGCGCCGATAGGGCGCCGCCTTTGGTCCAGAACTCAGGCGCGCGCATGACCGGGACGGTCTTTGACGGGCTCGTCCACGGGTGCGGGTTCCACCGTCGGCTGCCCGAAATGCGCATCGGCGGCGGCGGTCAGTTCATTCAGGCGGTCTTCGAGGCGGCCGCGCACGCGTTCCAGCTCGGCTTCCGTGGCTTCGCCAGGCACATCGATCGGCTCGCCGGCCAGAACGATGCCATGGGAGAACGGAAACACCAGGCAGAACCGATCCCAGGTGCCCAGCAAGGCGCGCCGCTTCACCGCGCCGCTGGCCGGGATCAGCGGCGCGCCGGACAGCTGCGCCAGCTTGACGGCGCCGGCCTTGGCCCGCATGCGCGGTCCGCGCGGCCCATCCGGGGTGATGACGACCACGTTGCCGTCGGCCAGCAAGCGCACCATGGTGCGCAGGGCCGATTGCCCGCCCCGGCGGCGGGCGCTGGCGACCGTATGTACGCCAAATCCGCGCAAGACGCGCGAGATGAGCAAACCGTCGCGATGTTCGGAAATCAACGCATGGACGATTCTGTGCCGGGGCAAGCCGGCACGCATCATCATCAGCCGCCCGTGCCAGAAACAAATGATCAGCGGCCGGTTCTCGGAGATCAGCCGTTGCGAGGTCGATGGCACCGATACCTCCCAGCGCACGGTCGAGAGGACCAGGCGCAGATAAAGCGACGCCACCCACGCGAAGGCAAGCTGAACCGGCGTGGATTTCAACAGGCGTTTCCGCAAGGTCATGGCTGGGCGGCCCGGATGTCTGCCGGCACGGCCTATGCCCGTGCCCCGGCGCGGGCGCGCGCCGCATCCGCCGCGTCGCTGTTGTCCTGGTCGGCGAATTGCGCCGCATAGAGGCGCGCATACGGACCGGTGCGGCCGAGCAAATCCGTGTGGGTTCCGGACTCCACCACGCTGCCCGAGTCGATGACGAAAATGACATCCGCATCGACGATCGTGGACAGGCGGTGGGCGATGACCAGGGTGGTGCGGCCGGTCATCAACTCGGCCAGGGCCTTTTGCACCTGCCGTTCCGACTCGCTGTCCAGGGAGGAGGTGGCCTCGTCGAGCAGCAGGATCGGGGCATCCTTCAGCATGGCCCGGGCGATGGCGATGCGCTGCCGCTGACCGCCCGACAGCTTGGCGCCGCGCGGGCCGACCGGCGTTTCGTAGCCCTGGGGCATCTCGGCGATGAAACCGTCGGCGCCGGCAGCGGCGGCGGCGGCGGCCACCTCCGCCTCGCTGGCGCCCGGCCGGCCATAGGCGATGTTGGCGCGAATGGTATCGTCGAAGAGCAGTATTTCCTGGCTGACCAGGGCGATCTGCCGGCGCAGCGAGTCCAACGTGACCGCGCGCACGTCCTGGCCATCGATGGTTACTTCGCCCTGGTTCACGTCATAGAAGCGCGGGATCAGGTTGAGCACGGTCGACTTGCCGGCGCCCGAGGCGCCGACCAGTGCTGCGGTGCGTCCGGCGGGAACCTCCAGGCTGACATCGCGCAAGGCCGGCGTGCGGCTTTCATAGGAAAAGCTCACATGGGCGAAGCGAATGGTGCCGCCGTCCACCGCCAGGGGCGGAGCCCCCGGGGTTTCGCGGATGGCCGGTTCCTGATCGAGCAGGTCGAAGACCCGCTCCGCCGCCGCCAGACCCTCCTGCAGGTTGGCATTCAGCTTAGCCAGCCGCTTCACCGGCTCATAGGCCAGCAGCAGCGCGGTGATGAAGGCGAAGAACGATCCCGGCGACTTGCCTTGCATCACGACCTGCTGACCGCCGTAGAGAATGACCGCGACGATGGCCAGGCCGCCGAGCATCTCCATGACCGGGTGCAACACGCTGCGTACCTTCGAACTGCGGTAGTTCAGGCGAAACACTTCGTCGATGGTGGCCCGCGCCCGCAGCGTCTCGTAGGCTTCCATGGCGTAGGCTTTGATATAGCGCATGCCCTGGAAGGACTCGTCGAGCAATGTGGTCATGCGGCCCACCTCGGACTGGGTATCGGCGGAGATGCCGCGCACCCTTCGACCAATGCGCACCATCGGCCAGATGGCCGCCGGAAAGGCGAAGAAGGCGATCAAGGAGAGCAGCCAGTCCTCGTAGAACATCACCCCGATCAGGGCCAGGGCGGTGAGCGAATCCTTGCCGAAGCCGACCAGGGTGGTCGAAACGGCATTGCGCAGCATGTTGATGTCGTTGATGAAGCGGGCCACCAGATCGCCCGGCGAAACCCGGTGGAAAAACGCCAGGTCGGCGCCGATCAACCGCTCGTACAGGCGTTGCTGCATGTCCGCCACGATGCGGTGGCCGACGAAACTCATCAGCACCGCCTGGACGTACGAGGCGCTGCCCTTGGCGGCAAAGACGACGAGTGCCGCCAGGGCCACGGGCAGCAGCATCTCCTGGCGCCGGTTGACGAATATATCGTCGATGATCGGCTTGATCAGTTGCGTGAACGCGGCGGTGGAGGCGGCCACCACCGCCATGCACAGCAGGCCGATGACGATGCGCACGGCGTGCCGGCGCAGGTACTCGCGCAGCAATCGCCCGACCAGCGTGCGGGTGCTGCGATCGAGGCGGAGAGGCCCGGCCGGCGTGTCGGGCGACGGTGAGGGGTCTTGATGAGTCAATGATACTGCTGGGTTGCCGATTTCGGGCCGGACCATACCATGGTTGGCGCCGACCCGCCTAGCATCGCGGCCGGTCTAGGCGATGGTCTTCAAATTGCCGAGAAATTGTTCCGCGCAGGCTTTCCAGGACTGCCGTCGAACCGATCGCCGTGTATGATCAGCCGCCGGTGCTGCCCGGCGCCTGACCGGCGCAAAGCCGAATCGAAATTCCACGCAACGGATCACACTTTGTTAGAACTCTGTTATTGAACTGTATCAATGTTTAACAAATCAGACAGTCAACGCCTGGCCCAGCCGGCGGCCGGCGGCGATGCGGGTGGCCGCCGTCTGCTGATCATTCGCAATCCGACCGCCGGCCGGCGCGGCGGCCCGTTCGCCGGCACCGTGCACCGGCTGCGGACGCTGGGATGCCGGATCGAGATGCGCGAGACGGCGGCGCCGGGCGATGCCGAGGCGTGGGCGCGGGACGCCGCGGCCGCCGGATATGACGTGGTGGTCGCCGCCGGCGGCGATGGCACCATCCGCGAGGTGATCAACGGTCTGGCGGACATCCCGGACGCGCCGCCGTTGGCGATTCTGCCCCTGGGCACCGCCAATGTGCTGGCGGTCGAGATCGGCTTGTCCAGCGATCCGGCGGCATTGGCCGATACGATTGCCGCCGGTGCCGGGCAGCCGATCTGTCTCGGGCGGATTCGCGGCCAAACCGGCCACGGCACGGTTTTTACGGCCATGGCCGGTGTCGGCTTCGATGCGCACGTGGTCGCCGGGGTCGACCTCGGCCTGAAGCGTATCCTCGGCAAAGGCGCCTATGTGGCCGAGGCTTTTCGCCAGCTCGTCGCTTACCGCTTTCCCCGCTATCGGGTGGTCGCCGACGGCCGCGCGTACGAGGCCGCATCGGTGATCGTGGCCAACGGCCGGCACTATGCCGGGCGCTATGTCTGCGCTCCGGCGGCGGCCATCGCCGAGCCGCTGCTGCACGTCTGCCTGTTCGACTCGGGGGGGCGGCTGGCGACCTTGCGGTACATGGTGGCCCTGCAAACCGGCCGGCTGGCGGCTCGGCCGGATTACCGGATCGTGCCGGCGCGGCATGTGACCATCGAGGCCCCGGCCGGCGAGCCGGTACAGGCCGACGGCGATATCGTCGCCCATCTGCCGGTGGACATCGATGTGGTGCCGGAGGCGCTGCGCCTGGTGATGCCGCCGGGCGGGCTCGCGATGCGCTAGGCGCCGGCCACGGTCATGCCCTCGACCCGCAGGGTCGGCGCATTGATGCCATAGCGGAACACCAAGTCATTGGCCGGGGTCAGTTGGCGGAACATGTCCTTGAGGTTGCCGGCAATGGTGACCTCGCTGACCGGATAGGTGATCTGCCCGTTCTCGATCCAGAATCCGGCGGCGCCGCGGCTGTAATCGCCGGTGATGCCGTTGACGCCCATGCCCATCATCTCGGTCACGTAAAAACCGTTTCTGATGTCGGCCATCAATGCCTCGGGGCTCAACTTGCCCGGCTCCAGGTATAGATTGGTGGTTGCCGGACTGGGCGGGCCGGAGGTGCCGCGCACCGCGTGTCCGGTGGTCTCCAATCCCAACTGGCGGGCCGAGCTGAGGCTGAGAATCCAGGTGGTCAGGCGGCCGTCCTCGACCACGTTGCGCCGGGTGGTGGCCACCCCTTCCGCATCGAACGGGCGCGAGCGCAGGCCGCGCTGGCGGTGGGGATCGTCGGCGATGGTGATGCCGGGGGCAAAGATCGCCTGGCCCATCTTGTCCTTCAGGAAGCTGGTGCCGCGGGCGATCGCCGGACCGGAAATGGCGCCGGCCAGATGGCCGAGCAGGCTGTTGGCGGCCCGCGGGTCGTAGATCACGGTGACCTTGCCGGTGGCCGGCTTGCGTGCGCCCAGTCGGCGGACTGCCTTCTCCCCGGCGCGCCGGCCCAGGGCCGCCGCGTCTTCCAGATCGCGGCCATAGACCGCGGTCGAGAATTCGTAGTCGCGCTCCATGGCCTGTCCCTCGCCGGCCAGGACCGAAACGCTTGTGGCATGGCGCGAAACCGCATAGCCGCTGGCAAAACCATTGGAGGCGGCCAGGCAGACCCGGCTCAGGCTCCACGAAGCCTCGGCGCCCTCCGAATTGGTCACCCCAGTCACACCGCGCGCCGCCTCTTCGCAGACCTTGGCCCGCTCGATCAGCGCCTCCGGCGCCGGTTCCGTTTCGTCGCAGATATCCAGGGCCGGGATCTCGCGAGCCAACTGGCCCGGCTCGGCGATGCCGCAATAGGGATCGTCGGGCACGCTGCGCACCATGGCCATGGCGCGCTCCAGGATGTCGCTCAGCGCGGCCGGCGCCAAATCCGTGGACGAGACGAAGGCCTGATGCTTGCCCAGGAAGACCCGCAGGCCCAGGTCCCGGCTTTCCTCGCGCTCCAGGCGCTCGATGGCGCCCAGTCGCTGGGCGTGGGACAGGGACACCGATTGCAACACCACCGCGTCGGCGGCATCGGCCCCGGCGGCTTTTGCCTTGCCGATCAGATCGTCGAGCAGGTCCAAAGCTTGAGTGTCGCCGGTCACGCGTGCGCCTCCCTCGCGCCCGCACAAGCAAGGCCCGGATTCATGTGGTACCAGGATTTCAGTCTCATTCGATCTCTCAAGCCGCACCCTTATACAGGGCCGGCGGCCTCGATACTAGGCCGGGGTCTGCAATACCGAGGCTCAAACCCGGGTGGTTGCACCGGCGCGCCGCATTGTCTAAATGTGGCACCGCCATGGCCAAACCCTTGGAAATCGTCGTACTTGCCGGCAGTCCGCGCCGCCAATCCTATACCCGCAGCTTGGCACGGGATATTTGCGACGCCTTGCGCCAGGGTGGCGCCCAGGTGGAGCTGATCGATTTGCACGAAACGCCCTTGCCCGCATTGGACCCGGACCTGCGCGCCAGCCGAAGCCCGCATCCGGATGCGGGCGTGGCCAAACTGCTGCGCTTGGCAGCGACGGCGGATGCCTATGTTCTGGCCTCGCCGACCTATCACAACAGCTATGCCGGGGTGCTGAAGAACGCCCTCGATTATCTGAGCATTCGCGATTTCCGCTATCGCCCCGTGGGGCTGGCCGCACACAGCGGCCGCTCGACCCAGGCGGTCGACCATTTGCGTCAGGTGGTGCGCGGCGTCCTCGGGGTCACCATCCCGACCCAGGTGTGCACCCGCGATTCGGATTATTCCGCCGCGCCGGGAAGCAACGGGTTCTACGAAATCATCGATGCCGACATTCAAGCGCGCATCAGGCGGTTCGCGAGCGAGCTGCTGCTTTTTGCCGAACACATGCGGCATCTGCGCGCCGCCGATTCGCCGGACTAGAATCGGCACCAGTGAGCGGGTGAGGTGAGGGACGATGTCCGCTCACCGGCCGATGCCGATCGGTGAAAACGAAGTCGGCGCAACCCCGCGTTTGATCCTGGGCCGAAACGGCACCTATTGAAAAATTAGCCGCAACACCTGTTTTTGGCCTGACGAGGCGGGCAAGCGACTGTGCCAAAGGAACAGAATACGCAGCAGTCTCCCGCGATCGGTTTGAGAACCGCACCGCACGCCTTGCAGTCGTAAAACCACTGGCATGCGTCGGTTGGCATGGTCTCCGTTTCTGTGTGGCCACATTCGGGACAGGTGATGGCCGATTGCAGCGCTATGCCTTGCGACGTCGTTTCCATAATCCATATCCGGTCAGGAGCATGAACATTGCCAACGCAGGCAGCAGAACCACATCGAGCCGTCCGATCAGCGAGGACAGACCGATGACGCCGAGAAGCACAACCAGAAGCGGCGTGAAACAGCAGACGGCCGTTACAATCGTCCCGACGACACCGATTTTAAGAATGGATTTGTCGGTCATCAGTCTATCGTCACCCCTCAGTCGTGGCGGCTGCAGCCTGGGCCAAGGCGTCTTCGCCCCGCTCATTGCCTAGAACATCCATCCTGGTCCACACTGTACTTCCTGTAGCGACTACAGGAACAAGCGGGAAATCAGGAGCCGGCGATGGCGATGATTGGCGAGGCATCCCTTTTGAGCGGGATCAATATTGAGACAATCCGATTTTACGAACGGGAAGGGATCGTTCCCGCTCCCGACCGATCTAGCGGTGGCCGCCGGGTCTATACGGCAGATCAGATCGCAATCCTGATATTCGTGAAACGCTGCCGTGATCTGGGTTTTCCCCTCGCGGATGTCAGAACCCTGCTGGCGTTACGTACCGCAGCGGACGATCACTGCGACGATGTCCGACTGATTTCCGAACGCCATATTGAGGATGTGCGAAGAAGGATCGCCGATTTAAGGCGTCTCGAGAAAGCGCTCGTCGCGCTGGTCGCGGAATGCAGGAAGGGTCGAACCGATTGTCCGGCGCTGCGAGAGCTTTTCTCACGCTGAGATTTGCATCCCGCCGTTCACCGAAATCATGAGTCTGTGTGTGCGGCTTGGACGCTGCCCTTCCGTTCGATCACCAGGATGCGCGCCGGGCCGACGGGCTCGGCCAGGTGCTCGTCGCCGGGCTCGGCGTGGCAAATGCCGCCGGCCTGCATGCGGCACACCGTCTCGGTGCCGTTCGGGTAACCACAAGGCAATCCATTTGCGTGTATCCTCGATCGTGGCGGCAGCTCATGCAGAATCAAAACTATCAGGCGGCGGCCGGGGCCATCAATTGGGCGCCGGGGTTTCGTCCTCGGCTAAGAGCAGATTGCCGTCCCATTGGCTATCCCCGGCGGTCGGCGCGCGGCGCACCAGGGTCGCGCCCGGCAAGGCATCGGACAGGAGATCGCGCGGGCGGTTCGTATCCGCGCGTTGCGCCGCCACGGTGATCAACCCCACGGGGCGCCGCAGACGCTGCTCCACCACGGCGCCGAGCCACAAGGGGCGGGACGGGCCGCCGCCGTCGCGCAGCTCGGCGCCCGCGCTCCACAGGCGCAAGACCACGCGGCCGGTGCCGCTGGGCGCCGCCGGATCCATGCGCACCATCAGCAGCTCCGGCGTGCGGCCCTCGTGCAGACGCGGCAACACCGGCAGAGTCAGCGGATCGGCCCCCGGCGCCAGCCAGAGCAGCAGGCCTTGCCACGACCACGGTGCTTCCTCGGTCCAGCCGGCGGCCTGCAACGTGCGCGCCAAGACGCGCGGGTCGCCGGCCCATTGCAGGGTCAGGGGTTCTTCCGCTTCGCCTTCCAGGTCGATGCGCCGCGCCGGCAGGATTTGCCAGGCGCCGGGCCGCCAGTCGGCGCTGGCCATCTCGCGGCTTTCCTGGTGCATGGCATAACGCTGCACGTCGGCGCCGCGGGCAATGAAAACATGGGTCCCGCCAGCCAGGACGAGGGCCGCGCCCGCCACCGCCAACAGCCCCTTAGCGCCGAGGCGCGGAGGATCGTGCCGCAGGTAGGCGATACCGAGCAGCGCTACCCAGGCCATGGCAAAAGCGCCACCGCCAATCACATCGGAGAGCCAATGCGCCCCCAGGTACAAACGCGACAGGGCGATGGCGCCGACGAACAGGGCTACGCCGGCGGCGAGGATCAGGCGCCGGCGCGGCGTCATTTCGCGGGCCGCCATCAGGGTAAGAAACCCGTACATGGTGGCGCTGACGATGGTATGGCCTGAGGGGAAGGCATACAGGCTCGTGCCGCTGTACAAGTCCTCCGGGCGGGCGACTTGCAGAAACGTCTTGAAGGCCGCGGTGAAGGCAGCCGCCAAGGCAACCGCGCCGAGCCAATACGCCGCCGCGTGCCACGCCCGCCGCCAGAGCAGCCAGGCCAGTACGGCGGCGGTGACCGGGATGGTCACCGCGGCATCGCCAAGATCGGTCATCGTCACCAGAACCCGGTCGCCCCAGGCGGTGCGCAGGCCTTGGAAGAAATGGAAGACCGCGGCATCCATGGCCACCATGGCGGACCCGGTCGCCACCGACTCGAGAATGCCGGCAAACGCGGCTGAAGCGGCAACCAAGGCCACCGCCAGCACGAGCAATGCCTTGAATTCCGGCTGCGCCGGATCGAGATAGGCGCGCAGCAACCGGCTGATCCCGGTGTCGTGGCTGATGACCCAGCGCCACAGGCGGCTCAATCCGGCATCGAGGCGCGGCAGGCCCCAACGCAGGACAAGGCGCACCAGGAGCACCATGGCCCACAACGTCCCCGCCAGCAGGATCAGCAGGACCGCCAGGCGTCCGGCCACCGCACCGGCCAAAGCCAGCGAGGCGCCGAGCAAAACCCCTGGGAAAATGTGCGCCGGAGCCCAGGCCAGGGCGGAGAGCGCGTTGGCCACGTAGAAACGCAGCATCGGCATGTGCACGATACCCGCCACCAGCGGCACGAACGGCCGCACCGGCGGCGTGAACCGGGCGAGAAGCACGCTCTTGGCCCCGTGCCGGTCGAAGAACGCTGTGCCCTTGCTGATAATTTCCGGATGGCGGCGAAACGGCCACAGGCGAAGCACCTGCTCGCGGTATCGGTAGCCGAGCCAGAAGGCGAAACCGTCTCCGGCAATCGCTCCGGCAATGGCCGCCAGCAGCAGCGGCAGCAGATCGACGGCGCCGCTGGGCACCAGGGCGCTGATGCCGAGGATCGCCGTCGAACCCGGGATCACGGCGCCGATCACCGGCAGGGATTCGCTGAAGGCGATCAGGAACACCAGCGCGTAGGCCCAATGCCGGTGGGCCGCGACGAAATCGATGAAGGAATAGAGAGTGGCGCTCAACCGGATCTCTCGCGCGGGCCGCGCCGTTGCCTCATTTCCAAATGGGCTTGCCGTCGCCGGGCAGGCCGAGTGCGCCCCACATGCGGGTCACTTTGCCGATCACCTCGTCGCTCATGCGAATCTGCCGGCCCCACTCGCGGGTGGTTTCCGGCGGCCACTTGTCAGTGGCATCCAGGCCGATCTTCGAACCCAGGCCGCTGACCGGCGAGGCGAAATCCAGATAATCGATGGGCGTGCCTTCGACCAGGGTGATGTCGCGGGCCGGGTCCATGCGCGTGGAGATGGCCCACACCACGTCCTTCCAATCGCGGGCGTCGATGTCGTGATCCACCACGATCACCCACTTGGTGTACATGAATTGGCGCAGGTACGACCAGATGCCCATCATCACCCGCTTGGCATGGCCCGGATAGGCTTTGCGGATGGAGACCACGGCGACCCGGTAGCTGCACCCCTCCGGCGGCAGCCAGAAGTCGACGATCTCGGGGAACTGCTGCTGCAACAGCGGCACGAACACCTCGTTCAAGGCGGCGCCCAGGATCGACGGCTCGTCCGGCGGCCGGCCGGTGAAGGTGGAGAGATAAATGGGCTTCTTACGCCGGGTGATGGCGCTGATGGTGAAGACGGGAAAACTTTCCACCGCGTTGTAGTAGCCGGTGTGATCGCCGTACGGCCCTTCGTCTCCATAGTCGTCCAGGCTGACATGTCCTTCGAGGACGATCTCGGCGCTGGCCGGCACTTTCAGGGGCACGGTCTTGCAGTCCACCAGTTCCACCCGCTTGCCGCGCAAGAGGCCGGCGAAATGGTATTCCGACAAGGTATCGGGCAAAGGCGTGACCGCGGCGATGATGGTGCCCGGATCGGCGCCGATCACGGCGGCGGCGGGCAGGGGTTCGCGCTTCGCCTGTTTCCAGCGCGCGTGATGCTGGGCGCCGCCGCGGTGGCGCAGCCAGCGCATCAAGGTCTGATTGCGGCCGCGCACCTGCATGCGGTAGATGCCCAGATTGAAATCGTCCTCGCGCCGCGCCCCCGCGGCCCCGGCGGTCGGGCCCTGGGTGACCACCAGCGGCCAGGTGATCAGCGGCGCCGGCTCGCCCGGCCAGCAGGTCTGGATCGGCAGATCGGCCAGGTCGATGTCGTCGCCTTGCAGCACCACCTCCTGGCACGGCGCGGTGCCCACCGTTTTCGGCCGCATGGTCAGCGCACTTTTCAGCAGGGGGATCTTCTCCCACGCCTCGCGTAAGTCCCCGGGCGGTTCCGGCTGACGCAGGAAGGCCAGGGTCTCGCCCAAGGCGCGCAGATCCGCCGGTTCCCGCTCCATGCCCCAGGCGACCCGCTCGACCGTGCCGAACAGGTTGACCAGCACCGGCATGTCATAGCGTCGGCCATTCGCGCCGACCACGTTCTCGAACAAGACCGCCGGACCGCCGTCGGCCAGCAGGCGGGTCTGAATTTCGGTCATCTCCAGATCGGGCGAGACCGGATGGGT
>DASWJP010000004.1:0-103191 GCA_036397065.1 Kiloniellales bacterium | reverse complement strand
TTTGAGATTTATCGTCTGAATTATTGCCTGCGCTGGGGCGCCGACTGCGGCGAGCCGGCCGCCACCGCCTGGTGCCGGGGGCAAGGGTTCGCCAAGGCCAGCGACTGGCGGGTGGACAAGAACATCGGCGCCCTGTTTCCGACCATCGTCCTGGCGGACAAGCGGGTCTGCGCCCAGTTCCCCTGCGACGGGTTCGAGGCCATCACCTGCAGTAAATAGGCCCGCCCGCCTGACCCCCGGCCCGGCCCTCGGCGAACCGCGGAAATCAGGCGAATCGTCTTTTTCTTCCGGCCCTTAAATCCTTAACGCTTTCTCAAGTCCGGCCCGCCAGAATTGCTGGGTAGATGCCCCTGCAGGGAGGCCCAGAACGTGATAGATGCGTCCAACCCCGCCCTCGAGGAGCGGGGAGTCACCCGGGAGCAAGCCGGGCGGACCTCGCGGCCGCCATCGATGCGCCGCAAGACGGCCGACGTCTCCAAAGAGACGTTTCTCAATCACTATTTCAAGCGCCTGAACCCGGAGGTGGCCGCCACCTTCACCGCGGAACAGCGCGATGCCATCTCGATCATGTTCGGCGCCCGCGAGATCGCCGACCATTCCATCGAGATCCGCCGGTCCTTCCCTTTCGGCCGCCGGCGATTCTACCTGGTCTTTCTGATGGGCCCCGAGCGGCGCGACTTCGCCCGCCTGCACCGCCAGTTGGCGGTCGCGCAGCCCTTCAATTTCCTGTTCTATCTGGCCGCCGGCGCCGTGCTGCTGTTGCCGGTGCTGGCCCTGCTCTACGGCGTCGGTCTCTAGGCGCCGGTTCGTAGGCGGGCTGGCGGCGGCTGGCGCCGCTGCGCCGGTTTCGGCTATGGTCGCCGGATGCCGCCGTTGCAGCCACCATCTGCCATCGCATGAGCGCGGCCGGCGACGATACGCCGCCGCTTGAGCCGTTGGCGCCCTCCCTGGCGCGTGGTGTCGGCCGTGCCCTGCGCGATCTTGGCTATGTCAGCCTCAGCGAATTCACCCTGCGCTCGCGCCGGCGGGTCGATGTCATCGCCCTGGACCGGAACGGCGCGATCGCCATCGTCGAGGTAAAATCATCCATCGAGGATTTCCGCGCCGATCATAAATGGCGCGACTATATGGCTTACTGCGACCGTTTCTATTTCGCCGTGCCGACGGATTTCCCGCGCCAGGTCTTGCCTGAGGAGTGCGGCCTGTGGATCGCCGATGCGTACGGCGCCACCTTGCGCCGCGAGGCGCCGTTGCTGCGGCTGAACCCGGCGCGGCGGCGCGCGCAAATCCTACGCTTCGCTCAGACCGCGGCGCAGCGGTTGTCGCAAAACCAGGATCGGCCAGCGGCGAGCGTCGTTCTCAAGCGTTGAGCTTGGCGATGGTGCCGGTGGTCGACTGGCCAGGCACCAGCTTGGCCAACAGCACCCGCCCGCCGGCGCGGCGCACCGCCTCGGCGCCCACCACCTGCTCGGCCGTGTAGTCGGCCCCCTTGACCAGCACGTCCGGGAGCAAGGCTTCGATCAGTTTCAGCGGCGTATCCTCGCCGAAAACCACCACCAGATCCGTATCCGCCAGGGATGCCAGCACGGCGGCGCGCGCCGCCTCGGCCTGCACCGGCCGGCCATCGCCCTTCAGGCGGCGTGTCGAGGCATCGCTGTTCAGGCCGACCACCAGACGGTCGCACGCGGCGCGTGCCTGGCGCAGCAAGGAAACATGCCCCGGGTGCAACAGATCGAAACAGCCATTGGTGAAGCCGACGGTCAGGCCGGCCCGGCGCCAGCGCGACGCCTGTTCGCACATGCCGGCGGCATCCACCACCTTGGCCTCCGCCGCCAGCAGGTCGGTGGCATGGTGGGCGCGCAGAATCTCGCCGGGATAGGCCACGGCGGTGCCCAGCTTGCCGACCACGATGCCGGCGGCGATATTGGCCAGCCGTGCGGCACGGACCACGTCGCACCCGGCCGCCAGGGCCGCCGCCAAGACCGCGGCCACCGTATCGCCGGCGCCGGAGACATCGAAAACCTCGCGCGCCGCGGCGGGAAGGTGGTGCACGGCGGCGTCTTTCCCCGTGCCACCTACGAGAGACATGCCCTTTTCGCTGCGCGTGGCCAGCACGTAGGCGATCCCCGCCTGATCGGCCACCGCACGGCCGGCGGCCACCACCTGGGCATCGTCGTCTGTGGGCAGGCCGGTCGCCAGGGCCAATTCGCGCCGGTTCGGCGTGAGCACGCTCGCCCCGCGATAGATGGCAAAATCGCGCCCCTTCGGATCGACCACCACCGGGCGGCCGGCCTGGCGCGTCGCGGCGATGAGCTCCGCAATGACCTCCGGCGACAAGGCACCCTTGCCATAGTCCGACAGGATCAGGGCTCCCACCGCCGGATCGGCCAGGGCGTTGCGGGCCGCCGCCACTAGCGCCTTTGCCGTCGCCGGATCCACCGGGACGGTGCTCTCCCGGTCGGTGCGCAACAGCTGTTGGCCGCCGGCGATGTGCCGCTCCTTGATGGTGGTCGGCCGGTCGGTTTGGATCAGCAGGCGGCAGCGTTCGCCCGCCTCGGCGGCGGCCAAGGCGGCCACCTCGCGCCCGGGGGCATCGTCGCCGACCACGGCGATCAGCTCGGCGGCCACGCCGAGGGCCGTCAGATTGCGCAACACATTGCCGGCCCCGCCCAGCATGGCCACCTCGCGCTCGATCCGCAGCACTGGAATGGGCGCCTCGGGCGAGATGCGCTCGACCGCGCCGTACAGGAAACGGTCCAGCATCGCATCGCCCACCACCACCACCCGGGCCCGGGTCAGCGCCGCCAGATCGGCGGCCAGGTCGGATGCGCGTTCGGTGGCGGATTCGGAGGCGGGCAGGTCGGGCGGGGTCATCAGGCGTCCACTCCGGTCCTAGGGTGTCTCGACCAGGCCCAGGGTCCGCTCCAAGGCGCCGCAGAGCATCTGACCGAGGGTGATGTGCATTTCCTGGATGCGCGCGGTGACGGCCGAGGGCACCAGCAGCAGGGGTGCGGCCAGGCCCTTGAGATCGCCGCCGTCGCCGCCGCCCAGGGCCGCCGCCCCCAGGCCCATCTCGCGGGCCGCCTTGAGGGCCAGGATGACGTTGCGGCTGCGCCCGGAGGTGGAGATGCCCACGGCCACGTCGCCGGCCCGGCCCAGGGCCCGGATCTGGCGGGCAAACAGCTGGTCGAAGCCCAGATCGTTGCCGATGGCGGTCAAGGCCGAGGTATCCGTGGTCAGGGCGATGGCCGCGATCGGCGCCCGGTCGGCGGCATAGCGGACGGTCAGCTCGGTGGCCAGGTGCTGGGCATCGGCGGCGCTGCCGCCATTGCCGAAGAAGAACAGCTTGCCGCCGCCGCGAATGGCCCCGGCACAGAGCCGCACCAGCTCGGCGAACGGCGCACCCAGGGCCGCGCGGGTGGCGGTGGCAACGGCCGCGTGCTCCGCCCACTCGGCGGCGAAAAAGGCATCGAGATCGAATCGGCCCACGTGTTCTCCCTGAAACCCTCGTCCGGGCCCCTGTTCGCGTACTGTATCCGGGGCCCAGGGGCAAGCGAAAGCGGCGGAAAACCGCCCCTCACGGCGAGGGTGAAATGTTAACCAAAAAATCTTAGATAATCTCTTGCATTACGACACGTTGTACCGCATATCGCGCCCTCACACGTCACTGGTCATCTACTGGTTGGGGAGGAGGACTGATGTCGAACGTATACCCCCTCTTCCAATTGGGGATGGACTTGGAAGCAGTTTCAAGCACCGCCCATGAGGAAGCTGCCGGCTTGGCCGGCGCGCCGGAAGCTCTCCGGAACAAAGACTATTTCATCGAGCGTAACGGAGTGCGCTGCGCCGGCACACACTTGATCATCGATCTGTGGGGGGCCGAACGTCTCGACGATCTGGCCCATATCGAACAGACGTTGAGAGCCTGCGTGGAGGCGGCCGGCGCAACCCTGCTGCATATCCATCTGCATCACTTTACGCCGAACATGGGCGTCTCCGGTGTGGCGGTGCTGGCCGAATCCCATATCAGCATCCACACCTGGCCGGAGCGCGGCTATGCCGCCTTGGACGTCTTCATGTGCGGCGCCGCGCGCCCGCACGAGGCCGTGGAGGTGCTGCGCGAAGCCTTCAAGCCGACGCAAGTGAGCGTCGGGGAGCACCTGCGGGGCCAAGCCTCGTGACCAGCTGGGTCGAGGAGACCCTGTACCCGGATGTGCGCATGCGGCTGAAGGCGGAGCGGGTGCTCTACGACAGCCGCACGGATCTGCAGCGCATCGTCCTGTTCGAGAACTCGGTCTTCGGCCGGGTCATGACCCTGGACGATGTGGTGCAGACCACCGAGGGGGATGAGTTCATCTATCACGAGATGCTCACCCATGTGCCGATCCTGGCGCATGGAGCGGCGCGCGAAGTTCTGATCATCGGCGGCGGCGACGGCGGCATGCTCGAGGAGGCGCTCAAGCACCGCACCGTCGTGCGGGTCACCATGGTGGAGATCGACCGCGGCGTGGTCGATCTCAGCCGCGAGTATCTGCCCAAGATCTGCGGCCAGGCCTTCGACGACCCGCGCACCGATCTGGTGATCGCCGACGGGGTCGATTACGTCGGCACGTGCGACCGGAAATTCGATGTGATCATCGTCGATTCGACCGATCCCATCGGCCCCGCCGAGGTGCTGTTCAGCGACCGCTTCTACCGCCGCTGCAAAAATTGCCTGACGCCGGGCGGCATCCTGGTCACCCAGAACGGCGTGCCGTTCATGCAGGGCGGGGAGCTGCGTGGAACGGTGCGCCTGCTGCGGCCGCTGTTCGCCGATGTCGGGTGTTACCTGGCCGCCGTGCCCACCTATGTCGGCGGGTTCATGGCCCTGGGCTGGGCCAGCGACAATGCGGCCCTGCGCACGGTCGCGCCGGACGTGTTGGAGCAGCGCTTCGCCGCCGCGGCGATCGAGACCCGGTACTATACCCCCGCGGCCCATCGCGGCGCCTTCGCCTTGCCCAAGTACGTCGCCGATCTGATCGCCTAGGCACACAGCCGCAGGCATACACGTCCAGGTCGTGGACACTGCCGCCGCCGGTTCCCCGGGTTGTGGATATGTTAACAAATCCTCAACCGCCTGGGCGCACACTCATTCGATATTTTTGGGCCTTGCCCGGCCGCGCTCCCGAAGGATCGCCATGCCCCTGCGAGCCAGCACCCAGACGCCGATGAATCAGGAGGCAGCCCTCCTCGATTTCGTCCGACGCCTGCGCAAGTTCAAGGCAGGCCGCCGTGCCGTGCATGTGCGGCTGTCGGAGCTGCGCCTCTACAACCGGCGCAGCCAGCACCTGCGCGTCGCCATCAGCACGTTCGACCGTCTGGTCACGGACTTTGAAGGAATCGTCTTCAAGATGTTCAACGACGACCTGGTGCTCATCTGCAACGGCGCCAGTGTCGCGGAAATCGATCATGCCATCCTGCATCTGCGCTTTCTGTTCCGCGACGATCCGATGCTCAAGTCGGAGGAACGCGGCTACCTGCCCTTCTGCGAGTGGTTCGAGCTGGCCCAGAACTACGAGGGCATGTTGCGCCTGGCGCAAACCATGGTCGACGACCGGGCCCACCACGATGCCCAGGCCCCGGCGGCGCCTGTCCCCGTGAAGAAGCGCACGCCCACCACACCGCTCGATCCGCCGAGCCTGGCGGTCATCGAGTCGGCCATCGCCCAGGCCGATCTGACCACCATGATCCTGCGCCAGCCGATCTGCGCCGTCAGCATCGACCGCACGCCCGAGCCCGTCTTCCAGGAAATCTACACGTCGATTGAATCGCTGCGGCAGTTGCTGATGCCGAGCGTGGATCTGCACGCCAACATCTGGCTGTTCCAGGATCTCACCCGCCATCTGGACCGGTGCATGATCGCCTTTTTGGCGCACAACGACGAGGATATCCTGCGCCGCGCTTTCAGCCTCAATCTGAATGTCGCCACGTTGCTGTCGCCGGAGTTTCTGGAGTTCGACAAGACGCATAACACCGGCAAGCGCAGTATCGTGATCGAACTACAGCTCATCGACATATTCGCCGATTTGAGTAGTTACTTTTTCGCCCGGGATTTTCTGCGCGAACGCGGCTATCGCTTTTGCCTGGACGGGATCACGCATGTCTCGCTCCCCCTCGTCGATCGGGACCGTCTCGGCTTCGATTTGATGAAAGTCTTTTGGACCGCCGACTTCGCCGACCATTTGAATGGCATTGGCGGCGACGAGCTGCGCCAGGCGGCGCACAAGGTCGGGCCGGAGCGGTTGATCCTGGCGCGGTGCGATACGGAGCTGGCCCTCAATGTGGGCGAATCACTTGGCGTGTCCCTCTATCAGGGGCATCTTTTGGACGAAATGCTGGCGCGGCGCATGACCCGCGTGCGCTCGATCAAGACCCTGGCGGACGCCCTGGCCCGGCATCGGGCGGCATCTCGGGGGTAATGTTCGGGGACTAGGTTTCGCCGGCTCTGGCCCGGCGCCGTTATCCATGGCATATGTTGGGCATGTCCACGCCCAAGACGGAATCCTCAACGGAACCCTCGACGAAATCTACGGCGGACCGGATCATCGAGGTCGCCGGCCTGTGCAAAGACTTCGACGGCAAGCGCGTTGTCGACGACATCGGCTTCACCGTCCTGCGCGGCCAGACCGTGGCGTTGTTGGGCGCGAATGGTGCCGGCAAGACCACCACCATCGCCATGCTCCTGGGCCTGCTGCTGCCCACCGCCGGGTCCATTCATGTGCTGGGCGAGGACATGGTGCGGCACCGGCACCGGGTTCTCGGGCGGATCAACTTCTCCTCGCCCTACGTGGATTTGCCGCGCCGGCTGACGGTCGCGCAAAACCTGCTGTTCTTCGCCCGCCTGTACGGCGTGCCCAAGCCGAAGGCGCGCCTCGCCGAGCTGGCCGGCCAGCTTGATCTGGAAACTCTGCTGCACCAGCGCATCGGCCAGCTCTCGGCCGGGCAGAAGACCCGCGCCTCCTTGGCCAAAGCGCTGGTCAACCAGCCCGAGCTGTTGCTGCTCGACGAGCCGACGGCGTCCCTCGACCCGGACACGGCGGATTGGGTGCGCCGCTATTTGGAGGTCTATCAGCGCCGCACCGGGGCGGCGATCCTGCTCGCCTCCCACAACATGGCCGAGGTGGAACGGCTGGCCGCCCTGGTCCTGATGATGCGCCGCGGCCGCATCGTCGACCGGGGCACGCCGGCGGAGCTGATCCGCCGCTATGGCCGGCGCGATCTCGAGGAGGTCTTCCTCGATATCGCCCGCGAAACCGGCGCCGCCGCACCCGATACCCGTACCCTGGAAGACCCCGCAGCTGTTTCCGCGCCCCGGCAGGGCACGGCGGCGCGATGACCGGCCGAACGGTCTCGACCCTCGGGTTCGCGCCCAGCCGCATCGCCGCCATGGTGCTGCGCCAGGCGTATCTCATGCGCGCCTCATGGCCGCGGATCTTCGAGCTGATGTACTGGCCGACCATTCAGATGGTGCTGTGGGGCTTCATGACCCAGTTCCTGATGGCCCACAGCTCGTACATCGCCCAGGCGTCGGGCGTGCTCATCTCCGCCGTGCTGTTGTGGGATGTGCTGTTTCGCGGCCAGCTTGGCTTCAGCATCACCTTCGTCGAGGAGATCTGGTCGCGCAACCTGCCCAACCTGGCGGTCAGCCCCTTGCGCCCGAGCGAGTTTCTCTTGTCCCTGATGACCGTCAGCCTGATTCGCACTCTGATCGGCGTGCTGCCGGCGGCGGGCCTGGCCATCGTCTTCTATCAGGCCTCGGTCTTCGACATGGGCCTGTCGCTGTTGGCCTTCTTCGTCGTGCTCATCGTCATGGGCTGGGCCATCGGCATGGCGGTCATCGCGCTCATCCTGCGCGTCGGCCTGGGCGCGGAGAACGTGGCGTGGCTCGCCATCTTCCTGATCGCGCCGGTCTCGGCCATCTACTATCCGGTCTCGGTGCTGCCGGGCTGGCTGCAGGCGGTCGCCTGGTGCCTGCCCACGGCGCCGGTGTTCGAAGGCATGCGCGCGGTCCTGATCGAAGGGGTGTTCCGCACGGATCTGCTGATCCACGCCATCCTGTTGGATGTTTTGTACCTGGTCCTCGGCGCCGGACTGTTCCTGTTTTCCTATCATGTGGCGCGCCGCCGCGGCCTGCTGCTGCAAATCGGCGAATAGGCTCAGGCCGGTCCGCTGACCCCCGCCTGCGCGAAGGTCGCCATGCCGGTGTGGCAGGCAACCGCCGCCTTGAGCAGGAGCAAGCCGAGCACCGCCCCCGAAGCTTCGCCCAGGCGCATATCCAGATCCAGGAGCGGCCGCTTGCCCAGGCGCTCCAACAGGCGGCGATGGCCCGGTTCGACCGAGACATGGGCCACTTGGCAATGGTCGAGCGCCGCCGGATCGATGGCATGCAGCACCGCCGCCGCCGCGGTGCAGGCATAGCCGTCGAGCAGCACCGGCACCCGCGCGCGGCGGGCCGCCAGCACGGCCCCGGCGATGGCCGCCAGCTCCAGCCCGCCCACATGGCGCAGGATTTCCAGCGGATCGGTCAGGGCGTTGCGGTGATGGGCGACCGCCGCCTCGACCACCGCCGTCTTGTGGGCCAGGGCCGCATTGTCGATGCCGGTCCCGCGCCCCACCCAGTCGGTGGCGGAACCGCCGAAAAGCGCATGGCACAGGGCCGCCGCGCTGGTGGTATTGCCGATGCCCATCTCGCCCAATTGCAGCACGTCGATGCCCGGCTCCACCGCCAGCATGCCGTAGGCCATGGCGCGGGCGCAGTCCTCGCCGCTCATGGCCGGGGCGGTGCTGAAGTCGGCGGTCGGCTGATCCAGATCCATCTCGAAGACCCGCAGGTCCGAGGCGGCAAGACCGCAGAGTTGATTCACCGCCGCGCCGCCGTCGAGAAAATTCTTGACCATCTGCCGTGTGACCTCGGCCGGATAGGCGGAGACGCCGCGCGCGGCGATGCCGTGGTTGCCGGCGAAGACGGCGGTCAAGGGCCGCTCCAGGCGCGGCGGCTGCCGGCCTTGCCAGGTGGCCAGCCAGACCGCCAGGTCCTCCAAGCGGCCCAGCGATCCGGCGGGCTTGGTCAGTTGCCCCTGGTGCCGTGCCGCGGCCTCGCCGGCCTCGCCATCTGGGCCGGGCATGTCCTTGAGCAGGCCGCGGATTTCGTCGAGGTTGGCCGGTGGTAAAGGCGGTGGCGGTGGCGCGCCTTGCGTCATGCAATCTCCCCGTATCGATGGACCCAGGCACGCGGAGACGCGGCGCCGAAGGTTGCCGTTTGCGGAACGGCGCAACTGTCCTATAACCAGCCCCCGATGACCACCGAAAAACCGACAGACGAAGACATTCCACAGCCGTTCAATGGTACCCGCCTGCTCGGCGACATCCGGCTCTGCTGGGGCCTGCTCAGCAGCATGCCCTGGCCCGGCCCGGCGCGAACCGAGGGCCAGGCGGACGATCGCGACGACTGGAACGAGTCGAGCGATTGGCAGGAGCCGCGCGATCGGAACGCGCCGGTCGATGTGCACGACTCGGGCAATTTGAACGACTCGGGCGCGGGCATCGCGCGGGCGAGTTGGGCCTTTCCCGTGGTGGGCGCCGTGATCGGCGCCATCGGGGCCGCGGTCTTTGCCCTGGCCAGCGGGCTGGGCGTGCCGCCCTGGGCCGCGGCGTTGCTGGCGGTGGGCGCGACGGCGGCGGCCAGCGGCGCCCTGCACGAAGACGGTCTGGCGGATGTGGCCGACGGGTTTGCCGGCGCCTTCGCCCGCGCAGACAAGCTGGCCATCATGCGCGATTCCCGCATCGGCACCTTCGGTACCCTGGCGCTCATCCTCTCGGTCGGAGTGCGGGCGGCCGCCTTGGCGGCCATCGCCGCACCTTGGGCCGTGGCCGCCGCGCTGACCGCCGCCCACGCCGGGGCCCGCGCCGGGTTGCCGGCGGTCATGCGTGCCCTGCCCCTGGCCCGCCCCGATGGCCTGGCCGCCAGGGCCGGCGTGCCGGAGCCGGCCACGATCGCCACCGGCGCCGGGCTGGCCGCGCTGATCGCGCTGGTGATCCTCGGGCCCGGCACCACCGTGATTGCGCTGATCGCCGGGGCCGCCGCCGCGGCCGCCCTGGCCGCACTGGCCCGGCGGCAGATCGGCGGCTATAGCGGTGATGTGCTCGGCGCCGTCGAGCAGGTTGCCGAGATCGCCATCCTGCTGGCGGTGGCGGCGGCATGAGCACGATCACGCGCTGGTGGTGGGTGCGCCATGCCCCGGTGGTCGGCCACCAGGGGCGCATCTACGGACAGGACGATTTCGACTGCGATTGTTCGGACCAGGAAACCTTCCGTTTTCTCTCCCGGGTTTTGCCGCGCGATGCCGTGTGGGTGACCACGCATCTGCGGCGCACCCAGCGCACCGCCGCGGCGATTGCCGCCGAGATGGCGCCGGCGCCCGCCACACCGTTGATCGAGACAGATCTGGCGGAGCAACATTTCGGTGCGTGGCAAGGGATGACCAATGCCGAACTGAAGGCCCAGCGGGACGGCGCCTGGCACCGCTTCTGGCTGGCCCCGGCGCACGAAGCGCCGCCCGGAGGGGAAAGCTTCGTGGCGGTGATCGAGCGGGTGGCGGCGACCGTGCAGCGACTGTCCGCCGCCCATGCCGGGCGCGATATCGTGGCGGTGACCCATGGCGGCACCATCCGCGCCGCGGTGGCCATTGCCCTGGGCCTGGAGCCGGAGCGGGCGCTGTCGATTGCCGTCGACAATTGCGCGCTGACCTGTTTGGACCACATCGCCGGCAGCTCCGGCAGCCATGCGCCGCACGAGGCGGATGCCTGGTGCGTGCGCCTGGTGAACGTCCTGCCGAAAACGCTGCTCTAGGGGCGCGTCACGGCGCCGGACGCGCGCCACGGACCACTGGCGCGCGGCGCGAATCAATGCAACCGTTCCAGCCTGCAATCGATCTCCGCCACCAATGTATGGAGGCCTCCCATGACTCGAATTTTCTCACTCCTGCCGGACTGGCACCTTGGCTTTCTGCTGGCCGTAACGGCGAGCATCGCGCTGGTTGCCGCCGCCCCCCGCCCGGCCGCCGCCGACGTGACGGCCGAGGAGCTGGTCGAAGAATCGCGCTTTACGGTCGAGCGCATGATGAACGACAAGGAAATGCCGGAAGCCCGGCAAGTGGTCGAGAAGGCGCGCGGCGTCCTGATCATTCCGGAGCTGGTGAAAGGCGGTTTCATTATCGGCGCCGAGGGCGGCTCCGGCCTGCTCATGGTGCGCGGCAGCGACGGCACGTGGAGCTCGCCGGCGTTCTATACCCTGATCGCCGGCAGCATCGGCCTGCAAATCGGCGGGCAGGTGGCCGAGGTGATCTTCGCCTTGATGAACGACGGCGCGGTGGAAGCGTTCATGGCCAACGAGTTCAAGCTCGGCGGCGATGTCAGCATCGCCGTCGGGCCGTTGGGCCGCGGGGTCGAGGCGTCGACCACCACGAATTTGAACAAGGACATCTATGCCTATTCCCGGGCCGTCGGCCTGTTCGGCGGCGGCTCTCTGGAGGGCGCGAAAATTCTCAACCGCCAGGACCTGAACGACGCGTACTACGGTGCCGTCGCGCCGGCGCGGGAGATCGTTCTCGAACGCAAGTTCGTCAACCGCGACGCCGACGCCTTGCGCAAGTCGCTGCCATAATCCGGCCGCCTATCGGCCGAGGCTGAGGCGGGCAAGCGCCAGCAGGCCGATGAACGCGGCCTGAAACAGGCAGGCCACGGCGAAGACCACCAGGGCCCGGGCCAACCGGGCCGGACCGGTTGCCGTCCCCGGGGCGGCGGCAAGGGCGGCGGCGGGACCGCCCCGGCGCGCGGCCACGCAGCGCAGCGCGGCCAGCGGCTTTCCACCGGGAATGAAGGCCGCGGCGGCGGCCAGGAACAGCGCCGCAATCGCCCGCGGCGGTGCTGATACAATGCGCTCCAGCCGTTCCGCCGCGCGGCCGAACTCCCCGGCCCGGCCGCCCAGGGTCAAGTCCATCACATAGGCCGCCTGTTGCATCAGCAAACCGGGCAGGCCGAGCACCACGTACCAGAACACCGGCCCGACCAGCAGGGCGGCAAAGCGCAAGCCCATGCCGGCAATGGTCACCTCGATGAGGCCGGCGCCATCCAAGCCGTCGAGGCGCGAGGCCTCGATCCGCTCACGCACCAGCGGGCGCAGCGCTTCGCGGGCTTGAATCAGGCTGCCGTCCTTGAGCGCATCGGCCACGGCCGCACCCCGCCGCCAGAGGCCCCGTTGCGAGAGCAGCAACGGCAGGAACAGAAGCTCGATCAGCCAGCCGAACGGGTAATAGCGGCTGACCAGCCCGCCGGCGGCGCCCACCGCCAGCGCCGCAAAGACCATGGCCGCGACCGTCACGGTGCCGCGCAGACGGCGGTTGGCGGCGCTGCGCTCCGGCCGGTTCAGGCGTCGCTCCACCTCGCGCACCCAGCGGGCGAAGGCCCGGCGCGGCCGCGGCACCCAGCCGCCGCGTATCGGCAGCCCGCCGAGATAGGCCTCGATGGCCAGCGCCATGAGCAGAATGAACAACGGTTCGGCGGTGCCGTAGATGCCCGGCGGCGTCGGCCAATTCATGGGCCGATCCTGGGGGCTCAGCGGCGGCCGGTCAATCGGCGGGATCGAATGTCCGTGCGCTCAGGCCCGATCGATGCGGCAGGAGAAGCAGTTGTTCAACACCGAGCGCACGTGCACGTAACGGATCTCCTCGCGCGCCAAGATCTTGACTGCCGCTGCCGCCAATTCGGCCGAGGCAACGATCGCACCCGTTCCATAGACGATGCGATCGGTCTCGCCATAGCCCTTCAACAAGCGCGGCTCCGTCGACAGGATCATGGGCGGCAGGCGATCGGTTTCCGGATAGCGCTCGCACGGCTTGGCATGGAGAAAGATGGGCCCGGTCTCGGCATAGGGCTGGAGGCGCGGAAACGGCCGGTAGGCGAGGATGAGATAGGGCTCCCCCTCGGCCACATGGTGCAGACAGTGGCGGCAGGGAACACCATCGCCGGATGAGACATGCACCTCAGGCGCCTGGCCGTTGGCATCGGGGGCCCCGGACCAGTAGGCCTCGGCCTGATCGGTCGGCATGGACGAGAACAGAATCTTGGACATGACGGCGCTCCATACCAGCGGTTTTGCCCGACTGTACGGATCGCCGCGACGGGGGGCACTCCGATTCGTGCGCGATCTCGCCCGGGAAGCCGCCGGGCGGCCGGATTTGGCCTAGGAGCGGGTGGACCGGGACGCGCAAGCTTCGGATAGCCGGGGCCGCCCTTTGGCGCTAGAACAGGGCCGAAGCTGACGATGGCGAGGATCGACCCATGGCCACACCGCGCGCCCAGCAGGCCCAACATGCCAGCCAGACGAAAGCGGCCGGGATGTCTCCCGGCAACCTGGCGCGTGTCCGGGCTGCCTGCGCCTATATCGACGAGCGCGCGGGCCAGGGCATCACCCTGGCCGATCTGGCGGCGGCGGTGGGCTTGAGCCCGTGGCATCTGCAGCGCCTGTTCAAGCGGGCCATGGGGGTTTCGCCGCGCGACTATGCGGATGCCCGGCGCACCCGGCGCTTTCGCGACGAATTGAAGAACGGCGAATCCGTGGCCGGGGCCACCTATGGGGCCGGCTATGGCTCATCCAGCCGAGTCTACGAGCAGGCCCAGGCCCATCTGGGCATGACGCCCGCCTCCTATGCCAAGGGCGGCAAGGGCGCGCGCATGGCCTATGCCATCGTCGGCTCGACCCTGGGCCGGTTGCTGGTGGCCGCCACCGCCAAGGGGGTGTGTTTCCTGTGCCTGGGCGATACGGATGCGCCGCTGGTCGCCGCCCTGCGCGCCGAATTCCCGCATGCCGATTCCATCGCCCCGGACGAAGCCGCCATCGCCCCGGCGGTGGATGCGGTGTTGCGTTATCTCGCCGGTGCGACGCCCCATGCGGATTTGCCGCTGGACGTGCGCGCCACCGCCTTTCAGCGGCGGGTCTGGCAGGAGCTGATCGCCATCCCGCCGGGCGAGACGCGCACCTATTCCGAGATCGCCGATACCATCGGCGTGCCCCGCGGCCAGCGCGCGGTGGGCCGCGCCTGTGCCACCAATCCGGTCTCCATCGTCATTCCCTGCCACCGGGCGCTGCGCCAGGACGGAGCCTTGGGCGGTTACCGCTGGGGCCTGAAACGCAAGCAGGCCTTGCTGCTACACGAGGCGGAACGGATCCAATCCTAACAGTTTCAGTGGTTTACGGTCCGCTAGGAACTCGGGTGCTAGGCTGGCACCGCTAGTCCTTGTTCCTGCCTTGAAGACCGGTATACTATATCTATGGTGGATGAGCCTAAAGATACCAAGGTGTTGCGTGTGGCCGAACGGGAAGTTCCGCTTCTCGTGTCGCGAAACCCGCGCGCGCGGCGAATCTCCATCAGCTTGGATGGCGGCGGGTCCTTGCGCCTGACATTGCCCCGGCGCACGTCGTTGCGCCAAGGTTTGGATTTCGCCGAGGACAAGGCGGGGTGGATTCTCGGCCATCTGAACGCCTTGCCGGAGCGCGTGCCGTTCGTCGATGGCGCGGTCCTGCCCTTGCTGGGCGAAGATCATGTGGTACGCCATGCGCCGGCCACGCGGCGCGGCGTTTGGCGGGCCAATGGCATCATCAATGTTTCCGGCCACCAGGAGCACCTGCACCGGCGGGTGACCGATTTTCTCAAGACCCTGGCGCGGCGCGAGATCGTCAACCGGACCCGGGATAAAGCCTGTGCCGCCGGGCGCACGGTCAATCGCGTCACCCTGCGCGATACCACCAGCCGCTGGGGCAGTTGCACGGCCGACGGCAATCTCAGTTTTTCCTGGCGCCTGGTTCTGGCGCCCGAAGCCGTGCTCGACTATGTGGTCGCGCACGAAGTGGCACACTTGAAGCATATGAATCACGGTCCCCGGTTCTGGGCATTGGTCGAACGCCTGACCGGCGACATGGCACTTTCACGCAACTGGCTGCGCGCGAATGGCGACCGCTTGTTGCGTTACGGTTGAAGGTAAAATCTAGCTGGCGCCCAAATTCTAACTATCGCAGGGCACGCCCGGCACCCAGACATACCCGTCCGGATCCAGCAAATAGCATTCGCGCAGGCCGTGCGGCTTGTCTTGCGATGCGGCCAACACCCGGTCGCCGCGCGCCCGGGCCCGCGCCTCGGCCGCATCCGGATCGATGTTGTAGAGGCGCAATTCGACCCCGCGGCCGCGGCTGTCCGCCGCCTTGGTGTGAGTCAGGAAGGGCATTTCACCGCCGTCCTCGTCAACATAGGTATGGACGGCGTGGACCAGCCACTCGTGGCCGTCGTGACGCATCACCCCCAGATCGGCATCGCTGTAGACGACCTCGACGCCCAGCACCTCACGCTGGAAGGCAACCGATGCCGCCACATCGCGCACGGCAAGATTGACGTTGAAGCCGCGCAGGGTGCGCGCATAGGCGCCCGGCTCCATCCAGGGCTCGCCTTGGCGCTTTTTCATGGGCGGGCGGACGCCGTGCGGGATTCCCGTCCTGGCGCGGCGATGTTCATTGCACCGATACCCAGCGCCCCCATCAAGTCATCGATTTCCAAGCGCGCGTGCACATGGCTGGCTGGCGCGCGCTCCAGGCTTCCATCGTCGGGCAGATCGAACAGGGTCAGGCCGCGATAGAACAGCTCGCGAAAGACCACCCGTTCGCCGAATCCTTGCACCAGACGGAAGCGCAGGCGCTCGCCCAGCTGGTCGAGAAGGGTACTCATCTCGCGCGAGTTGCGCGCATCGATGTGCGCCAATCGATTGCGCATGACCACCCAATCGATCGGCGCCCGCCCGGCGGCGACACGCTGTTCGCTTTGCGCCTGAACCATCTCGCTGTACGGGCTGGGGCCCTGCACCTCGCGGCGCTCGCGATCGATCCGCGCCAGCGCGTCCACGTCGAGAAAGCTGTCGTTGAGCGGCGTGATCAGAATATCGGCATGGGTGTGGGCCAGATGCGACAGGCGCGAGCTGCTGCCCGGCGTATCGATCACCACGAAGCGGCAGCCCGCGGCCTCGGCAAACGCGTGACGCAGACGGTCCCGGTCGCGCACGAAGCCCTCGTCCCGGTCGCGGGCATCGGATTCGGCAATGGCACAATGGATCGACATGGGAATGTCCACGCCGCTGCGGTGCGCATGGGCGGCGCGGTTCGCCACATACCGGGTGAGCGTGCCTTGCCGCCCATCCAGATCGATGCTGGCCACGTTGTGGCCCAGCTTCAGCAGGGCCACCACCAGATGCATGGCGGTGGTCGATTTGCCGGTGCCGCCTTTTTCGTTGCCGAGAACGATGGTGATGACCGGCTCGCCGTCGGCCCCGATATCGAGCAGGGTTGCCTCGGCTTCCTGGGGAATCTGCTGGCCCAGGGCCGCGGCGATGGCGGCCAGTTCCTCCTGAACCGGCGTGGTGACGGCCCCATCGGCACGGGCCAGGGCCATGGCGATGCGCACCAGAACCGGTGACAGGGCCGCGTTGTCAGCCAGTACCGAGACGGCGCGCAAGGCCGCGGCCCGCCCGCTGGCCAGATCGTCCCGGATACCGGCGATAAATTTATCGAAGACGGACACCGCTTCGTGCACCTCGAAGGCGCGCAAGGCCTCGATGCTTTCCAGCACCTGATCCAGGGTATGCCGCTCGGCCAGGCTGACCGGGCCGTCGGCGACCGCGGCCAGGGCGGCGCTGGCCATGGCCGCCTCCAGGAAGGGGCGGTTGCGCGACCGTGCCGCACCCGCGAACAGCGGATCCGTCAGCTTGCTGAACAGACTCAAACCCACGGCTCTCCCCCAAGACCCCATCCGCCGGGCGTTATCCGGGAATACTAGCGCGCCTCGCGCCGCCGAGGTGAGGAAATTGTCGGCCGGTTACGGGTCCTGGCGCTTGAACAGGGTCGAGGGATCGCGCGGCGCCGGTTCGCGCGATGCGCCTTGGCCGAGGCTTTTCAGGATTCGCGCGATGAATCCGCCGCCATCATCTCCGCCGCCCCGGTCTCTGCTGCTGCCGGCATCGGCGATCACCTCGCCGCCGCCGGGCAGCGGCCGGGGCGATGCGCCTTCGAGGGCGCGCTCGACCACCCGGCGCCACAGCACCGCCGGCAGCGAACCGCCGGTTACCCCGCTGGTCGGCGAGCCGTCGTCGTTGCCCAGCCAGACACCGGCCACCAGCTCGCCGGTATAGCCGACAAACCAAGCATCGCGGTAATCCTGGCTGGTGCCGGTCTTGCCCGCCGCCGGCCGTTTCGGATTGGCGCCCTTGCCGCTGCCCCAGGCAACGACGGCGGTCATCAGGTTGGTCATGCTCTCGACGACGCGCGGCTGCACCACGCGCCCGGGGCCACCGCCGCTGCGGCGAAACAGAACTTCGCCGCCGGGGCCGCGAATCTCGACAATGCCATAGGGCCACACACCGCTGCCGTGATTGGCGAAGACCGCATAGGCGCCGGTCAATTCGAGCAAGGTCACCTCCGAGGTGCCTAGGGCGATGCTGGGCGCCACTTCGATATCCGAGGTGATTCCCAGGCGCCGGGCTGCGGAGGCCACCTTGTCGGGCCCGACGCGCTGGCTGAGGCGGATGGTGGCGGCGTTGAGCGAGCGGGCAAAGGCCTCGCGCACCGTCACCTCGCCATAGAAGCGCTCGGCATAGTTCTTCGGCGTCCAGCCTTCGATCTCCACCGGCGCGTCGACCACCCGGTCGTCGGGGGTCAGCCCTTCCTCCATTGCCGCCAGATAGACGAACGGCTTGAAGGCCGAGCCGGGCTGGCGCAAGGCTTGGGTCACCCGGTTGAACTGACTGGTGCCGTAGTCGCGGCCGCCGACCATGGCGCGCACCGCGCCGTCGGGATCGAGGATGACCACCCCGCCCTGGCCGACCTTGCGCTTGACCCCGTCCGTATCGAGCAGGGCCGCCAGTTCCTCCTCGGCGACCCGCTGTTGATAGGGATTGAGGGTGGTCACCACGGTCAGATCGCCGTCGACCCGGCCGACGTAGCCGGCCACCTGGGCCGTGATCCAATCGGAGAAATAGCGCGACTGGGAGCCGGAGATGGCGCGCATGGTGGTTTTGCGCGCCAGGGCCTGCTCCGCATCCGCCGCCGGCAAGAAATCGGCATCGACCATGGCGCGCAGGACCAGGGCCGTGCGTTCGTCCGCCAGATCGCGGTCGCGCACCGGGTTGTAGCGGGACGGTGCCTTGAGCAGAGCGGCCAGTTGCGCCGCCTCGTAGAGATTCACCTGGGTTGCCGGCTTGCCGAAGTAGTGCCAAGCGGCCGCGTCGATACCATAGGTGCCGACACCGAAATAGACCCGGTTGAGGTACAGGCTGAGAATCTGGTCCTTGCTGAATTTTTGCTCCAGCCAGAAGGCGAGCAGCATTTCCTGAACCTTGCGTTTGACGGTGCGGTCGGGGGTGAGGAACAGGTTCTTGGCCAACTGCTGGGTGATCGTCGAGCCGCCCTGAACCACGCGCCCGGCCCGGACATTGACCGCCATGGCACGGGCCAGGCCCAGCAGGTCGATGCCGAAGTGATCGTAGAACCGCCGGTCCTCGACCGCCATCACCGCGCGTGGCAGGTACGGCGGCAGATCGCGCACGTTGACGGTCTCGCCATAGACGTCGCCAAAGGTGGTCAGGAGGGTGCCGTCGGCGGCCATCAGCGTGATGCTGGGCTGCCGGGTGACCGATGCGATCTCGTCGATGCGCGGCAGATCGTAGGCGTACCAGGCCACCAGCCCGGCCACCGCGATGGCGCCCCAGATGGCCAGGCTGCCGCCCCAGATCAGCAGACGCAGGAACCAGCCCTGCCCGGCGCGCTTGTATCCCTGGCCGGCACGGCCCCCGTTGCGGCCCCCGTTGCGGCCCGCTGTATCCCGTCCCCGGTGTTTGGTCATTCCATGCTCTCTAGCGCATTCGCGCCGCCCGGGCCATGCCCGTGGGCAAGTATAGGCGCTATCAGGAGGGCGATTGTGGCGATGTCATGGCAAGAGGGTGTTGAGTCCAGGCCGCCGTCCTGTTCTGGCGTCATCGTTCAGGTGCCGGTGGTGTCGGTGCCGGTGTTGTGGAGGGTCAAACGTACGCGCGTGCGGATCGCGGGCCCTGTCGATCACACATCCAGGTTGGTCACCTCAAGGGCGTGGGTCTGGATGAAGTCGCGGCGCGGATCGACCGCATCGCCCATCAGGGTGGAGAAGATGCCCGCGGCCTCGTCCGCGTGCGCCACCTTGACCTGAAGCAAGGCGCGGCCGTTGGGATCGAGTGTGGTTTCCCACAGCTGGTCGGCATTCATCTCGCCCAGGCCCTTGTAGCGGGCGATCGTCACCCCCTTGCGGCCGATCTCGAAGATCGCCTCGGCTAGGGCGGAGGGGCCGGTGATGGCATATTCCTTATCCTTGCCGCGCAGGGTTGAATGCAGCTGATAGGTTTCCTGCAAATCCGGCGTCATCTGATCGAGGCGGCGGGCTTCGCTGGAGCGCAGCAGCGTTCCATCGATCAAGCGCCGCTCGGTCAAGCCGCGCAGGGTGCGGCTGAAGGCCAGGCCGCCGTCCGGTTCCGACTCACCATGCCAGCCGCGCTCGATATCCCGGGCGAGGGCATCCAGGCGCTTGGCAATGTAGGCGGCCGCCTGTTCCGCGCGCTCGGTATCGGAGATGATCTCCGGGTTGAGGGCGCCGGCGATCAGCGTCTGTTCGACGATGGGCGTGCTGCCGACCTTGCGCACCAGCAGCTCCATCAGATGCTTGGCGCGCACCGCCTGCTCCACCAGGGTGCGCAGATCGGCGCCGGCTGTCTGCACCCCATCGGCGCGCACCAACACACTGTCGCGCACGCCGTTGTCGATCAGGTGGTTCTCCAGCCCTTCGTCGTTTTTCAGATAGCGCAGGGATTCGCCCCGCTTGGCCCGGTACAACGGCGGCTGGGCGATATACAGATGGCCGCGCTCGATGATCTCGGGCATCTGGCGGAAGAAGAAGGTGAGCAGCAGGGTGCGGATGTGGCTGCCGTCCACGTCCGCGTCCGTCATGATGATGATCTTGTGGTAGCGTAGCTTGTCGATATTGAATTCGTCGACGCCGATGCCGGTGCCCAACGCGGTGATGAGCGTGCCGATTTCGGCGGAGCCGAGCATCTTGTCGAAACGGGCGCGCTCCACGTTCAGGATCTTGCCCTTGAGCGGCAGGATCGCCTGGAAGCGCCGGTCGCGGCCCTGCTTGGCGGAGCCGCCGGCGGATTCACCCTCGACGATGAAGATCTCGGCCAGGGCCGGATCGCGTTCCTGACAATCGGCCAGCTTGCCCGGCAGCGACGAGATATCGAGCGCGCCCTTGCGCCGGGTCAACTCGCGCGCCTTGCGCGCCGCCTCGCGCGCGGCGGCGGCTTCGACCACCTTGGCGACGATGCGCCGGGCCTCGGCCGGGTGTTCCTCGAAGAACTGGCTCAGGCGGTCGTTGATCACATTCTCGACCACCGGCCGCACTTCCGAGGAGACCAGTTTATCCTTGGTCTGGCTGGAGAACTTCGGATCCGGCACCTTGACCGAAAGCACACAGGTCAATCCTTCGCGCGCGTCATCGCCGGTCAGGGTGAACTTTTCCCGCTTAGAGATGCCCGAGGTGGCGGCATAGCCGTTCACCTGGCGGGTCAAGCCGGCGCGGAAGCCGGCCAGATGCGTGCCGCCGTCGCGCTGCGGAATGTTGTTGGTAAAGCACAGCACGGTTTCGTGGTAGCTGTCGGTCCATTGCAGGGCCGCTTCCACGACGATGCCCTCGCGCTCGGCCTGGATGACGATGGGCGTGTCGATGATCGCCGTCTTGGTGCGGTCGAGATAATTGACGAAGGCCTCGAGTCCGCCTTCGTAGTGCAACGCCACCGTCTTCGACTCGGCGTGCCGGTCATCGGTCAGGGTGAGATGGATGCCGGAATTGAGGAAGGCCAGCTCGCGCAGACGGTGCTCCAAGGTAGCAAAATCGAACTCGGTCATCGTGAAGGTCTTTTTCGACGGCAGGAACGTCACCTCGGTGCCGGTGCGCTCGCCCGCCTCGCCGTTGACTGCCAGCGGCGCCTCGACGACGCCATGGCGGAAACGGGCGAAGTGCTGCTTGCCGTCGCGCCAGATGGTCAAATCCAAAATCTCGGAGAGGGCGTTGACCACGGAGACGCCGACCCCGTGCAGGCCGCCGGAAACCTTGTACGAGTTCTGGTCGAACTTACCGCCGGCGTGCAGCTGGGTCATGATGACCTCGGCGGCGGAGATGCCTTCCTCGGCGTGAATGCCGACCGGAATGCCGCGGCCGTTGTCGCGCACGGTCACCGAGCCGTCGCCGTTGAGCACCACTTCGATCTTGTCGCAATAGCCGGCCAGGGCCTCGTCGATGGAGTTGTCCACCACCTCGTAGACCATGTGATGCAGGCCGGAGCCGTCGTCCGTGTCGCCGATGTACATGCCCGGCCGCTTGCGCACCGCATCGAGGCCGCGCAGGACCTTGATCGACTCGGCGCCATAAGTGGCGCCGGGATTGGGATTGGCAGCGGAAATGGTCACGGGCTTGCCACCCGTGGCCGGGCTCGCTCTGCCCTGCTTGCTCATGACACGCCGCTCCGTCGATCGGGCCGCGGCGCGGCCCCCTGGGTGATGGCCGCATCGCGCACGCTCAAAAATTGCGCCGCATCGCCGAGGCCCGCGAACACGCCCGCATCGGTGCCGGTCAGCCAGGCTTGCGCACCGAGCGCCAGAATTTCGTCGTAGAGAGCCTCGCGGCGAAGTTCGTCGAGATGCGCCGCCACCTCGTCGAGCAGCAGCAACGGCGCCGCCCCCCGGTGCAGGGCAATCAGCCGGGCGTGCGCCAGAACAATCGAGATGAGCAGCGCCTTCTGCTCGCCGGTGGAACAATCGGCCGCGGCCATGTCCCGGTCCAGGTGGCGGACCAGCAGATCGCTGCGGTGCGGGCCGATGGCGGAACCGCCGGCCTGGGCGTCGCGGCGGCGCGTGGCCGCCAGCTCGGCGCGCAAAGTCTCCTCGGCGCGCAGGGCCGGCCTGTCGCCGAGCCACTCATCCACCTGGCCGCGCAAGGCCAGGCCGGCGACCGGAAAGGCGCCGACGCGCACCGCGCAGGCGCGCGCCAGGCGATCTACCAGTTCGCGCCGGGCGGCGGCGATGGCCACCCCGTGGCGCGCCATGGTGTCTTCGAGCGCGCTGAGCCAGCCGTCGTCGGCGCCGCCCGACTTGAGCAGCCGCGCCCGGTCGCGCAGGCTTTGCTCATAGGCGGCCACGCGTCCCGCATGGGCCGAATCGAAGCCGTACACCAGGCGGTCGAGAAAACGCCGGCGGCCGCCGGCACTGTCGCGGAACAGGCCGTCCATCTGCGGCGTCAGCCAGGTCATGCTGACGACCTCGCCGAGCATCTGCTGGCTGCGCGCAAACGCTCCGTCGATCTTGACCACGCGGCGCTCGCGGCTGACCTCGGACTCCGTCCCGCCGGCCCCACCGACACCCGCATCGCGGCCGGTACCCACATCGCGCGCGCCCTCGGGAGTCATCACGGTGCCGGCCACCGCCCAGGGACTGCTCTGCGCACCATTGATCGCGGAACCATCGATCGCATCATGCGCATGTGCGGCACCCCGGTCGTGCCGATCGACCTCCGAGAGCCGGGCCCGGCGCAAGCCGCGGCCGGGCGACAAGAAGGAGATGGCCTCCAGCAGGTTGGTCTTGCCGGCACCGTTCGGGCCGGTCAGCACCACCGGCCGGCCGTCGGTCACCACCTCGGCCTGGTGGTAGCAGCGGAACCGGCTCAGCGACAGGCGCGCCAGCCACGCCCGAGGGCTGGGCACTGCTACTGGCTCAGCCGCTTGCATTGTCTGAAAGGTTGACCTGTTTGCCAATGTTCGTGCCGGCTTTCGCCGCTTAAACCCGCATGGGCATGAGAACGTAGAGGGCGCTGGGATCCGCCCGATCTCGGACGATGGTCGGCGAGGCCGAATCCGCCAGGCTGATCTCCGCCGCCTCGCCTTCGATCTGCTGGGCGATGTCGAGCAGATAGCGCGAATTGAAGCCGATCTCGATGCCCGGGCCGGTGTAGTTGATTTCGATCTCTTCGGTGGCCGTGCCGTTCTCCGGGCTGCTGGCCGAAAGCGTGATGCCGCCGTTCTCGATGATCAGTTTCACCGCCCGGCTTTTCTCCGACGAGATGGTCGACACCCGGTCGACCGCCTGGGCGAAGGATTGGCAATCGACCTCGATCACCTTGTCGTTGCCGACCGGAATGACCCGCTCGTAATCGGGGAACGTGCCGTCGATCAGCTTCGAGGTCAGCACCGTGGGGCCGAAGGCGAATCGGATCTTGGTATCGGAGAGCGCGATGGTCACCGGCTCCTCGGTCTCGTCGATCAGCTTGCGCAGCTCGTTCACAGCCTTGCGCGGCACGATGACGCCGGGCAGGCCGGTGGCGCCGTCGGGCAGCGGCATCTCGAAGCGGGCCAGGCGATGGCCATCGGTCGCCACGGCGCGCAGGGTTTGCACGCCGTTGGCCTCGCTGGCATGCACGTAGATGCCGTTGAGGTAGTAGCGTGTCTCCTCGGTCGAGATGGCAAAACGGGTCCGGTCGATCAGATTGCGCAGCTCGCGGCCGGCCAGGCGAAACTCGTGCGGCAGATCGACCGCGCCGATGGTCGGAAAATCCTCTTTCGGCAAGGTCGCCAGGGTGAAGACCGAGCGGCCGGCCTTGACCGTCAGCTGGGCGCCGTCGCCGGAGGTGGCGATTTCCACCTGCGCCCCTTCGGGCAGCTTGCGCACGATATCGTAGAAGGTGTGCGCCGAGACGGTGGTCGCCCCCGGCTTGGCGACCTCGGCGGCAACCGCATCGACGATGGTCAGGTCCATGTCGGTGGCGGTCAGCGCCAGCTCGCCCTTGGCCGCTTCCATCAGCACGTTGGAGAGGATCGGGATGGTATTGCGCCGCTCGACCACGCTTTGGACATGGGCCAGGGTCTTGAGTAGGGCGGTGCGTTCTATGGTCAGCTTCATGTTGCCAGCTTGCCTTCCGGTCGGCGTGATCGTGTCTCTTGCACGCTTTGTCGACTTGCGGTGTCCAGGTGGGCCGGGCCCACGAGAGGTCCCGGTTCCGGGGCTATTTGCTCTCGGATCCGGGGCCGCCAAGACCCGTCCGCACCGCTTTTGGGGATCGCTTGAGTCCACCGAGGGATACGGGGCCGTAGTATAGCCCGGACACCCCCGAAAGGTAAATGCAATGCGCGTCCGCCGGACCCGATTTAAGGGCGGAATTTGGGCCTGATCTTGGGCCCGGATTAAGGCTCCGAGACCCGGGGTTTTGACCCCGGGTTCTGCCCCCGGGGACTAGGCCCCGGTACTGGGCCCCGGCCTTAGGCCTCGAGCATGCGCCGCAGCAGCTCCACATCCTCGGCGAAGCTGGGGTCGGTGGCCTTCAGCTCCTCGATGCGGCGCACGGCGTGCATGACCGTGGTGTGGTCGCGGCCGCCGAATTTGCGCCCGATCTCGGGCAGGGAGCGGGCGGTGAGCTGTTTGGCCAGGTACATGGCCACCTGCCGGGGCCGGGCGACGGCCCGGGCCCGCCGGGCCGAGTGCATGTCGGTGACCCGCACATTGAAATGCTCGGAGACCCGCTTCTGGATCTCCTCGATGGTCACCCGCCGGTCGTTGGCGCGCAGCAGATCGTGCAGCACCTCCTGGGTCGATTCCAGGGCCACCGGCCGCCCGACCAGGGTGGCATGGGCGACAATGCGATTCAGCGCCCCTTCCAGCTCGCGCACGTTGGAGACGATCTTGTGGGCCAGGAACTCGAGCACCTTGGCAGGGATCGCCGCACCCGACTGCTCCGCCTTGGACTGCAGAATGCCCAGGCGCAACTCGTAGGTGGTGGGATGGATGTCGGCCACCAGGCCCCAACCGAGGCGGGAGCGCATGCGCTCCTCGACACCTTCCAGATCGGAGGGGCTTTTGTCGGCCGAAATCACCACTTGCCGGTTCTGATCCACCAGGGTGTTGAAGGTGTGGAAGAACTCCTCCTGGGTCGCCTCGCGGCCGCCGATGAACTGCACGTCGTCGATCATCAGCACATCGACCGAGCGGAATTGCTCCTTGAAGGCCATGGTGTCCTTGGTGCGCAGGGCGCGCACGAACTGGTACATGAACTTTTCCGCCGAGAGATAGATGATCCGCCGCTTGGGCGAGACCGCCTTGATCTGCCAGGCGATGGCATGCATCAGATGGGTCTTGCCCAAACCCACCGGACCATACAGGAACAGCGGATTGAAAGGCACGGTGCGCGCCTCGGCCACCCGCCGCGCCGCCGCGTAGGCCAATTCGTTCGGCTTGCCGACGATGAAGTTCTCGAACGTAAAGCGCTCGTCGAGCGGGGCGCTGACGTCCGGATAGGTCGGCTCGCTTTCCGACGATGCGGGCACCGACAGGCGGGCCCGCGGGCTGATCGCCCGCTCCGGTGCCGCCGTGGGTGCGGCCGGTGCCGAGGGTTTCGTCTTTCTGGGGGTGCTCTCCGGACGCGGCGTCGGCCGCTCCGGCGGCTGCACCACGATCTCCACCTGGGCCACGTCCAAATCCTCGTCGCGCCACAGGGCCTCGATACGCTGGGCGTAGTTGCCCAACACCCAATCGCGCATGAAGCGGGTCGGCACCGCCAGGCGCACCACGTTCTTCTTGACGCTGACCAAGGTCAGAGGCTTCAGCCAGCTCCGGTATGCGGCCTCGCCCACTTCCCCGCGCAACCGCCCGCGCACCCGGGCCCACTGTTCGTCAAGCGATGCCGCTCGATCATCGCCGGCCATCTCTTTCACCCTCGATCCCCCCGCATCTCCCCCCCATGTCAGACAGGTTGCCGTTTACCCCTAAACCGGCAGCCGCCCACCGCTCGACCACATCCGCACACGAGGATTCCGCCGCGCCTAGTACCGTGGCGGTTTTGCACCGCCGCGAACCAAGCGCATCAACGCTTAGTCTTGCGCTGACGACAGAATGCAAGATCGTCGATATCGATCATTGCGCAAACCTGACTCCTGCAACCATGTAATTTTGGTACGTCGATTTCTTGCGGAGCTTGAAAAATTTATTTCAATGCTCAGCGCAGAAGAGTCATTTTTGTTGGTAATCCCCCGGCGTGCATTCCCGCTCAAAAGAAAGCCTCCCATCGAGACACTTCAGCGGGGTATCATTATTTCTTCTTGCGTCGGTTTTACTTGCACCATCCACCGACGAGCCAAGAATTCAACTCTAACCGTCATGGTCAGATGTGGCAAGAAGATCGAAAAGAGAACGTGGTTTTTTTGCCGCGGTGTGGCCCAAATGTACGACTCCAATCGTCTACATGAAGAACGTGCGGTTAACGTATTGCCACGGCACAAACCTGTGCATGAAACATGTGGCGTGGATGCAGGCATGTGACACGCAGCAACGCCGGCCGCGGGCCCAAGCCCGGGTCGTCACGGATCGCAGGCGCGCGGCGTGGACGCCGCGCGGCCGATTCAGCCCATGGATTTGATGCGCGAGGACAGACGCGAAAGACGGCGCGCGGCCGACTTGCGATGAATGACACCGGCGCCGACACCGCGATGCAGTTCGGGCTGTGCCTCCTTGAACGCGGTCTGCGCCGCGCCCTTGTCGCCGCTGGCGATCGCCAGTTCGACGGATTTCAGATAGGTACGGACCCGGCCGACGCGGGCGCCGTTGACTTCGCGGAAGCGCTCGTTGCGCCGGATGCGTTTCTTTGCGGATTGATGATTGGCCATGGGCGCGACGTATCCGTAAGGGAAATTGGCGGAAGGCCGGGGTTATAGACGCCGGACGGGGCGCCGTCAAGCAAACCGCCGGGGGCCGGGCGAGCGGCTATGGGAATGGCCGAATCCCAGGCTTTCAGCGGTGTTTCCAGTTGGCCGGGCGCTTGTCGGCAAAGGCCGCCATGCCCTCTTTCTGGTCCTCGGTCGCAAACGTCGCGTGGAAGACCCGGCGCTCGAACTTGATGCCCTCGGCCAGGGTGGTCTCGAAGGCCCGGTTCACCGCCTCCTTGGCCATCATGACCACGGGGTGGGAGAGGGCGGCGATCTTCTCCGCCGTCTTCAGGGCCTCGGTCATGAGATCGGCGGCGGGCACGACGCGCGCCACCAGGCCCGAGCGCTCGGCCTCCGCCGCGTCCATCAGGCGGCCGGTCAGGCACATCTCCATGGCCTTGGCCTTGCCGACGGCGCGGGTCAGTCGTTGCGTGCCGCCGGAGCCGGGAATGGTGCCGAGGGTGATCTCCGGCTGACCGAATTTTGCCGTATCGGCGGCGATGATGATGTCGCACATCATGGCGATCTCGCAGCCGCCGCCCAGGGCATAGCCGGCCACTGCGGCGATCACCGGCTTGCGCGTCTGCGCCAGGCGCTCCCAACCGGAAGTGATGAAGTCCTCGGTGTAGACCTGCATGTAGGTCTTGTCCTTCATCTCCTTGATGTCGGCGCCGGCGGCGAAGGCTTTTTCCGAGCCGGTGAGCACGATGCAGCCGATGGCATCGTCGGCCTCGAAGCCATCCAGGGCCCGTGCCAGCTCGTCGATCAAGGCGATGCACAGGGCATTGAGCGCCTTCGGCCGGTTCAAGGTGATGACGCCGACATGTCCCCGGGTCTCGACGATGATGTTTTCATAGGTCATGCGGCTGTTCTCCTTCAGCACTTCGCCCCGATGAGAAGGGCGGTGTTAGTCCGGTTGCAGGGTGAAGCGAACGACCAGATCGCCGTCGCTGCCGAGAATGACGATCTCCAAGCGCTCTCCCTCGCGCGTGAAGGCGGTTTCGCCGGCCGTCTGCCAGCCCAGTTGCGGCAATGTCTGGCGATAGAAGCCGAGCACATCGGCGCGGCTGACCGCACCTTCCGCGTAAGCTTCGACGATGCGCCCGCCGGGCTTGTCGAAGACCACACCGGCATTGGCCACGTCCGCCAATCCCGCCATCAGCGGCAGATCCTCGACACCGGCGACGAAGCCCGCGCCATCGGCCGCGCCGGGGCCTGGGGCAACCGCGCAGAGGACCACCGAGAACACGCAGGCCAGCACCGCCGCCGGGACGCGACTCCGCCAACAGATGGAATATCGGCGGGTCGATCGTCCTGTCATGGGCGCTTTCTCTACCCTACCGCTGGCGCGCGGCACAATAGTAAGTGGCGCGGCCCGATTGCACGATGCGGCGAATGCCGCCGCCGGAGTGATCGCAATCGCACCCGGGGCACGGCTCGCCCGCGCGATCGTAGACCGCCCATGCATGCTGGAAATAGCCAAGCTCGCCGTCGGTCTGCACATAGTCGCGCAAGGACGAGCCGCCCGCATCGATGGCGCGGGTGAGCACGTCGCGGATCGCCGCCGCCAGGCGCTCGGCGCGGCCGCCTTGCACCGTATAGGCCTGCCGGCGCGGCGACAGGCCGGCCAGGAACAGGCTTTCGCTGACATAGATGTTGCCCAATCCGGCGACCACCCGCTGATCCATCAACGCGGCCTTGATGGAGACCCGCTTGCCGGCCAGGCGCTTGGCCAGCTCCGGCCCGTTGAAGCTGTTGCTCAGGGGCTCGGGCCCGAGATTGGCCAGCAGCGGATGGCCGACCAGCCCGACCTCGTCGGTCAGATCCATCATGCCGAAGCGGCGGGCATCGTTGTAGCGGATCTCCTGGCCATGATCGGTGGCCAGAATGATGTGATCGTGCGGCCCCGGCGGCGGCGCATCTCGGTCGACCAGCAGCACCCGCCCGCTCATGCCCAGATGACAGAGCAGAACCTGGCCGTCGTCCAGGTAGATGACGATGTACTTGGCGCGCCGGCCCACGTGGCGGACCACGCGGCCGCGCAGGCGGCTGGCGAATTTCGGCGGCAGGGGGAAGCGCAAATCGGCCCGGCGCTGTTCGACCCGGACCAGGCGGCGGCCTTCCAGGCAGGGCCGCAGGCCGCGGACGACGGTCTCAACCTCGGGCAATTCGGGCACGCGCGCTCCTCTGCTGGTCCTGCGGCGGGTGGCACAGTAGCGCGAAGCCCGGCGGCGCGCTATGGTCCGCGCCATGCCGGCGCAGAACACAGATCAGCCCGATGGCAATCCGGGCCGCACCACCCACTTCGGGTATCAGGAGGTGCCGGAAGCGGAAAAAGGTGCGCGGGTGCGCGGCGTCTTCGAGAGTGTCGCCAACCGCTACGACCTGATGAACGATCTCATGTCCGGCGGCATCCACCGCCTGTGGAAGGCGGCGATGATCGACTGGCTGGCCCCGCGGCCCGGCCAGCGGCATCTGGATCTGGCCGGCGGCACCGGCGATGTGGCCACCCGCATTCTCGAGCGGGTCGGTCCGGCCCGCGCCGGGCCCATGATGGTGTGCGATCTGACCCCGGACATGCTGCGCATCGGCGCCGACCGCGCCTTCGACCGGGGCCTGTTCGGCGCGGCGTGCCCGGCCGGTCTGCATTGGCTCTGCGCCGATGCGCACTGTTTGCCCCTGGCGGATCGCAGCATCGATGCGGTGACCATCGCCTTCGGTCTGCGCAACGTCACCCGCATCGAGACGGCGCTGGCCGAGGCGCGCCGCGTGCTGGTCCCCGGCGGCCGTTTCCTGTGTCTGGAGTTCAGCCGGGTGGTGCTGCCGCTCATATCCGATCTCTACGATCTCTATTCCTTCAAGGTGCTGCCCGCTTTGGGCGAGGCGGTGGCCGGCGACCGCGCCGCCTATCAGTATCTGGCGGAAAGCATTCGCCGGTTTCCAGCGCAGGACGACCTGGCGGCCTTGATGGCCGGCGCCGGCTTCGAGCAGGTGCGCTACCGCAACCTGAGCGGCGGCATCGCGGCGCTGCATTCCAGCTGGCGGCTTTAGGAACGGTCCCCATGTTGCGCACCGCCCGCACGCTGCTGCGCCTGTTGCGCATCGCCCGCACCTTGGCGCGGCACGATGCCCTGGCGGCCCTAGAGTCCTTGCAGGTCGCCCCCGGCGTGCTGTGGCTGGCCCGCTTGGGCGCGCGCCGAAAGGTGTCTGGCCGGCCCGGCGAAAAGCTGGCCCGCGCGCTTACCGAGCTGGGGCCGAGCTTCATCAAGCTGGGCCAATTCCTTTCCACCCGCGCCGATCTGCTGGGCGAGCAGTTGGCGGCGGATCTCTCCGAGTTGCAGGACGCCTTGCCGCCGTTCGCCAGTGCCGAGGCGCGGGCGGCCATCGAAGCCGAGCTGGACCAGCCGGTCTCGGCCTTGTTCGCGTCATTCGAGGACAGGCCGGTCTCCGCCGCGTCCATCGCCCAGGTTCACTATGCCACCGTCGCCGCGGACGATGACCACGCGGGCGGCGACGTCGCCGTCAAGGTCTTGCGCCCAGGCATCGAGCGCGCCTTTGCCCGCGATCTGGAGCTGCTCTATTGGCTGGCCACCTTGATCGAGCGGACGCAGCCGCGCCTGCGCCGCCTGAAGCCGGTGACCGTGGTGCGCCTGTTCGAGGAGACCGTGCGCATCGAGATGGACCTGCGCATGGAAGCCGCCGCCGCCGCCGAACTGGCGGACAACTTCGCCGATGACGAGACCTATCGGGTGCCGCCGGTCGATTGGCAGCGCACCTCGCGCCGGGTTTTGACCATGGGCCGGGTCTCCGGCATTCCCATGGACGACCGGGCGGCGCTGCTCGCCGCCGGCCACGACATCACCGCCGTCCTGACCAAGGCGGCGGCGATCTTCTTCAATCAGGTGTTCCGCGACGGCTTCTTTCACGGCGACCAGCACCCCGGCAACATGTTCGTCGATACGGACGGCAACATCGTCGCCGTCGATTTCGGCATCATGGGCCGGGTCGATCTCAAGACCCGCACCTATCTGGCCGACATGCTGCTGGCGGTGCTGGCGCGCGATTACCGGCGCCTGGCCGAGGTGCATGTGCAGGCCGGCTATCTGCCCGCCCAGGAGTCCCTGGATGCCTTCGCCCAGGCCCTGCGCGCCATCGCCGAGCCGATCTTCGACCGGCCGTTGCAGGACATTTCCTTCGCCCGCCTGCTCGGCAGCCTGTTGCACCTGAGCGAATCCTTCGCCATGCCGGTCCAGCCGCAGCTTCTGCTGCTGCAGAAGAACATGATGATGGCGGAAGGGGTGAGCCGCCGCCTGGACCCGACCCTGAACATCTGGACCCTGGCCGAGCCCCTGGCCCAGGCCTGGATGGTGGAGAACCGCGGGCCAGAGGCGCGGGTGCGCCGGGCCGGGCGGGATCTGGCCGCTGCCCTGGAACGCCTGCCCGGCCTGCTCGACAATCTGGACACGGTGGCCGGCGATCTGGCGGCCGGGGGCCTGCGCCTGCATCCGGAGAGCGCCCAGGCGCTGAGAGGCGGCAGCGGGCGGATGGCCCAATGGGCGCTGTGGCTGGCCATCGCCGCCTTGACCTTGGGCCTGGCGGCGATCATTTAACCCCTGTTATGGCACTATCTTGCCAGGGCGCCGGGCGGCGCCTACCTTATCTACCACGTGAAGCCGTATAATAGGTTCCCTTCCCCATGATTGCCGGCAAGCGCCTGCTCCTGATCGTCTCCGGCGGCATCGCCGCCTATAAGTCGCTGGAGCTGATCCGCCGGGTGCGTGAGCGGGGAGGCAGCGTGCGCTGCATCCTGACCCGCGCCGGGGCCGAGTTCGTCACCCCCCTGTCCCTGGCCGCCCTCAGCGAGAACAAGGTCTACAACGACCTGTTCTCCCTCACCGACGAGGCGGAAATGGGCCACATCCGCCTGTCCCGCGAGGCCGACCTGATCGTGGTGGCCCCGGCGAGCGCCGATCTGATGGCCAAGATGGCCACCGGCCGGGCCGACGATCTGGCCTCCACCACGCTACTGGCCACGGACACAGCTGTCTTGCTGGCCCCGGCCATGAACGTGCGCATGTGGGAGCATCCGGCGACCCAGGCCAATCTGGCCACCTTGCGCGTCCGCGGCGTGCGCACCGTCGGGCCGAACGAGGGCGACATGGCCTGCGGCGAGTTCGGCCCGGGCCGCATGGCCGAGCCGGATGAAATCCTCGCCGCCATCGAAAGCTATTTCTCGGCCGGGACTCGTCTCAGCGGCCGCCGCGCCCTGGTCACCAGCGGGCCGACCTACGAGGCGATCGATCCGGTGCGCTACATCGCCAACCGCTCGTCCGGCCGCCAGGGCCACGCCATCGCCCAGGCCCTGTCGCGATTGGGGGCCCGGACCACCCTGGTCACCGGCCCGACGCGCCTGGACGATCCGGCGGGGGTACAGGTGATCCATATCGAATCGGCTGAAGAGATGCTGGCCGCCTGCCGCGCCGCCTTGCCGGTGGACGTGGCGGTGTGTGCCGCCGCCGTCTCCGACTGGCGCCTGGCCAAACCGAGCGAACAGAAGATCAAGAAAAACGGCGCTGCGCCGAAACTGGCGCTGACCGCCAATCCCGATATCCTGGCCAGCCTGGCGGCGGCGGGCAACAGCCGGCCGCACCTGGTGATCGGCTTTGCCGCCGAGACCGAGAACCTGATCGCCCACGCCACCGCCAAGCTGCGCAAGAAGGGCTGCGACTGGATCGTCGCCAACGACGTCTCGCCCGCCAGCGGCACCTTCGGCGGCGCGGAGAACCGCGTGCATGTGATCGATGCCGCCGGTGTCGATACCTGGCCGCGACTGAGCAAGGACGATGTGGCGGCGCGATTGGCGGCGCGCATCGCCGATCATCTGGAGGGTGGCGCGGTCCCATGACGCACTGGGAGATTCCCCTGCGCCGCCTGCCGCACGGCGAAGGTCTGCCCTTGCCCGCCTATGCGACGGCGTTGAGCGCCGGTGTCGATCTGGTCGCGGCGGTGGCCGCGGATGTGGTGCTGCCGCCCGGTGCGCGCGCCCTGATCCCCACGGGCATTGCCATCGCCCTGCCGGCCGGCGTCGAGGCCCAGGTGCGGCCGCGCTCGGGCCTGGCGCTCAAGCACGGCGTCACGGTGCTCAATTCGCCGGGGACCATCGATGCGGACTATCGCGGCGAGGTCGGCGTCATCCTGATCAACCACGGCCAGCAGCCGTTCACCGTCCGCCGCGGCGAGCGCATCGCCCAGATGGTGATCGCTCCGTGCGTCCAGGCCCGCTGGCACGCCGTCGATGCGTTGCCGGACAGCGCACGCGGCGACGGTGGCTTCGGCTCCACCGGCATGGCGGCGCAGGCTGCCGGAACGAAGCGGTAGGCGGCCGATGCTCCGTCTTTCCAAGAAACGTCTGTTCGCCATCGAGGCGGTCGTCGACATCGCCTATCACGCCGGCGCCGACCCGGTGCGCTCCGGCGACATCTCGCGGCGCCAAGGCATCCCCCGCCGCTATTTGGAGCAGGTGCTGCAGGAGCTGGTGCACAAGGGCATACTGGCCGGCCAACGCGGCCCGCGCGGCGGCTATCGCCTGGCGCGCGAGCGGCGGCGCATCTCCGTCGGCGATATCATGCGGGTGGTCGGCGCGCTCGAAGGCGGCGACAGCGTGATCGAAACCGAGAACGCGGCGGACGGCTCCGAAATCGCCCTCAAGGTCATCCGGCCCCTGTGGGGCGATCTGCAGCGCGAGATCATGGAACGCCTGGATCATCTGACGGTGGAAGATCTGTGTACCCGCGCCCGCACCTTGCACATCGATAGCGAGGCCGCGCGGGTGCCGGACTTCAGTATCTAGGTTTCGGAAACGCCCATGCTTGCTCCACCCCCCTCCCAACCTCCCCCCATCAAGGGGGGAGGAGTGTTTTTTCGCGGACTGCCACTTTCCCCCTCTCCCTCCCATCGCTCAAGGATTGAGGGGGAGGGCTGGGGTGGGGGTGACTCTTACGCCAACATGAGCAGGCCCTAGCGGCATGGGGGAAGAACCACGCGGCCGCGTCTTCGACAATATCCTGGAAACCATCGGCGGGACGCCGCTGATCCGCCTGTCGCGCCTGGCCGAGGCGCATGGTGTCTCCGCAAACATCCTCGGCAAGTGCGAGTTCTTCAATCCGCTGTCCTCGGTCAAGGACCGCATCGGCTACGCCATGATCGCGGCGTTGGAGGCGGCCGGACGCATCGGCCCGCAGACGGTGATCGTCGAGCCGACCAGCGGCAACACCGGCATCGCGCTCGCCTTCGTCTGCGCCGCCAAGGGCTACCGCCTGATCCTGACCATGCCCGAGACCATGTCGGTGGAGCGGCGCAAGATGTTGCGCCTGTTCGGGGCCGAACTGGTCCTGACCGATGGCGCCCAGGGCATGCGCGGCGCCCTGGCCGAGGCCGAGCGCCTGGTGGCGGAGCTGCCCGATGCGGTGATGCCGCAGCAATTCGAGAACCCAGCCAACCCGCAGATCCACAGCACCACCACCGCCGAGGAAATCTGGCGCGATACGGACGGTACGGTGGACATGGTGATCAGCGGGGTCGGCACCGGCGGCACCTTGACCGGGGTCGGCCGGGTCCTGAAGGCGCGCAAGCCGGCTTTGCGCATGGTGGCGGTGGAGCCGGAGGACAGCCCGATCCTTTCCGGCGGGCAGCCGGGCCCGCACAAGATTCAAGGCATCGGCGCCGGGTTCGTGCCCGGCAATCTGGAGACCGCCCTGATCGACGAGGTGGTGCGCATCGCCAACGACACCGCCTTCGCCACGGCGCGCGAAGTGGCGCGGCTGGAGGGCGTACCGGCCGGGATATCCTCGGGTGCGGCCCTGGCGGCGGCCCTGGAGATCGGTACTAGGCCCGCGGTGCGCGGCCAGACCATCGTTGTCATCCTGCCATCCCTGGCGGAGCGCTATCTCAGCACCGACTTGTTCGATGGCCTCTAGCCGCCCTATCCTTGGGTCATGACCGTGGATTTGAGCGATACGCAGATCGACCGCTACGCCCGCCATCTGGTGCTGCCGGAGATTGGCGAGGACGGGCAGGTCAAGCTATTGGCCGCGCGGGTGCTGGTGATAGGTGCCGGCGGCCTCGGCTCGCCGCTGCTCCTCTATCTGGCCGCCGCCGGGGTTGGCACCTTGGGCATCGTCGATGACGACGCGGTCGATCTGTCCAACCTGCAGCGCCAGGTGGTGCACGCCACCTCCGCCATCGGCCGGAAAAAAACCGCCAGCGCCAAGGCGCGCCTGAAGGAGGTCAATCCGGACGTGCAGGTGATCGAACACACCCTGCGCCTGACCGCCGAGGCCGCCCTCGAGATCGTGCGCGGCTACGACCTGGTGGCCGATGGGTCGGACAACTTCGCCACCCGCTTTCTGCTCAACGATGCCTGCTATCTGGCGGGCAAGACCCTGGTCTCGGCGGCGGTCATGCGCTTCGACGGGCAACTCTCCACCTTCAAGGCGCATACCCGCGCGCCCGGCGATCCGCTGGCCCATCCCTGCTATCGCTGCATTTTCGGACCGCAGCCGGCCGATCCGAAGGAAAGCTGCGCCGATGTGGGCGTGCTCGGGGCGCTACCCGGCACCATGGGCGCCATGCAAGCCACCGAGGTCATCAAGGAGATCCTGGGCATCGGCGAGAGCCTGTCCGGCAATCTCCTGCTTTACGATTCCCTGGGCGCCAGTTTCCGCAAGATCAAGCTGAAGGCCGACCCGGCTTGTCCCCTGTGCGGCCCGCAGGCCACCATCCATGATCTGACCGGCACCGCCTATGGCGAACCGGGCCCGACGTGTGCCGCATGAAACAGATATCCCGATTGACGATCGCCCTGGTCTTCATCGCGTTTTGCATCAGCGGCGGCGCGGCGGCGCAGGAGCGGGTCGATCTGGAGCTTGTCCTGCTGGCCGATGCCTCGCGGTCCATCGACGACGGGGAAATCCGCTTCCAGCGCCAGGGCTATGCCGCGGCCATCACCCACCCGGACGTGCTCGCCGCCATTTCCTACGGCTACGAGCAACGCATCGCCGTCACCTATGTGGAATGGGGCGATGAGCATTCGCAGGAGGTGGTGGTGCCGTGGACCGTCATCAGCGGCCTGGACAGTGCCACCGCCTTTGCCAATGCGCTGTTGGCGCAGCCGCGCTTGGCCACGGGCCCGAACGCCATCGGCAGCGCCCTGGCCGCCGTCCAGGCGTTGATCGAGGGCAACCAAATCGTCGGCACCCGCCGGGTGATCGATTTTTCCGCCGACAGCGCTTATAGCGGCGGCGGCATTCCCATCTCCGTGGCCCGCGCCGCGGCGCTGGAAGCCGGCATCGTCATCAACGGCCTGGCGATCCTGTGCCGCGACTGCGAGAGCGGCCGGCCCATCGACTACGATCTGGAAGGGGCATTCGCCGCCTTCATCATTGGCGGCCCGGGCAGCTTCGTCGTCACCGCCGACGGCGACCAGCAATTCGCCGAGGCCGTCCGCCGCAAGCTCATCTTGGAAATCGCCGATAACCGCATCGCGCCCGATCAGGGGTGACGGCGTTGCGGGTTTAGCCTCGCCGGCCGCCAATCCTAGAACATCGTCTCGATGACCCGGTCCGGCGGGGTGTGGCCGTCGATGAAGGTCTTGATGTTGATGATCACCTTCTCGCCCATGGCCAGGCGTCCTTCGATGGTGGCCGAGCCCATGTGCGGCAGCAGGATCACGTTGTCGAGTTTCAGGAGCTTTGGGTTGATTGCCGGCTCGTGCTCGAACACATCCAGGGCGGCCCCGGCGATCTCGCCGGCGGCGAGCATGCGGGCGAGCGCGTTCTCGTCGATCACTTCGCCGCGGCTGGTGTTCACGATGTAGGCATGCTCGTGCAGCAACTGCAGGCGCCGCGGCGAGAGCAGATGATAGGTCGCCGGCGTGTGCGGGCAATGGATGGACACGATGTCCATGCGCGAGAGCATCTGGTCGAGGCTTTCCCAATAGGTCGCCTCCAGCTCCGCCTCGATATCCGGGTGTACCCGGCGCCGGTTGTGATAGTGCACGGCCAGGCCGAAGCCCTTGGCCCGTCGCGCCACCGCCTGGCCGATGCGGCCCATGCCGACGATGCCCAGACGCTTGCCCCAGATGCGGTGGCCGAGCATGGAGGTGGGGCCCCAGCCGGTCCAGTCGCCCGAGCGCACCAGGCGCTCGCCCTCGCTCAACCGGCGCGGCAGGGCCAGCAGCATGGCCATGGTCATATCCGCCGTATCCTCGGTCAGCACGCCGGGGGTGTTGGTGACGATGATGTTGCGCTGGCGGGCACTTTTCAGGTCGATGTGATCGACCCCGGTCCCGAAGGAGGCGATCAGCTTCAACTGCGGTCCGGCCTGGGACAGGATGGCGGCATCGATCCGGTCGGTGACCGTGGGCACCAGGATGGTGGCCTGCTGTGCCGCGGCGACCAGTTGCGCCTGGGTCATGGGCACGTCATCCACGTTCAGGCGGCAGTCGAACAGCTCCATCATGCGCGTCTCGATGACGTCGGGGAGCCGCCGGGTGACGATGACCAGGGGTTTCTGCTTTGCCATGTTCCTATAGATCCGCGCGGGGCTTGATCTTGGGTGCCGAGATCGCGGCTTGCCATAGCAGGCGGGTGCCGCCTTTGTCCAGTGCGGCGGCCTCTTCCAGCCCGTATCAGCCGCCTTGACCCGCCTGCCCGACGAGGTTAGGTCAAAGGGCAAGCCCGCACGCACGCCCCGCGTTTTACAGGAGATTTCGGAAACCGACATGGGCGCATCGATACGCCATGTGATGCAGATCGCAATCCTGCTGGCGGCCCTGGCACCGGCTCTGTTGCTGGCCCCATTGCTGGCCCTGGCACCGTCCGGGGCGCTTGGCCAGGGCACGCCACCGGAGGGCGCCGGGGCGCCGCGCATCGGCCCGATCAGCGGCCTGCCCTTGCCCCGCTATGTGGCGCTGCGGGCGCCCGAGGTGAACCTGCGCACCGGTCCGGGCCTGCGCTATCCCATCGAATGGGTCTATGCGCAAACCGGACTGCCCGTCGAGGTGATCGACGAGTTCGAGACCTGGCGGCGGATTCGCGATTGGGAGGGCAGCATCGGCTGGGTGCATCAGAACATGCTCACCGGCGACCGCCAGGTCCTGGTGATCGGCAAGCAGCGCCTGTTGCGTCGCACGCCGGAGGAGGGCGCGGCGGGCCAGGCCCTGTTGGAGGCGGGCGTGACCGGAAAACTCAACCGCTGTTCTAGCGGGTGGTGCGAGATCGAGGTCGGAGGACGCGCCGGCTGGCTGCGCGACGATGAGATTTACGGTGTCGCCCCGGGCGAAGAGGTGCGTTAGCCACCGCCGCCCCGCGCCAGTCTATTCGGCGGCCGCCGCACCGGCCGCGACCCGCAACTCGCCGCGGGCCTGGCGGATGACCGATGACCCGGCGCCGATCGCCAGCATCGCCAGTACCAGGCCGACCGCCAGGTCCGGCCACGGGGTTCCGGTCAAGAAGACCCCGCCGGCGGCCGCGATCACCGCCAGATTGCCGATGGCATCGTTGCGGCTGCACAGCCAGACGGCCCGCAGGTTTGCATCGCCCGTGCGAAAGCGGAACAACAACGCGGCGCACACCACGTTGACCAGCAAGGCCATGGCCCCGATGACGCCCATCACCGGCGCCTCGGGTGCCGCGCCCACCAGCACATGCCAGAGACTGGCGATCAGTAGAAAGCCGCCGAAGCCGACCATGGCCAGCCCCTTGGCCAGGGCCGAACCGGCGCGCCAGGCAACCGAGCGGGTGAGGACAAAAAGGGCAATGGCATAATTCGCCGAATCGCCGAGGAAATCGAGCGCATCGGCCTGCAGGGCCAGGGATTCGGCCTGCCAGCCGGCCACCGCTTCGACCGCGAACATGCCGGCATTGAGGACCAGCACGATCCAAAGCAGGCGGCGGCTGGTGCGCAGGGCCGCCGCGTCATGGGCGCAACAGCTCGCCATATCAACCGGCCGCGCGGTCCGGGTGCAGCGCCACCGCCGCGTCTTCTGCTAGATGATCGGTCATGTCGTTGAGGACGCAGCGCACATGCGCATCGTCGAGGGCATAGTAGACGTGCTTGCCGCGCCGCTCGCCTCGCACCAGGCGGCCGGCGCGCAGCAGGCGCAAATGGTGGCTGACCAGGGACGGCGACAGGTTTGTGGCGGCGGCGATCTCGCCCACCGCGTGCGGCTCGTCGCGGACCAGAAGCAGGATCCGCAGCCGGTTGCCATCCCCCATGAGGTGGAAAACATCGGCCAAGGCGGCCACCCTGTCCGGGGAGTGAGAGTCCATCGTTTGCCTCCTGAATGCAGCCCTGGTCAGCCGGCGATGAGCCATCGGCACGGTGCCAATTGAACACTATAACATATGAACAGATGTTTAATTGATTGATAAGCTGAAGCCCGCAGCCGGTCAAGCCCACCCCTCAAGCTCGCCCCTCAAGCCCACCGGCCTCTTTCGTCATCCTTGGGCGGAGCGAAACGGAGACCCGAGGATCCAGTGCAGGCCCAGGGACCATCCTGGCCTTGGATCCTCGGATCGGCGCGCCGCTGATGCGGCGCTTGTCCGAGGATGACCGAAGGGGAATTTTGAGAGGCTGCGGCGGCACGCCGGCCGATGGGGGCCTTAGTCGAAGTCCTTGGCCAGGGCCTGGCGCACGCCCTCCGGCATGACCGCCATGTGGCCGTAGTGCGGATGGGTGAAGCCGACCAGGATCTCGGCCCCCGGGGCCCGGAAGGCGGCCACCTGGGCATCGGTGAAGGGGAAGTGGATGAATTGCACGGACGAGGCCTTGCCGGCGGCGTTGGTGCGGTCCACGTCGGCCTCGGCCCGGCCCTTGATGGTCTCGCCGCCGATGCGCACGACCGCGGTCTCTTCGATGCCGCCCAGCTTGGCGAGCACGGCGTGGCGGCGGGCCGGCTCGTCGATCTCGAACATGACGGTCGCCACCAGCTCGCGGCCGTTCGGGATCAGCGGATTGTAGGCCGCCAGCTCGTCGGCGATCTGCGCCTCGCCGCCCTTTTCGATATACAGCATCTCGTGAATCTGCGCCGACATGGTCTCGTAGTTCTCGAAATGGAACAGGCATTCCGGCCCGACCTCCAGGCGCCGCTGGCGCTTGATTTGAACCAGCTCGCGCCGGCGTTCGACGCGGATGCGTTCATAGGCCGCCATGTCCATGATGTCGTCGCGGCGAATCTCGTGCTTCGGGCAGGCGGTCATGGCAATCGTCTCAAGCTTCGTCCGCGCCGAAGCCGTAGGCCTGGGCGAACAGTTCGATGGGATGATGGGCGGCGGCCGGTGCCGGCTCGCCGGCTTCCGTCATGCGTTCGATGCCTTGCACCAAGTGCGTACCGGCCAGCGGACATTCGGAGGCGAGATAAGTTTTTTCGGCGTTCTTGGCCAGCCGCGCCGCCGGACGGCCGACCTTGAGGGCGGTCTCGAAGTGCTCCTTCATGATGCCCCACGAGCCGCCATGGCCGGAGCAGCGCTCGATCACCGCCACCTCCGCCTGCGGCACCAGGCGCAGCATCTCGGCCGCCTTGGCGCCCATGTTCTGCGCCCGTGCATGACACGCCATGTGCAGCGCCACGCCGCCGGGCAACGGTTGCAAGCCCTCGGCCATGCCTTCGGTCTTGGCGATGTCGACCACGTATTCGGCGATGTCGTAGGTCGCCTGCGCCAAGCGCTTGATGCGCGCGTCCTCGGGCAGGATCAGCGGCCACTCGAATTTCAACATGAGAGCGCACGACGGCGTCAAAGCGATCACGTCGTAGCCTTTGTCGATCCACGGCGCCATGGCCTCGGCCACGTCATTGGCGGCCGCGGCGACAGCCGGTAGATCGCCGCGCTCCAACTGGGGCATGGCGCAGCAGCGGGGATAGACCACCTCGGTCTCGACCCCGTTGTGGGCGAGCACGCGCCGTGCCGCCGTGCCGATCCCCGGGCTGTTGTAGTTGACGAAACAAGTGGCATAGAGCACCGCCTTGCGCCCGTGCGCCGGGGCCGCAGTGTTCACCTTGGGCGCGGATTTGGCCGCGCCGTCGGTGAACGTGGTGCCGTGAAATTTGGGCAGCGCCGCCTTGCGGTGGACCCCGGCCACCCCTTCGAGTATCGGCCGGGTGAGGCGGTTCCCGGTATCGCTGGCCCAGTTGGCCAGGGCCGGGATGTGGCTGGCCAGCTTGCCGTTGCGGTCGGTCTTGCTCAGCTCGGCCACGGCCCCGCCGCCCTTGCCTTGGCGCAACTCGGCGGCGCGGTAGCGGAGCATCAGGTGCGGAAAATCCAGATTGAACTCGTGCGGCGGCACATAGGGGCAGCTGACCATGAAACACATGTCGCACAGGGTGCAGCCGTCCACCACCTTGGCGAAATCGGCGCTGTCGACCCCATCCAGCTCGCCGCTATCGGACTCGTCGATCAGATCGAAGAGGGTCGGGAACGAATCGCACAGATTGAAGCAGCGGCGGCAGCCGTGACAGATGTCGAAGACCCGGCGCAATTCCGCGTCGATCTTCTCGGGATCGGCAAAATCCGGGTCGCGCCAATCCAATGGCTGACGCACCGGCGCATCGAGACCGCCTTCGCGCATACCTCAACTCCTGGATCCGATTGTGGGATCCGACTGTGGCTTGGCGGCCGCGCCGGTGTGCCCGGGACGCGGCCGACAGGCGCAAACTTAACCGATGGTATCGAGAGCCTTTTGGAAACGGCCGGCGTGGCTCTTCTCCGCCTTGGCCAAGGTCTCGAACCAATCGGCGATTTCCTCGAAACCTTCCTGCCGCGCGGTGCGCGCCATGCCCGGGTACATGTCCGTGTACTCGTGGGTTTCGCCGGCGATCGCTGCCTTCAGGTTGAGGGAGGTATCGCCGATGGGCTCGCCGGTCGCCGGATCGCCCACCTCTTCCAGGTACTGGAGGTGGCCGTGCGCATGGCCGGTCTCACCCTCGGCGGTGGAGCGGAACACCGCCGATACATCGTTGTAGCCCTCGACGTCGGCCTTTTGCGCGAAATAGAGATAGCGCCGGTTGGCCTGGCTTTCGCCGGCGAAGGCGGCCTTCAAATTCTCTTCCGTTTTCGAACCCTTGAGTTTCGCCATGGTGCACTCCCTCTGCTGCTGTGGTGCGGCGTCCGCCGTGGTGTGATGGTTCATCAATCTTGCGGACCGAATGCCATCGGCCATACCCGCTAGATAGGCCGCCGAGAGGCGCCTGTCAATAGATTAGAATGTTTCTAGATAATTTATTAAAGGGTAGCGGGAAAACGACTATCTGTCGTTATCCGCCACCCGAATGATGACGTCGACGCGGCGGATGCGCTTGCCCTTGGGCGGCTGAGGCAAATCGCCCAGACTCACCTCGTCGCCGGCAATGTCTTCCAGGCGGCCGTTGTCTTCGTGAAAGAAGTGATGGTGGTCGGAGACGTTGGTATCGAAGTAGGAGCGCCCGGCTTCCACGATCACCTCGCGCAGCAGGCCCGCCGCGGTGAACTGGTGCAGGGTGTTGTAGACCGTGGCCAGGGATACCGGGACTTGCGCCGCGGCCGCTTCGCCGTGCAACTGCTCAGCGGTCAAATGCCGATCGCCGCCGGCAAAGAGCAGGCGGGCCAGAGCGAGGCGCTGCCGGGTCGGCCGCAAGCCGACGGTCTTCAGCCGGGCAATCGTGTCCCCATAGGGGCGCGGATGGGTCATGACACGATATATGGCCGAACCTGAGACGGATTTAAAGGGCAAAAACAGTCGATTGTGAGTTTATTTGGAATAAGTTCAATTAACCATACGGCCGCCGGAGCCACACCGAAGGCCGATCGGTTCGGACTAGGCCAGCGCCGATACCCAGGCCAATTCCCCGGGCCAATCCGGTTGATTTCCGTCCGGGTGACTGTGCTATAGTTTACATCGCGGGAACGATGCGGCAGCGTAGGTTATCGCGCCGGCGTGTATTTGTGTGACCGCATCGCCGTATCCCCTTCGCGCCCAGGTGAGGTCGTTGACAGAGCGCAAACACAGCTTCAGCTACGAGGACCTGCTGCAGTGTGCCCATGGCAAACTGTTCGGTCCGGGCAACGCCCAGCTGCCGTTGCCGCCGATGCTGATGTTCGACCGGATTACCCGGATTACCGATAAGGGTGGCGCGCACGACAATGGCGAGATCGTCGCCGAGTACGATGTGAAGCCCGATCTGTGGTTCTTCCGCTGTCACTTCGAAGACGATCCGGTGATGCCGGGATGCCTCGGGTTGGATGCCTTGTGGCAATTGGCCGGCTTCTTTCTCGGCTGGCTGGGGGCGCCGGGCCGGGGCCGCGCCCTGGGCGTGGGCGAGGTGAAGCTGACCGGTCAGGTTCTGCCCACGGCAAAGCTGGTGACCTATCATCTCAACCTCAAGCGGATCATCCAGCGCAAGCTGGTCCTGGGCATCGCCGACGGCCTGATGAAAGTGGACGGCGAACCCGTCTATCAGGCCAACGGCTTGAAAGTTGGCCTTTTCACCGCGCCGGAGACCGCTTAAGAGCGGCGCCATCCGAGGGTTGAATCATGCGCCGTGTCGTGGTCACCGGTATGGGGGTCGTCTCCAGCATCGGCAATAACAAGCCGGAGGTTCTCGACTCCCTGCGGGCCGGGCGCTCCGGCATCCGCTTTGCCGAGACCTATGCGGAGATGGGATTCCGCAGCCAGGTGCACGGCGATATCCGCCTGGATATTGACGCGGCCATCGACCGCCGCCTGCGCCGGTTCATGGGCGATGCCGCCGCCTTCAACTATGTCGCCATGCGCGAGGCCATCGAGGATGCCGGCCTGACCGAGGCGGAGATTTCCCACGAGCGCACCGGTTTGATCATGGGCTCGGGCGGATCGTCGCCATCGAATCAGGTTCTGGCCGCCGATACCGCGCGAGAAAAGGGACCGCGGCGCGTCGGCCCGTATATGGTCCCGCGCTGCATGTCGAGCACCACCTCGGCCAATCTGGCCACCGCCTACAAGATCAAGGGTCTGAGCTATTCCATCTCGTCCGCCTGCTCGACCAGCGCCCATTGCATCGGTAACGGCTATGAGCAGATTCAGATGGGTAGGCAGGACATCGTCTTCGCCGGCGGCGGCGAGGAGGTGCACTGGAGCCTGTCGGTCCTCTTCGACAGCATGGGCGCGCTCTCCAGCCATTATAACGAGACACCCGAACGGGCCTCGCGCCCCTATGACAAGGATCGCGACGGCTTCGTCATTTCCGGCGGCGGCGGCACCATCGTTCTCGAAGCCCTGGAGCATGCCAAGGCGCGCGGCGCCAAGATCTATGCGGAAGTGATCGGCTATGGCGCCACGTCCGATGGCGCCGACATGGTCGCCCCGTCCGGCGAAGGCGCCATGCGCTGCATGCGCCAGGCCTTGGCCGGCCTGGGCAATTCCAAGATCGACTACATCAACGCCCACGGCACCTCCACGCCGGTCGGCGATACCATCGAGCTGGCGGCGGTGCGCGAAGTCTTCGGCGCCGAAGTGCCGCGGATCGCTTCCACCAAATCCTTGACCGGCCACGCGCAAGGGGCGGCCGGCGTGCACGAAGCGATCTATTCGCTGCTCATGCTCGAACACAAATTCCTTGCCGCCTCGGCCAATATCGACACCCTGGACCCGGAGGCGGAAGGCGCACCGATCATTCGCGAACGGGAAGACAACGCGCCGCTCAGTTGCGTCATGTCCAACAGCTTTGGCTTTGGCGGCACCAACGCCTCGCTCGTCTTCAGACGCTGCGAGGACTAAAGATGCCGGCGCCATCGCCGGCACACGAGATCGACAGGGAGAACGGCGTGACGGCGAACAGCGCGTTGATGGCCGGCAAGCGCGGCCTCATTATGGGCGTCGCCAATGACCGCTCCATCGCCTGGGGCCTGGCCACCAGCCTCAGCCAGCACGGCGCCGAGCTGGCCTTCACTTATCAGGGCGAGGCCTTCGAACGCCGGGTGCGGCCGCTGGCCGACTCCGTCGGCTCGAAGCTGGTGCTGGCCTGCGACGTCGCGGATCCGGCGCAAATCGATTCTGTCTTCGGGCTCATCGGCGAGGCGTGGGGCAGCTTGGACTTCGTCGTTCATGCGGTCGCCTATTCCGACAAGGAGGAACTGAAAGGCCGCTATCTGGATACCAGCCGGCGCAACTTCTCAAAGACCCTGCTGATTTCCTGCTACTCCTTCACCGCCGTCGCGCGCGGGGCCGCGCCCCTGATGCGCCAGGGTGGCAGTCTGCTGACCCTGACCTATCTGGGCGCCGAGCGGGTCACGCCGAACTACAACGTCATGGGCGTGGCCAAGGCGGCACTGGAGGCGAGCGTGCGCTATCTGGCGGTCGATCTCGGCGGCCAGGGGGTGCGGGTCAATGCCATCTCCGCCGGGCCGCTGCGCACCCTGGCGGGCTCGGCCATCGCCGATGCCCGCTTCGTCTATCGCTGGAGCCGGGATCATGCGCCGCTGCGCCGCAACGTTTTGCTCGAGGAGGTCGGCAACGCCGGTTTGTATCTGCTGTCCCCCTTGTCCCAGGGGGTCACCGGCGAGATCCACCACGTGGACGGCGGCTATAACACCATCGGGATTCCCTCGCCGCGGCGCCTGAACCTGCCGCAGGACCAGAACGGCAATTAACCGAGGGCTTCGATCATCACGTCGGGTGAATCGGTGATGATGCTGTCTACCCCCCAGCCGAGTAGCGTGCGCGCCCGTTTCGGATCGTTGATGGTGAACGCGGCCAGGCCATAGCCGGCGGCCTTGATGCGTGCCGCCCGCTTGGCGGTGAGCCACCGGCCGGCCACATGCACGGTAGCGCACTCCAAGCCGCGGGCCACCGCCAGCCAATTGCGCGGCAGGCGCATGCAGAGCCAGCCGCGCGGTATGGCCGGCGCCCGTTCGTGCATCACCGCCAGGGCCTCGCGGCTGAAACTGCTGACGAGCGGCGGCGGAGCTTTGGCCGGCCAGCATCGCGTAAGCACATCGGCGATGGCGGCGGCGGTTTCCCGATCGCGCCCGGGGGTCGGCTTGATTTCGATGTTGGCGGAGAGATGCAACGCGGCCAGCAGCGCGATGGCCGCCTCCAGGGTGGCAATCCGCTCGCCGGCGAAGTCGGGCGCGAACCAGGTCCCGGCATCGAGGGTGCGCACCACGCTGTACGGCGTTTCGGCCATCAGCGCGTCGCGGCCGGTGATGCGCTTCAGATTGTCGTCGTGAAAGAGAACCGGCACGCCATCGCCGGTGAGCATGACGTCGAATTCGACCCAGCCGGCGCCCGTGGCCGCGGCCCGGCGGAAACCGCCCAGGGTATTTTCCGGCGCCAGGGCCGCGGCGCCGCGATGGCCCATCACACGGGGCAGGAGAAGCATCTTGTCGCCGCCGTCCTTCGTGCCGTGTTTCGAAAAACGGGCGGCAACGCACGCGCTGCCACCCGTTTGATTCGTCGCGATACCGCCGGCATAAATTGGCCGGCGGGGGCGGCCTAGCTGGCTTGCGCCTCCAAGTCCTCGCCGGTCTGCTGGTTGACGCGCTTCATGGACAGCTTGACCTTGCCGCGATCGTCCATGCCGATCACCTTGACCCGCACCTCTTCGCCTTCCTTGACCACCTCATCGACGGTCTTGACCCGTTGCGGAGCCAGCTCGCTGATATGCACCAGGCCGTCGCGCGGCCCGAGGAAGTTCACGAAGGCGCCGAACTCCATGATCTTCACCACCTTGCCCTTGTAGATCACGCCCACCTCGGGCTCTGCGACGATGGAGCGGATCCAATCGATGGCGGCCTGGCTGGCCGCCTGATCGACGGCGGCGACCTTGATGGTGCCATCGTCCTCAATGTCGATCTTGGCGCCGGTCGATTCGCAAATCTCGCGGATCACCTTGCCGCCGGTGCCGATCACTTCGCGGATCTTGTCCTTTGGGATCGAGATGACGGTGATGCGCGGCGCCTTGTCAGACACCTCGCCGCGCGCCTGGCTCAACGCCCGGGCCATTTCCTTGAGGATGTGCAGACGGCCATCGCGCGCCTGCTTCAGGGCGATGCCCATGATCTCGGGGGTGATCGATGTGATCTTGATGTCCATCTGCAGGGAGGTGACACCCGCTTCCGTGCCGGCGACCTTGAAGTCCATGTCGCCCAGATGATCCTCGTCGCCGAGAATGTCGGAGAGGACCGCGAAATTGTCACCCTCCTTGATCAGGCCCATGGCGATACCGGCCACCGGGCTCTTCAACGGTACGCCCGCATCCATCATGGACAGGGACGCGCCGCACACGGTTGCCATGGACGACGAGCCGTTCGATTCGGTGATCTCGGAGACCACGCGGATCGTATAAGGGAAGTCCTCCTTGGCCGGCAGTTGCGGCCGCACCGCCCGCCAGGCCAGCTTGCCGTGGCCGATCTCGCGCCGACCGGGCGAGCGCAGGAAGCTGGCTTCGCCCACCGAATAGGGCGGGAAGTTGTAGTGCAGCATGAACGCCTCGCGGTACTCGCCCTCGAGCGCGTCGATGATCTGCTCGTCCTGGCCGGTGCCCAGGGTGGTGGTCACCAGGGCCTGGGTCTCGCCGCGGGTGAACAGCGCCGAGCCATGGGTCAGCGGCAAAACGCCGACCTGGCAATCGATGCGGCGCACATCGGTGGTGCTGCGCCCGTCGATGCGCTTGCCGGTCTTCAGGATCGAGCCGCGCACGATGTTGCTTTCCAATTTTTTCAGCACGCCGGGGGCGGCGGCCAAGTCCGCCTCGTTCTCCGCCAAGCCGGCGAGCGCTTCCTCCTTGACCGCGGCGACCATGTTCTGGCGCGTCATCTTGTCCGGCTCCTGGTACGCCTTGGCGATACGCTCGCCGTAGGTATCCATCAGGCGCTTGCCGAGGGCCTCGACTTCCGGCGCCGCCACCGGCACGTCCCACGGCTCCTTGGCGCACCGCTCGGCCAGGGCGACGATGCCGTCGAGCACCGGAACGATGTTGCGATGGCCGAAGTTCACCGCCTCGAGCATGATCTCCTCGGTCAGCCCCTTGGCTTCCGACTCGACCATCAAGACGCCGTCGCGGGTGCCCGCGACCACCAGATCGAGCTGCGAGTCGGGCAACTCGTCATAGCGCGGGTTGAGGATGAACTCGCCATCCTTGTAGCCCACCCGGCAGCCGCCGATGGGGCCGAGGAAAGGCAGGCCGGAGATGGTCAGCGCCGCCGAGGCGCCGGCCATGGCGACCATGTCCGGGTCGTTTTCCAGATCGTGACTGAGCACGGTGCAGATGACCTGGGTTTCGTTCCGATAGGCCTTGGCGAACAGCGGCCGCAGGGGCCGGTCGATCAGCCGCGAGGTCAGGGTGTCCTTCTCGCTGGGCCGGCCTTCGCGCTTGAAGAAGCCACCGGGAATCTTGCCGGCCGCGAAGGTCTTTTCCTGATAGTTGACGGTCAGCGGGAAAAAATCGATCCCGGCTTTTGGTGTTTTTTGCCCCACCGCGGTGCACAGCACCACCGTGTTGCCGTAGGTGGCGAGAACCGCCCCGTCGGCTTGCCGCGCTATGCGGCCGGTTTCCAGGGTAAGCGTGCGCCCACCCCACTCGATATCCTGTTTATGAATCTTGAACATAGTCCGTTAGTCCTTCCAGCAAACGACCGGATTGCCATGACCGGACCCGCGTAAAGGGCGTTCCTGCGCGTGACATCACGCGCCCGGCATCGCCCCTTGCGTCGGCCCGGCCTTTGTTCATCGACACCGCGCCGGTCGGTCCGCGGTGTCGTCGTATGGTGAGGAGTTTGATGATCGTCTTGTCGCTCTGCCAACCTGCCGCGATAAGCATGCGCACCGCTTGCAACCGGCCTCAAACCGGTTCTCGGCGATGGCATTGCGCTGCCACGGCACAGCCAGCCTATCGGCGGAGCCCCAACCGTTCGATCAAGCCTTCGTAGCGGGGCTGGTCCTGTTTCTTGACGTAATCCAGGAGCCGCCGACGCTGTCCGACCATGATCAACAGGCCGCGCCGAGAATGAAAATCCTTTTTGTGAACCTGCAGATGATCGGTCAGGTTCTTGATTCGCTCTGATAGAATCGCAACCTGCACCTCCGGCGATCCCGTATCGCCGTCGTGGGTCGCGTATTCGCGAACGACCTCGCCTTTGCGTTCAGCAGTTATCGACATCGGTATCCTGGTTCCTCGAGTCTAAGGGTTGAGTACACGGACCGGGCGAATATCGCCCGCGTCGTAACGGGCCAAGGCCACCGGCTTACCGCCATGGGTGGCATAGACGATCGATCCGTTGTCGAATGCCTCGATCCTGGCGCGGTTGATGCGGGCCATCATGGACACCGCTTGGCCGCGCCGAAGGCAATTCGCCTCGGCTTCCGTCAAGGCCAGGGCCGGGATGTCGTCCAGCGCGGTCTCGAGCGGAAGCAAGGGCCCGGAAGCGGCGGCACTATGCCCCAGGGCCTCCAGCGACTCCAGAGAAATCGCATGGTCCTCGGTGAACGGTCCGACGGCGGTCCGCCGCAGGGCCACAATGTGGGCACAGGTGCCCAGGGCCCGGCCCAGATCCCGGGCCAGGGAGCGCATGTAGGCCCCCTTGCCGCAGTCGACCTGAAAACTGGCGGTCTCCGCGCCGGCCTCGGTCAGAGAGAGCGCGAAAATCCGCACCGGACGGGATTCCAGGGTGAAGACCTCGCTGGCCCGCGCCTTGTCGTAGGCCCGCTGGCCGGCCACCTTGATGGCCGAAAACTGGGGCGGCACCTGGTCTATGAGGCCGACGAAGGCGGGCAGCACCGCCGTAATCTCGGCCGTCGTGGGCCGCCGGTCCGACCATTCGACCACCGGGCCTTCCGCATCGTCGGTGGCGGTCGCCTCGCCCCAGCGCACGGTGAAGGTATAGCGTTTGCGCCCGTCCATGATGTAGCTGACGGTCTTGGTCGCCTCGCCCATGGCGATCGGCAGCAGGCCGGTGGCCAGCGGGTCCAAGGTGCCGCCGTGGCCGATCTTGCGCGGATCGAAGACCCGGCGCAGGCGGCCGATCACCTGGGTCGAGGTGAGACCCAGGGGCTTGTCGACGACCACCCAGCCGTTGACGATCTGGCCCTTTTGCTTACGCGCCATGGTTCTTACGCCTCATCGTCCTGGTCCAGCGCATCGTCTTCTTCCGCATCCGCCTCCGGAGCCGGCCTGAGATCCTGGCGCACGTGCGGCCGATCGAGGATCGCCTGCACCCGGCTGGCCTGATCGAACGAGCGGTCCGCCGCGAAGGCCAGGCGCGGGCAATGGCGCAAGGTCACCTCCTGGGCCAGCTGGCCGCGAAAGAACCCGGCCGACCGGTTGAGCGCGGCCAGGGCGCCTTGCGCCTTGTTAGCATCCCCGCCCCCTCCCAAGGGCACGACATAAACGGTCGCCGCCTTGAGATCCGGGCTGAGGCGCACCTCGGTCACCGTATGGCTGATATCGGCCAGGGCCGGATCGTCGAGCCGGGCGCGGGCCAGGATGCGCGCCAGGGCATGGCGCAATTCTTCGCCGAGGCGCAGCCGCCGCTGGTTCGGACCGCCGGACCGGCGCCGCGTAGATTTGGAGGGTCCGCTCACGTGCCTTTCAGTGGGCCGCCCGATCACAGGGCGCGCGCCACCTCCTCAACCTCATAGCACTCGATGCGGTCGCCGGTCTGGATGTCGCTGTAGTTCTCGAAGGCCATGCCGCATTCATAGCCTTCCTTGACCTCCCGCACCTCGTCCTTGAACCGGCGCAGGGTTTTCAGCGTGCCGTCGTGGATGACCACATCGTCGCGCAGCAGGCGCACCTTGGCGCCGCGCTTGACCATGCCCTCGGTGACCATGCAGCCGGCGACCTTGCCGGTCTTGCTGGTGCTGAAGACCTCGCGGATTTCCGCGTAGCCGAGGAAGTTTTCCCGCCGCGTCGGCGCCAACATGCCCGAAAGCGCCGCCTTCACGTCATCGACCACATTGTAGATGATCGAGTAGTAATGGATGTTGATATTGTCGCGTCGGGCCATTTCGCGGGCTTGTGGATTGGCGCGCACATTGAAGCCGATGATCATGGCATTGGCGGCCCGCGCCAAGGTCACATCGGACTCGTTGATGCCGCCGACGCCGGCATGCAGAATCTGGGCTTTCACCTCGTCGGTGCCCATTTTCTCCAGGCTGTTGACGATCGCCTCGAGCGAGCCGTGCACGTCGGACTTGATGACCACGGGCATCAGCCGCGCCTCGCCTTCCTTGATCCGGGTGAGCATCTGCTCCACCGTGCCGCGGCCCGTGGTGGCGATCTCAAGCTCGCGCCGTTCCCGTTGCCGGAAGGCGGCGATGTCGCGGGCCCGCGACTCGCTTTCGACCACCGTGAGCTCGTCGCCGGCCAGCGGCGAGCCATTGAGGCCAAGCACCTCCACCGGCATCGAGGGGCCGGCTTCCTGGATCATTTCGCCGCGGTCGTTGATCAGCGCCCGCACCCGGCCCCACTCGCTGCCGGCGACGAAAATATCGCCGACCCGCAGGGTGCCGCGCTGCACCAACACGGTGGCCACGGCACCGCGGCCGCGCTCCAGCTTGGCCTCGATGATGGCGCCCTCGGCGTTGCGGTTCGGATTGGCATTCAGCTCCAGAAGCTCGGCTTGAAGCAAAATAGCTTCCTCCAGCTTATCCAGATTGGTGCGCTCCTTGGCCGAAACCTCGATGGCCAGCAGATCGCCGCCCATGTCCTCGACCACCAGCTCGTGCTGGAGCAGCTCGTTCTTCACCCGGTTCGCATCGGCGTCCGGGCGGTCCATCTTGTTGATGGCCACGACCATGGGCACCCCCGCCGCCTTGGCGTGATTGATGGCTTCCTTGGTCTGTTCCATGATGCCGTCGTCGGCGGCGACCACCAGGACCACGATATCGGTGATGTTGGCGCCGCGGGCCCGCATCTCGGTAAAGGCCGCGTGTCCGGGGGTATCGATGAAGGTGATCTTCTGGCCCGAGGCCAGGGTGACCTGATAGGCGCCGATGTGCTGGGTGATCCCGCCGGCTTCCTGGGCGGCCACATCGGTCTGGCGCAGGGCATCGAGCAGCGACGTCTTGCCATGGTCCACATGGCCCATCACGGTGACCACCGGCGGCCGCGGCTCCATGGCGCCTTCTTCGTCGGGCGCGCCGCGCATGCCCACCTCCACATCCGCGGCGGCCACACGTTTGGCCTTGTGGCCGAATTCGGCGACCACCAGCTCCGCCGTGTCGGCATCGATCACCTGATTGATGGTCGCCATGACGTCCATGTTCATCAGGGTCTTGACCACCTCGGCGCCGCGCGTGGCCATGCGATTGGCCAACTCCTGAACGGTGATCGTCTCCGGAATGGTGACCTCTCGAATGACCCGCAGCGGCGGCTGGTGCGCATGCTTGGTCGGCACGGCGCGCATTTTTTCCCGCTGCCGGCGCACCGAGGCGAGCGATCGCTGCCGCCCGTCGCCGCCTTCCAGCGCCTGGCTGATGGTCAGTTTGCCGTGCCGGCGCCGTTCGTCGCCGCCACGCCGCGGTGTCGGCTTGAGCACCGCCGCCGCCTTGCGCTTGACCCGGCCCGTGGTCTCGTCGTCCGCATCCGCATCGTGCCGGCGTTTGCTCGGCTCCTCGGCCTCTTCCGTCTTCATGCGCGCCGAGACATCGCGAGTCGGGGCCTCGACCGGAAGCTCGATGGCGCCCACGGGAACGCCCCCGGGCGCCGGCGCCGGTACAGCCTCTGATCCGGACGGTTGCGCTTCGGCCGTTGTGTCAGCCGGTTCGACGGGGGGCGGCGCTTCGGCGCGGCGCTTGGCTTCGGCCGCGGACTGCGTTTCGGCCTCCAGATCGGCGGCCCGGCGATCTTCTTCGTCCTGGCGCGATTGTTCGAGCGCCTGCACCCGGGTGGCCCGTTCGCTGGGGGTCAGGCCACGCAGCTCCTTGCCGATATCCTCCGGCGTGGCGCGGGTTTCCGCCAGGGCCCGCTCGGCCGCCTGACGGGATTCGGTGACCTCGGTCATGCCGCCGCCGGCGCCGGGCGCGAAGGTGCGTGAGCGCTTGACCTCGACGGTGACCGCCTTCGACCGGCCATGGCTGAAGCTTTGCCGGACCTGGCCGGTCTCGACGGTCTTCTTCAGCTCGAGCGTGCCCGGCCGGTTCAGCCGCAGCGGCTTCTTTTGCGGCTCATTTTCCTTGCTCGTGGTCATCTATGTTCCAGGCCTACCTTATGTAAACTCAATCCGCACTTCCGGGTGTCACCGGCGGCGATCCGCCGCGGAGTCCGTCAAGCCGTGCCAACGCCTCGCGCAGACGCGTGGCGATGCCGCCCGCGGCCACGGCCACATGAACCAACGCCTCGCGCCCCAGCGCACGGCCCAAGTCCGCGGCGGCGAAGATCTCGACGACCGGCACACCGTGCGCCCGCGCCAGGGCGCGCAACTTGCCGCGCCCGCCTTCCGCCGCATCCTCGGCCTGCAGGAGAAGGGCCGCGGCACCGTTGCCCAACCAGGCCGATGCCGCATCGAAACCACCGGCCACCGCGCCACCGCGCCGCGCCAATCCCAGCAAGTCCAGACAGCGGCGGCGCAGCAGCCGCTCCACCTGATCCGCCAGATCGGCGGGGGCCCGTGCCGGCGCCCGCGCCGCCTTGGCGAACAGATTGCGGGCGCAGGCGCGGTCTATCATATCGCGTTGCGCCGTCAGCCACAAACCGCGGCCGGGCAGGCGCCCGTCCACATCCGGCACTACGCTGCCGTCCGGTCCGACGACGAAGCGAATCAGCTCGCACTTGGGCCGCACCGCGCCGCTGGCCAGACAACGCCGCTCCGGCCCTTCTTCTCGAGCCATCGGCGTGCCGGTGGACATGAGCGCGACCGTCATGGCCTGACCTTATGCGTCCGGTGCCGGTTCGCTCGGCTCGGCGGCGGCCGGCGCCTCTTCGCCCTCGAACCAGTGGGCGCGCGCCGCCATGATGATGGCATCCGCCTCCGCCGCGCCGGGCGCCAGATCGCCGAGCATGTCGATCAACTCGTCGCTGGCCAGATCGGCGAGATCGTCCAGGGTTTTCACCCCGTTCTCGCCCAGCTTGACCAGCACCACCGGGCTCAGGCCGGCCAGACCCGCCAGATCGTCGGCAACGCCAAGCTCGCGCCGCTTCTCTTCGTTCTTGCGGTTCAACTCTTCCAGATAGGTGCGCGCCCGCGCCCGCAGCTCGGTCGCCACGTCGTCATCGAAGCCCTCGATCTCGGCCAACTCTTCCACCGGCACGAAGGCCACTTGCTCCAAGGTCATGAAGCCTTCCGCCACCAGTAGATGGGCAATCACGTCATCCACATCCAGGGCCTCGATGAAGAGCTGCGAGCGCGCCTTCATCTCCTCCTGGCGGCGCCGGGACTCCTCGTCCTCGGTCATGATGTCGATATCCCAGCCGGTCAGGATCGAGGCCAGGCGCACGTTCTGGCCGCGCCGGCCGATGGCCAGAGACAGCTGATCGTCGGGCACCACCACCTCGATGCGGCCGGCCTCCTCGTCGAGCACCACCTTGGTCACCTCGGCGGGCGCCAGGGCGTTGACCACGAAGGTCGCGGTATCGGCCGACCACGGAATGATGTCGATCTTTTCGCCCTGCAGCTCGCTGACCACCGCCTGGACGCGGCTGCCGCGCATGCCGACGCAGGCGCCGACCGGATCGATGGAGGAATCGCGGGAAATCACGGCGATCTTGGCCCGGCTGCCCGGATCGCGGGCGACCGCCTTGATCTCGATGATGTTGTCGTAGATTTCCGGCACTTCCTGGGCAAACAGCTTGGCCATGAATTGCGGGTGGCTGCGCGAGGCAAAGATCTGCGGGCCGCGCGGCTCTTCGCGCACGTCGTAAATGTAGGCGCGTACCCGGTCGCCGGTGCGGAAGGTCTCGCGCGGCAAGGCTTCGTCGCGGCGCATCATGGCTTCGGCGCGGCCCAGATCGATGGTGACGTTGCCGAACTCGTTGCGCTTGACGATGCCGTTGACGACCTCGCCGATGCGATCCTTGTATTCGCGGAACTGCCGCTGACGCTCGGCCTCGCGCACCTTCTGCACGATCACCTGCTTGGCGGTCTGAGCGGCGATGCGGCCCATGTCGATGGGCGGCAGATCCTCGATGATGTGGGCGCCCATTTCGATTCCCGGCTGGCGCTTTTGCGCTTCCGCCAAGGACAGTTGGGTAAATTCGTTGTCCGGGGCCTCGCTGACTTCCAGGAAGCGGCGCAGGCGTACTTCGCCGGTGCGGCGATCGATCTCGGCGCGGATGTCGTGTTCGTGGCCGTACTTGGCGCGGCCGGCCTTGGAGATGGCTTGCTCCATGGCTTCCAGCACCTCGTCGCGCTCGATGCTTTTCTCGCGCGCGACCGCATCGGCGACTTGCAGCAATTCGGTTCTGAAGAGTGTTGTGGTTTCCATCGGTTACTCGGTCTTTTGTTGTGCAGGATACCGCCCTTTTTGCGCGGCGGCGATCAACTCGTCGGTGAGCACCAGCTTGGCCTTGGCCACGTCGGCGAAGGGGATCGCCACCTCGCCGTCGTCGGTGGCCAGGCGCACCCGGTCGCCGTCCAGGCCAAGCAAGCGGCCGATCCAGCGGCGGCGGCCATCGGCGGCGGTGGCCACCGACTCGAGCTTGGCCGTGGAGCCGGCGAAGCGGTCGAAATCCGCCAACCGGGTCAAGGGCCGGTCGATGCCCGGGGAGCCGACTTCCAGCTCGTACGGGCCGGCGATCGGGTCTTCCACATCGAGGATGGCGCTGACGGCGCGGCTCAAACGGGCACAGTCATCCACGTTCATGCCGCTGCCGTCGGCGCGTTCGGCCATGATCTGCAGCCGCGCCCGGCGATTGCCGGACAGCATCACGCGGACGATAGCGAAACCCATCGCCGCCGCGCTCGGCGCGATGAGCTGCTCGATGATCGCCGCTCTGCCCGCGCCGCGCTGGGCGCGAACCGGCGCGACCGCTTCGCTGGCTTCGGGCAAAATGCCGTCTCTCCGTTGCGTACCCATGATCTAGGCAAGGCCGCAAAATAAAAAAGTGGGCCGGAGGCCCACCGTTTCGGTGACCTGACACGAACTATATCGCAGTGATTCGTGTCACCTTATTTTGGTGGGCCAATTTAGCGCCCGCGGGCGGCCCACCGCAAGGGCTTTCTCCCCGCATTCACCCACCTCCGCCCATCACCCGGGCCGTTGTCACCCGGATCGGTGGCCGCGGGCGAACCGCAGATAGACCGGGGGACGGCCGGCAGCCTCCGCCTTGGCCTGGTAGCGGGTGGTCGGCCAGTCGGCGGGGCGGCGGCGCCAGTCACCGGGCCCCTCCGCCAGCCAGGAAAAATCCGGGTGGCCGACCAGCACCTCCAGCATCCAGCGGGCATAGGCCGGATCGTCGGTGGCCAGGCGCAACTCGGCACCGTCGGTCATGATCCGCGCCAGATGGCCCACGGTCTCCGCCTGTATCAGCCGGCGCTTTTGATGCCGCGCCTTGGGCCAGGGGTCGGGAAAAAGAATGAACACCCGGTCGATGGAGGCCGCCGGCAGGGCCGCCAGCAAATCGCGGGCATCGTCCTGGTAGAGGCGCACGTTAGACAGACCACCGGCGTCGATAAGGCGCAACAGCTGGGCGATGCCGTTGACGAAGACCTCCGCCCCGAGCAGGCCCACCTCCGGGTGGGCGCTTGCCTGCCAGGCCAGGTGTTCGCCGGCGCCGAAGCCAATCTCCAGCCAAATGGGCCGCCGACCAGACACGGGCCGGGCAAACAGGGTGGATGGATCGAGGCCGCCGCCGGGTGGCAGGGTGACCGCGAGCCGCGGCAGCAGATCCTCGAGCAAGCGGCGTTGCCCGGCGCGCAGGCGGCGGCCGTGCCGGCGGCCGTGAAACGGGCGGCGCGGGGCGGCCTCGCCCGCGGGCCGGGCGGCGGCTGGGCGGCGCCGCGCCATGGCGCCTTAGGCCGCGAAGGCGGCGCGCAGACCCTCGACCAGATCCATCCGTTCCCAGGAAAAGCCGCCATCCGGCTCGGGGGACCGGCCGAAATGGCCATAGGCGGCGGTCCGCGCATAGATCGGCCTGCTGAGGCCCAGATGTTCGCGAATGCCGCGCGGGCTGAGGTTCAGCATCTCCTGCAGGATGCGGGAGAGTTTCTCTTCGTCCGCCTGGCCGGTGCCGTGGGTGTCCACATAGACCGAGAGCGGCCGCGAGACGCCGATGGCATAGGAGAGCTGAATGGTGCAGCGGCTGGCCATCTCGGCGGCCACCACGTTCTTGGCCAGATAGCGCGCCGCATAGGCGGCGGAACGGTCGACCTTGGTCGGATCCTTGCCGGAGAAGGCACCGCCGCCGTGCGGCGCGGCACCCCCATAGGTATCGACGATGATCTTGCGCCCGGTCAGGCCGCAGTCGCCGTCGGGGCCGCCGACCACGAAGCGGCCGGTCGGGTTCACGTAAAACTCGGATTCCGCGCACATCCAGCCTTCGGGCAGGACATTGACCACGTGCGGACGGACGATTTCCCGCACCTGGTCCTGGTCCAGATTGGCGGCATGTTGGGTGGACACCACCACGGAGGCCGCCCGGCAGGGCTTGCCGTTCTCGTAGACCAGGGTCACCTGGCTTTTGGCGTCCGGGCCCAGCCCCGGCTCGGCACCGGAATGACGGGCTTCCGCCAAGGACCGGAGAATGCCATGGGCCAAATAGATGGGCGCCGGCATGAAAACCTCGGTTTCCCGGCAGGCGTAGCCGAACATGATGCCCTGGTCGCCGGCCCCTTCGTCCTTGTTGCCCGCCGCATCGACGCCTTGGGCGATATCCGGCGATTGTTCGTGAATGTGATTTTCGACGCTCAAGGAGCGCCAGCTGAACCCTTCCTGCTCATAGCCGATATCCCGAACCGCATGGCGCACTACCTGTTCGAGCATCTCCGTATCGACCTCCTTGGGGCCGCGCACCTCGCCGGCAAGCACCACCCGATTGGTGGTCGACAGGGTTTCGACCGCGACACGGGCATAGGGGTCATGGCCCAGAAACGTATCGACAATGGCATCCGAGATTCGGTCGCAGACCTTGTCGGGATGACCTTCGGATACGGATTCGCTGGTAAAGAGATAGCAGCCCTTGCGCACTCTCGGCTCCCCCCAAATGAACTTAGGCCCAAATGATCTTGGGCTTCGCGGCGGTCACGCGAAAAACGCGGCTGGGCAGACCCAGCCGCGCCCGATGTTGTAGCGTTCAAAAATAGACCGTCAAGGAGATTGTCCCCGGGATTGCCCCGGCCGGGGTCTATCGGCGCGCCGGATCTAGATCTCGTCTTCCTTGAGCGACGTGGCGCCCAGGGCCTTGGTCATTTCGAACAGGCGTTTGCGCAACGCCGGATCGGCAATCTTGTAATAGGCCCGCACCAGTTCCAGGGTCTCCCGCTTGGCCAGGGGATCGCGTTCATAGCTTGCCTGCTCCTCGGCTATGCCGCGGCGCTGGGCCGGCGAATTGGCGGCAACACCCGAGGGCATATCCTCGAAAAAGAAGCCGACCGGCACATCGAGAACGCGGGACAGGTCGTACAGCCGGCTGGAGCCGATCCGATTGGCGCCCCGTTCGTACTTCTGCACCTGCTGGAAGGTCAGGCCGATCGCCTCGCCCAATTTTTCCTGGCTCATGCCGAGCAGTGTCCGGCGCAGCCGCACACGGGCTCCGACATGAATATCAATGGGATTGGGCTTGCCCGTGCCGCGCCCGTACGCCGCGTCGCCCCTACGACTCATGGTTGCAGATTCCTTCACACAACTCTCCCGTTTGCAGAGATACGTAAACATACCTCTGCATGACGTCAACGCGAATTACGTACAGGCCCCAAAGCGTTAATAGCTTATCGGAAAAATCTACGCAATATCAAAGTAAAGGCGAGGGGGGCGAGTGTGAGGAAAAGAATCACCCAGTTGCCCAGCCGTGCATACAGGGTTCCTCGGGGTATGGGCAAGGGCAGGGCCGCATCCAGCACCCCGATCCGGTTGAGGCCGAGGTGCCCGGCGATGCGGCCATAGGGATCCACGACGGCGGAAATACCCGAACTGGCCGCCCGGATCAATGGCAGGCCTTCTTCCACAGCCCGCAGGCGGGCGGCGGCGAAATGCTGGTAGGGGCCGGAGCTGAGGCCGAACCAGCTGTCATTGGTGACATTGAGCAGCCAGCCGGGCCGCACGCCGGCGGCAACAACCTGACCCGGGAAAATCACCTCATAGCAGATCAACGGGCTGGCCGCCGGCAACCCGGGCAAAGGCAAGGTGACGGGGCCCGGCCCGGCGCTGAAGTCCGTCGATCCAACGGTCAATTTCATCGCCCCCAGCAGCCACCGCCAGGGCGTGTATTCCCCGAAAGGCACCAAATGATGCTTGTCATAGGTGGCAACGATATCGCCGCGGGACTCGATGGCCTGCAGGCTGTTCCACAAACGGCTGTCGGCGCCGTTTTCGCTTGCCCGCGGCGCGCCGGTGATCAGCAGGCCGCCCGGCGGGATGACCGCCGTCAGGATGCGGCGCAGATCGGGATCCTGATCCAGCAGGAAGGGAACCGCCGTTTCCGGCCAGATCACGTGGGTAACCGGTGCCGCAGCCGGCTGCTGCGACAGCCGCATTTGTTCGTCCACGTGACGGCGGCGCAACTCGGGCACCCATTTCAGGGATTGCGGGATGCTGGCCTGCACCAGGCGCAGACGCACATCGGGCACCACCGCCGTGTCGGCCGGCGGTGCCGCATCCAGGCGGACCGCCCCGCCGGCCCAGGCCAAGGCGGGCAGCAGCAGAAACATCAGGCCCACGATCCGGCCGCCGCCACCGCGCGCGACCAGCAACGCCGGTGCCGCGGCGGCCAAAACCGTCAGCCAGGAGAGGCCCCAGACCCCGGTCGCCGCGGCCAGTTGCAGCATCTCCGGCGAAAAGCTCCACACCGTGCCCAAGAGATTCCAGGGAAAGCCGGTCAACAGCCAGGACCGCACCCATTCCGCGATCATCCAAGCAGTGGCGAGCGCCACCACCCGCGCCGGTCCACGGCCGCCGATCGCCGCGGTGGTCCAGACCGCCAAGGCCGGAAAAATGGCCATCCCCGCCGCCAAACCGGCGATGGCGAAGGGCATGATCACACCAAAGCGCGGCGCATCCACCAGGAAGGCGATGCCGACCCAATAGAGCCCGGCCGCCATGTGGCCGAAGCCGAAACTCCAACCGATCAGCGCCGCCTGGCGCCGCCCGGCCGCGCCTGCCTCAATACCGTCAAGCAACCAGACCAGGCCGGTGAAGGCGATCAGAAGAAACGGGATCAGATGCAGGGGCGGCAGGGCCGCCGCCGCGGCCACGCCGCACAGGGCGGCAGCCCCGTGCCGGCGCCAGCCGCGCCAACCCGCCATCGCCCGGGCGCACGCCGCCAGACGCGATGAACCGCCCACCGGGGCGGCTGTCCCCGGCGCCACGGTCACGCGCCGCCGATTTTGCGCGGCAGATTGCGCACCCGCAGGCGCTTGACCCGGCGCGGATCGGCCTCCATCACCTCGAAGCTGATGCCGCTGGCCGGATGCAGGATCAATTCGCCGCGGGTCGGCACCCGGTCGGCCAGATAGAAGACCAGGCCGCCGAGGGTATCGATATCCTCATCCCGCTCCTCGTCGGCAAGCACCGGCCCGGCCAGGGCCTCGAATTCCTCGATGGTGGCCCGGGCATCGGCGATCACGGCGCCGTCCGGGCGCTCGATCAGCTTCGGTCCTTCGGCGACGTCGTGCTCGTCCTCGATCTCGCCGACGATCTCCTCGACCAGATCCTCGATGGTCACCAGCCCGTCGATGCCGCCGAACTCGTCCACCACCAGGGCCATGTGCACCCGCGACAGGCGCATTTCCAAAAGCAGGTCGAGGACCCGCATGGACGGCGCCGCGATGAGCACCGTGCGCACGATCTTCGCCAGGTCGAAATTTTCCTTGGTCTTGGCGTATTTCAGCACGTCCTTGATGTGGACGATGCCGATCACGTCATCCAGGCTTTCGCGGTAGATGGGAAAACGCGAATGCCCCGCCTCGCTCATCACCGCCAGCAGCTCGTCGATCCCCGACTTGATGTGCATCGAGACGATATCCGCGCGCGGCACCATCACGTCGTAGGCGGTCAGGTGGCGAAGCTTGAGAATATTCCCGAGGAGGACCCGCTCGTGGCCGCTGATGGGCGACGCCGGGGCATCGTCGGGGACCGTCTCTTCGATCTCGCCGATGAAGGCCTCGAGGGAATCGCGCAGGGACGAATCGCCGTTGCGGCCCAGCACGCGGGTGCGCAAACGCTGCCACAATCCCAACCGCGGCGGATTTCCCGAACCGGCTGCCGGTCCATTGTTTTTCGAGGTTTCGCTCATGAGCCCGCCCCGCCCGCCGGCGTCACCGGGGCCGTGTCGCCGGCGTAAGGATCGGCGATGCCGAGGCCGGCGAGAATGGCGATCTCGCGCCGCTCCATGTCGGCGGCATCGGCGTCCACATGATGGTCGAAGCCAAGCAGATGCAGGATGCCGTGCACCACCAAATGGCTCGCATGATCGATAGCGCTTTTGCCTTGGGCTACGGCCTCCCGGCGCACGGTCTCGAGCGCCAGCACCACATCGCCGAGCAGGACCGGCCCCTCCGGTGATAATTCCCCGGGTGCATCAGACTGCGGGAAGGCCAGCACATTGGTCGGCGCATCGCGGCCGCGGTAGTCGCGGTTGAGCGCCCGCACCACGGCATCGTCGGCCAGCACCACGCTGAGCTCGATCCCCTCCGGCGCCGCGAAGTCGCCCGCGCCAGCACGCAGAGCAGCCGTGGCAACCTCGCGCACCGTGGCATCGATTCCCGGGATGGCGCGGCGCCAGCCGGCGGCAGGCACATCCACAGAAATCGTTATCCGGTGTGTCGCACAGCGGGTACTGTCGGGATCCTCGTCCATATCCTTCAGCCCCTCCCGGCCTCCGGTGTCCGGTGCGGCGTGCTCCAAGATCATCATGGCCGCGGCTTATCCTTGCCGCCGCTGTCGCGGGCTTCATAGGCGCGCACAATGCGGGTGACCAGGGAATGGCGCATCACGTCGGCGTTGGTGAATTGCACCAGGGCGACCGTGTCCATGTCGGCCAGCAGATCGACCGCATCGCGCAGGCCGGACAGTTGGCCCGAGGGCAGATCGACCTGGGAGAGATCGCCGGTGACGGCCATCCGGCTGTTTTCGCCCAAACGGGTTAGAAACATCTTCATCTGCACCGGCGTCGAGTTCTGCGCCTCGTCCAGAATGACAAAGGCGTTGCTGAGCGTGCGCCCGCGCATGAAGGCCAGGGGTGCCACTTCGATCTCGCCGTTGGCCAGCCGGCTGACGACCTGTTCGGCGGGCAGCATGTCGTAGAGGGCATCGTAGAGCGGCCGCAGGTAGGGGTCCACCTTCTCGCGCAAGTCGCCGGGCAGGAAGCCGAGGTGTTCGCCCGCCTCGACCGCCGGGCGCGACAAAATGATCCGGTCGACCTTGCCTTCGGTCAGCAGGGAGACCGCCATGGCCACCGCCAAATAGGTTTTGCCGGTCCCCGCCGGGCCGACGGCAAAGACCAGCTCGTGGCTGCGCAGGGCCCGCAGATAGGCCGCCTGATTGGGCGACCGGGGCGAGATGTACCGCTTGCGCGTGCGAATGGTCACGTCGTCGGCCTGCAGATCGGCCACGCCGTTGCCAGCGCCCAACGGGCCTTGCGCCAGGCGTATGGCCGCATCCACCTCCGCCGCGCCGACCTCCAGCTTCTTGCGCAATCGGTCGTAGAGGGCATTGAGGGCCAATTCGGCGATGCCCGCGGCCTCGGCCGGGCCGGAGATGGTCAGCCGGTTGCCACGCGCCGCCAAACGCACGCCGAGGCGCTGTTCGAGGCGGACGAGATGCTGGTCATGCTCGCCGTAGAGTAGAGACAACAGGCTGTTATCGTCGAATTGCAGCAGCGCCGCTGGAGCCGCCTTGGGGGTGGCCTTGGGGGGGGCCTTGGGAGCAGCTTTGGCCGGGGCGCCGCGCTTGTTGGGCGGGCTCATGCCTGGGCCTCCGCCAAGGGCCGGTGGCTGGCACGCGCCGGCCCTGCGGCCAGCTCGCCGGCCAGGCTGTTCGGGCCGGCGCTGACGATGCGTACCTCGGCAATGCGATCGAACGCCGCAGAACCGGCGGCCACGTGCACCGATTGCATGTACGGGCTGCGGCCGATGAGCTGGCCCGGCTTGCGGCCGCGCCGCTGCAGCAGCACCGGCAGGGTGCGGCCGACGCACGTCCGATTGAAGGCCATCTGCTGGTCGGCGATGCACGCCTGCAGCATGGCCAGGCGTTCCGCCTTGACCGCATCCGGCACCTGGGCCGGCAGGGCGGCGGCCGGTGTGCCGGGGCGCGGACTGTACATGAAGGTATAGGCTTGGGCGTAGCCGATCTCGCTGACCAGGCGCAAGGTGGCGGCAAAGTCGGCCTCGCTTTCGCCCGGAAAGCCGACGATGAAATCCGAGGAAAGTGCCGTGTCCGGCGCGGCGCGGCGCAGTCGATCGACCGTGCGCCGGTAGTCATCCGCGATGTGGCCGCGGTTCATCGCCTTGAGGATGGCATCGGAACCCGATTGCACCGGCAGATGCAGGAACGGCATCAGCTTGGCCACATCGGCGTGCGTTTCGATCAGCTCCTGATCCAGATCCCGCGGATGGGAGGTGGTATAGCGCAACCGCCGCAGCGAAGGGATCTCCGCCAGGCGGCGGATCAGGCGCCCCAGGCCCCATGTCGGCGTGCCATCGCCGCCGGGCGCGTCACCGTGATAGGCATTCACGTTCTGCCCCAGCAGGGTGATTTCGACCGCCCCGGCGGCGCACAGGCGCTCCGCCTCGGCCACCACGTCCGCGGCCGGGCGGGAATACTCGGCGCCGCGGGTATAGGGGACGACACAGAAGGTGCAGAACTTGTCGCAGCCCTCCTGCACCGACAGGAACGCCGCCGCACCGGGCGGGGTGGCCAGACCCGGCAGATGGTCGAATTTCGATTCGACCGGAAATTCCGTATCCAGAACGCCGTGCCCGGCCCCATCGGGTGCTGCCGCACCGGCCCGCGCCAGGCGGGCGAGCATCTCCGGCAGGCGGTGATAGGCTTGTGGGCCGACCACCAGATCCACATGCGGGGCGCGGCGCAGGATTTCCGCCCCCTCCGCCTGGGCCACGCAGCCGGCCACGGCGACCAGCATGCGCCCGCCGGTCCGGGCCCGCTCGGTTTGCAGGGCGCGCAGCCGGCCCAATTCGGAAAACACTTTTTCCGAGGCTTTTTCGCGGATGTGGCAGGTATTCAGGATCACCATGTCGGCGCCGGCCGGCGCCGCCGTCTTTTCGAAGCCCAGCGGCGCAAGCACGTCGGCCATGCGCGCCGAATCGTATGCGTTCATCTGGCAGCCGTAGGTCTTGATATAGAGCTTCTTGCGCACGTCTCGATTCGCCTTTTATCCGTTCACCGTCTCCGTGTGGGCCTCCGCCGCCGCACCGTCGGCCGGTGCCGGCTGGTCGCGCGGCCGTCCGGCCAAGGCCGCGGCCACCCCGGCCGCGACCCGCATTTGGCAGTGCTCGCACAGGGCCTTGCGCGAGGTAAACTCATCGATGGTCACCGGCGGATGAAACTCCACCTCCACCGTCACCCGGCCGAAACCCACCGCCTGCCACAAATGACCGGCCAGCTCCATGTCGCCGTACCAAGCGAAGAACGGCCTGAGATAGCGCCCCATGGGCACCCCGTCCAGCTTGGTATAAGCAATCGAGACCGGCTGCACGGCCAGCGGCTGGCCGCCGGGGCGGGCGCTCGCCGCCGCAAACAGCGCGCTTTTGAACGGCAGCACCCGGTTGCCGTCGCCGCTGGTTCCCTCGGCGAAGAGGATCAGATCGTCGCCGGCTTCCAGACGGGTGCTCATTTCGTCCCGGTGCGCCGCCACCCGCTTGCCCTGGCGCTCGATGAAGACCGAGCCCTGCAGCTTGGCCAGCCAGCCGAACAAGGGCCATTTGGCCACCTCCTGCTTGGCGACGAAGGACCCGGCGATCAGGGAGCCGAGCACCTCGATATCGAAATAGGAGGCGTGGTTGGAGACATAAAGGGTCGGATGCCGGTGCGATTGTGGACCGCGGCACTCCACCCTGAGCCCCAGGATCCGGCAGCAGCAGCGGTGATACCAGAGCGGCAGCCGCTTGCGCAGCGGCAGGCGGAAGAGCACGGCCACCGCCTGCACGGGCAACAGCGGCGCCGTGAATCCCAGATAGAGCAGGATGCGCAATACCGCCTTGAATGGAGAGACAAGACCTGTCGGGACCATCGGGGTCAGCTGGCACCCTCGCCCCGGTCCGCGTCATCCCGTGTGTAGTGGCGATAGTAGCGGTCGGTCACCAGTTCGGTCTTGACCACGATGCACACATCCGTGGTGCCGAACTGGCTGTCCACCACCGCCCCTTCGCCGACGAAGCCGCCCAGACGCAGATAGCCTTTGATCAGCGGCGGCAACGTCTGCAAGGCGCGGCGCGGGACGATGCTCTCCGGCGGCATCCGGTTCATCGCCACATAGCGCTCCGGAATTGCCCAGGGCCGGAGCGCCGGCGGCGCCAAGTGATGGTGATAGAGATAGGTCAACGGCACGGCCAGGCGATCCGGATCAATGCCCGGCAGGCTGGCGCAGCCGAACATCAGTTCGATCCGGTGGACCAAACCGTATTCGGCGATGCCGCGCCAGAGCAACTGCATGGTCGTGCCCGTGCGGTACGCCGCATCGATGCACGAGCGGCCCAGCTCCAGGATTTCTCCCGGGTAGGCCAACAGGTTGGAAATATCGAATTCGTCGGCGGAATAGAACTGGCCGCGTTCCGCGGCCGCCGGCCGGCGCATCACCCGGTAGGTGCCGATCACCGCCTCCGGCCCGTCGCCGCGGCGTGTATCGAAAACCAGAAGATGATCGCAATACTCGTCGAAGGAATCGAAGTCGCGGCGCGCCGCCGCCATTTCCGGAGTCGGCCGTGCCGCCATGGATTCGTAGAAGATACGGTAGCGTAAACTCTGCGCGGCCTCGACCTCGGCCTCGGTTTCCGCCAAACGCAGGCGCAAATCGCCGACCCGGACGTCGACCAGCCTGTCTCGGTTTAAATCGAGTACGGCCATCGCGGCGCGCTTCCTTTGCGGGCGGTTCCCGGGCACTCGGCGATACGCACCGATCTTAGCCGGTCCCGCCGCCGCTTGGCGAGCCGTTCCCGGAACGCCGGGATGCCTTGGCCGGCTTGGCTTTCTTGTCTTCAATACGAACCCCAAACAGCTCCAGGCGATGGCCGACGAGCCGATAACCCAAGACCCGGGCCGCTTCCCGCTGCAGACGTTCGATCTCGTCGTTGCGGAATTCGATGACCTGGCCGGTGGCCGTATCGATCAAGTGATCGTGGTGTTCGGGCGCCACCGTTTCATACCGCGCGCGCCCGTCGCCGAAGTCGTGGCGGGTGAGAATATTGGCCTGTTCGAAAAGCTTGACCGTCCGATAGACCGTGGCAATGGAAATCCGCGGATCGACAAGAGCCGCGCGCTGGTACAGCGTCTCCACATCCGGATGATCGCCGGAGTCCGACAGGATCTGTGCGATGACCCGCCGCTGGCCGGTCATCTTCAGTCCCTTTTCCTTGCAGAGCCGTTCGAGAAGCGAGGCCATATCTCCGGTGACGTTCAATCGTCGTCAACGGCCAGTATAGCGGACAAGACGGCCGCCGCCCACAACGGAACAACGTGGGGCCGGCGGCCCGGTACGGGCCCTTATGCCTTCTTGCGCCGCGCCCGCGTGCCCAAGCCGATTTGCTTGGCCAACCGGCTGCGCTGCTTGGCGTAATTCGGCGCGACCATCGGATAGTCGGCGCCCAGGCCCCAGCGATCGCGGTATTCATCCGGTGTCATGTTGTAGGCTGTCTTCAGATGCCGTTTGAGCATCTTCAGCTTTTTGCCGTCTTCCAGGCACACAACATAGTCCGGCGTCACGGACTTCTTGACGGGAACCGCCGGGGTCGGCCGCTCGGGCTCGCGCGGGCCGGCGCCGCCAACACTGGTCAAGGTTTCGTGTACATCGCGGATCAATCGCGGCAAATCGGCCACGGCCACGGAATTGTTCGCCACATGTGCAGCGACGATATTGGTCGTCAACGCCAACAGTTCGCTGGGTTTAGCTTGCTCGGTCATTATGGTTTCTTGTCCGTTTTGTTTGTCTGGTCTCTATATAAGTTCGCTATTCGGGCAAAGCAACAATAATAATGCTTCGGGACCAGTAGTCACCCAAGCGGAGATCATTCAGCGGACAAAAAACTTCTGCTCGAATATGGTTAATTCATTGATTTCTGTGGCAACGCGACCAATAGAAACCTCCTGTTCGTTAAAAATGCCAACAAAACGAAGCAAAGTCGTATCGGTCGTCAGTTCGGCCTAGGCGAGGTCGCGGGCCAGAACCAGGGCGCTGGCCGATGGGCCTTGCGCCCGCTGGTAGTAGGCCGGGCGGCGGGCGATGGGGGAAAATCCCTCGGCGGCATAGAGGGCGAGAGCCGCCTCGTTGTCCTCGGCAACCTCCAGGAACAGGCGGGAGAGGGCGGCTTCCGAGGCTTGGTCGATGGCGGCGCGCAGCAGCAGGCGGGCACCGCCCCGGCGGCGCCAGGCCCGGGCCATGCCCAAGGAGAGGATCTCGCCGGTCCCGGCGACACTCTGGCCGAGCAGGAAGCCGACGGGCACGGGGGCCATGGAGGGAGCTGTCTCGGCGCTGGCGAGCAGCCCATAGGCCCCCGGCATGGCGAGAATTTCCGCCACCGCCTTGGCATCCCACACCTGCCCGGCCGTTAGGCCGGTGAAACTATCGGCATGCAGGGCGGCAATCAGCGTGACATCGAACGGGCTGACCGGGCGAAGGGCGAAGCCGGGCGCGGCAAGCACGCTCATCGGGCCGGCCGGCCCGGCGGGCTTGCATTCGGCGGGTTCACCGTCGGCACGGTCACATCCGGCGCCCGCAGGTAAAGCGGCCGCGGGGGTGGCGCCTGCGGTCCCGGCAGTGGCTGGGCGGCGGCGAGCCTGGCCACCTGCGCGGCATCGGTCCAACCCGGCGACGTGGCGGCACGGGCATCCCGCCCTACCGCCTGCAGAACGGCCAAGGCCGGCTGCAGCCCATCGCCGGCCAGCAGCACCGGTCCGGCGGGCAACCAGGCATCCAACTCATCCGGCGCAACGGCGGCACCAGGCCCAAGCGGCCGCGCCGGGCCATCGCCGATCGGTGCAAAGGCCTGCACATACGACTCATGACGTTTGCTGTCGAGGACCACCACCAAGGTCCGGCCCGTACCCTCGGCCACCGGCACAGCCGCCGCCACGGCGGCGAAATTGCTGATGCCGATGAGCGGCGTGCGCCAGGCCAGGGCCAGGCCGCGGGCCGCCGCCAGGCCGATGCGCACACCGGTAAAGCCGCCCGGCCCGACGGTCACCGCCACCGCCTCCAGGGCCTCGTAATCGACGGCGGCCTCGGCCATGACCGCCTCGATCATGGGCAGCAGATGCTCCGACTGGCCGCGACCCATGGCGGCGAAGCGGCGGGCGGCAACCCGGCCGTCGCGCCACACCGCCGCCGAGCAGGCCGCACCCGCCGCATCGAGGGCGAGCAGACAGCGCGCGCACCCGGACCCGGGGAGATGCTTTGCCATGGCGGCTAGACCTCCGCCCCAGATGGCGGGTCTAGAGGATTTTGCACACGTCATCGAAGGAGAAGCGGGGTGCGCGCGGATGCACCTTGCTGATCTCCCCATGGCCCAGATTGCACAGGAAGTTGGATTTGACCTTGCGGTTCGCAAAAAATTCCCGGTCGACCATGGCGGCATCGAAACCATCCATGGGACCGCAGTCCAGACCCAGGGCGCGGGCAGCGATGATCAGATAGGCCCCTTGCAGGCAACCGTTGCGAAACGCGGTTTCCTGGATCAATGGATCGTTGCCGACAAACAAGGCGCGCGCATCCATATGCGGCGCCAAGCGCGGCAGGTGATCGTAGAACTCCAGATCATAGGCGATGATCGCGGTTGCCGGTGCGGCCATGGTTTTCGCCACATTGCCCTTGTCCAATGCGGGACGCAGACGCGCCTTGGCTTCGGCGGATTTGACGAACAGCACCCGCATGGGCGAGCAGTTGCCGCTGGTCGGCGCCATCTTGGCCAAGTCATAGACCGCATGGAGCACGTCGTCGCCGACCTCCCGGTCCTGCCAGGCCCGGTGGGTGCGCGCCTCGCGGAAGAGGGTATCCAGCGCCGAATCGTTCAGGGTCTTGTCCACGATGACCTCTCTTTCAACTGTGACATCGAATCTCGGGTGACCCCGGCGGTGATCCGCGCCGGACATGACGCCGGCAATGGCACCTTGAGCGGCAACCCCTGGGAGCGATAGACTCCCAGGACGACGCGGGCATGGCAAGGGGGGGACGCGGAGACGTGACAGATGACCGGCCCACGACAGGGCGATTCGATACACTAACGGCCAAGATATCCCAGCGATACCGCAGGGGCGTCCTGGCCGCCTCACTCGTCCTTGGCATGGTTGGCTTGGCCGGGTCGGCGATCGCCCAGGTGCCGCTGGATAACGGCGCGGTGGTGGTGATGTACCACCGCTTCGGCGAATCGAACCTGCCGTCCACCAACATCCGCCTGGAACAATTCGAGGCGCACATCGCCGAGCTGACATCGGGCCGCTATACGGTCCTGCCGGTGCCGGAAATCGTCGCCGCCTTGAAGGAGGGCCGGGCGTTGCCGGATCGCACCGTGGGCATTTCCATCGACGATGCCTTTGCCTCGGTCTACGCCGAGGCATGGCCGCGCCTGCTGGCCGCGAAACTGCCCTTCACCCTGTTCGTCGCCACCGGCGCCATCGACCGGGGCCTGCGCGGCTATATGAATTGGGACCAGATCCGCGAGATGACCGCCAGCGGTCTGGTGACCATCGGCCATCACGGCGTCGATCACGAGCATATGGTGGGGCAATCGGCGGCAGCGAACCGGGCCGAGCTGGCCGCCGCCACGGCGCGGTTTCAGCAGGAGCTGCGCCAGGAGCCGGCGCTGTTCGCCTATACCTACGGCGAATACGGCCGGGCGCTGCGCGATCTGGTGGCCCAGTCGGGGTTTGCCGCCGCCTTCGGCCAGCAGTCGGGGGCGATTGCCCGCACCGGCGATCCCTTTGCCATGCCGCGCTATCCCTTCAACGAGACGTACGGTGACATGGACCGGTTTCGTTTGGCGGTGAATTCGTTGCCGCTGCCGGTGCGCGATGTGACCCCCGCCGATTTTCTGATTCGGCCCGCGGCCAACCCGCCGCCGTTCGGCTTTACCGTGGATGAGAGTGTGTCGGGGGATGAGAGTGTGTCGGGCATCGCGGCCCTGAACTGCTTCGCCAGCACCGGGCAAATCACCCTGGAGCGTCTGGGCGAGCGGCGCATCGAGGTGCGCCTGGCACAACCGTTGCGCCCCGGGCGGGCGCGCATCAATTGCACCATGCCGGGGCCCGATGGCCGCTGGCGCTGGTTCGGGACGCAGTTCTATATGCTGCCGTAAGGATGGCGCCCGCCTATTGGGCGGCGCGGACCTCGACCACTTCCGGGATGTAGTGACGCAGCATGTTCTCGATGCCCATCTTCAAGGTCGCCGTCGAGGACGGACAACCGGCGCACGCCCCCTGCATGTGCAGGAAGACCACGCCCTTGTCATAGCCCTGGAAGACGATGTCGCCGCCGTCCTGGGCCACCGCCGGGCGCACCCGGGTATCGAGCAATTCCTTGATCTGGGCGACCACTTCCCGGTCCTCCTCGGCCACGTTCTCTTCCGCGGCGGCGCTGGCCGGGGCGGTCAGAACCGGCCGGCCGGCGGTGAAGTGTTCCATGACCACGCCCAGGATGGCCGGCTTGAGCAGGTGCCATTCCCGCCCGTCGGCCTTGCTGACCGTGATGAAATCGGCGCCCAGAAAGACGCCGCTGACCCCCTGGATGGCGAACAGGCGCTGGGCCAGGGGCGAATGGACCGCCGCCTCGGCAGTGGTGAAATCGGCGGTACCGGCGCCAAGGACTTCGCGGCCGGGGAGAAACTTCAAGGTCGCCGGATTTGGCGTCTGTTCCGTCTGAATAAACACGTATTCCGCCCTCCTGGGTGGTGGGAGCCTGTCCCTAATGTGAGCCGTCCGGGCGGTAACTTCAAGCCGGGTCAGGGCCCTATGTGATGCTGTCGATGGCCTCGTCGCTGAGATTGCCGGGCACGATGGTGACCGGCACCCGCAATTTGCCGACCATCTTGCCGGCCAGGGACGAGACCAGCGGCCCGGGGCCGCGGTTGCCCGTATTGGCGCCGAGGACCAGGATGGAAATCTGCGGCTCCTCGTCGAGCAGCTTGAACAGCTCGTCGCCCACCTTGCCCTCGCGCACATAGAGGATGGGGATGGCGCCGACCAGATCGTTGACCTGGGCCGCCAGGCGCTGGAGCAACTGTTCGCCTTCGCTCCGGGCCTCTTCGCGCATCAGCTCCTCGACCGCCCGCCAGTGCTGAAAATCCGCCGGCTCGATGACATAGAGCAAAGCCACGCGCCCGCCGGTGCGCCGCGCACGCAGGCAGGCGAAGCGCAAGGCCACCTGCATCTCCTCGGTCTCGTCGACGACGACCAGGAAGACACGGTCCTTGAAGTCGGCAGGTTTCGCGGTATCGCTATCGCTCATGGCGGCATCAGGCTTTCCGGAAGGCGAGGTGAGCCAGCCATCCTGCCACCAATGCCAGGGCAATCGCAATCAGCCCATACAGCGGCGGGTGGTTGTGGGCGAAGTCGAAGACCACGGCCTCGCCGCCCACCTTGCTGACGCTCAAGGGCGTGGTTTGACCGGAAACGACGCGGCCATCCTGAATCAGAAAGACCTGCACTTGATAGGTGCCCGTCGGCACGTTCGCCGGCAGGGTGATGCGGGTGCGAAACAGGCGGTTGCCGAGGAAGGTCACATTGCGCACGGCGTTGGCATACAGGCCCTGTCTTTGCAGGTTGCGAATCAACCCGTCGCGCCATTCCGCCGCGACGTTCGGCGAGGCCTTGGCGCGGGCCAGTTCGAGCCGCATATGCTCGATGCCCATTTCGTGGCGGGCCAGCACGGTCGCCGGCGCGATCTCCTCCAGCGGCCGAGAGCTGGCGATGCTGTAGAAGCTTGGCGCCCGATCGAAGGTCATGGAGGCGGTGTTGACCCACACCCCGAGAATCCGGCTCTTGCGGTGCATGACCACGGGCCGGTCCGGACCGCGGGTGATGACCACCACGTCGCCCTGCCCCTCGACCGCGCCGAACAACAGGACATCGGCGCCGGAAAAGCCGGTGGTGATGCCGACCAGATGCTGCGACAGATCGGCGACCAGGGAATCCGCCCGGCTGGACGCGGAGAGGGTCAGGACAACCGCAGTGACGAGCACCAATCGGGCGGCGTTGCGGCTCATTGCCCCACCCCCAGGGAGTAGATGTCGACGGGCGTGATCAGCAGATCGTAGAACAGCTTGGCGCAGACGGCGAGCACCATGAGGGCGAGCAGAACGCGCAACTCCTCGCCCTGCAGGCGGGCCCCGGCGCGGGCGCCGAACTGGGCGCCGATCACCGCCCCGGTGAGCAGCAGCAAGGCCAGCACCACATCGACGGTCTGATTGGCGTAGGCCTGCAGGAACGTCACGTTGGCAGTGACGAAGATGATCTGGAACAGCGACGTGCCGATGACCACCGAGGTGGGCATGCCGAGCATATAGATCATCGCCGGCACCATGATGAAGCCGCCACCCACACCCATGATGGCCGAGAGCACGCCGACCAGGAAACCGATGGCCAGCGGCATCAGCGCCGAGATGTACAGCTTCGACCGGCGAAAGCGCATCTTCAGCGGCAGGCCGTGAATCCAGTTGTGCTGATGCAGCTTGCGGCGCATCGCCGAGGCAGATTTACGCCGGCGCATGGTGCGCACGCCCTCGTAGAACATCATGATGCCGATGATGCCGAGGAAGATGACGTAGGAGAGCGAGATCACCAAATCGATCTGCCCAAGCCCGCGCAGGAACGAGAACAACAGGACGCCCATGGTCGAGCCGGCAAAGCCGCCCAACAGCAGCACGAACCCCATCTTGAAATCGACGTTGCCGCGGCGCCAGTGGGCGAGCACGCCGGAGACCGACGAGGCGACGATCTGGTTGGCTTCCGTGCCCACCGCCACCGCCGGCGGCACGCCGATGAAAATGAGCAGCGGCGTCATCAGAAAGCCGCCGCCGACACCGAACAGACCCGAGAGAAACCCGATGCCGCCGCCCATGCCGAGCAGCAGAAAAACGTTCACCGACATTTCGGCAATGGGCAGGTAGATCTGCATCGCCCGGCGATCAGCGGCGTGGAATCATGAGGCTTCGTAAGCCGGAGTTAGTTTTGCCGCCACGTGCGGGCGGCGGCGGTCGGCCACACACTAACGCCGATTCCCCGCGAAGGCCAACGCCCTAAGGGGAAAATTTTACGCCGGCTCAGGGGCGTAGGATTAGGGACGAAGAAAACCGACGGTGTCATGGACCTCGGCGAGCACCGGCGCGGCGATGGCGCTGGCCCGCGCGGCGCCGTCGCGCAAGACCGCATCGATGGTCGCGGGATCGTCGCACAGGCGCTTCATCTCGGCCCCGATGGGCCCCAGGGCGGCAACCGCCACATCGGTCAGCACCGCCTTGAAGTGGGAAAACTGACTGCCGGCAAACTCGTCCAGAACCGCCTGTAGAGGCTTGTCCGCCAGGGCCGCATAGATGCCCAGCAGGTTGCAGGCCTCCGGCCGCGCCTGGCGGATCGCATCGGGGAGCGCGCCCTGGTCGTCGAGCACGTCGGGCCCGGGCAGCAGATCCGGGTCGCTGGTCGCCTTGCGAATCTTCTTGGCGATGGTATCCGCATCGTCGGTCATGGTGATGCGGCTGTAGTCGGAGGGATCCGACTTGCTCATCTTCTTCGCCCCGTCGCGCAGGGACATGACCCGCGTCGCCGCGCCCAGGATCAAGGGCTCGGGCAGGGGAAACAGGTTTACCTTGAAGTCGGCGTTGAACTTCTGCGCGATATCGCGGGTCAGCTCCAGATGCTGCTTCTGATCCTCGCCCACCGGCACGTGGGTCGCCTTGTAGGCCAGGATGTCGGCGGCCATGAGGCTGGGATAGGCATACAGGCCGACGCTGGCGTTCTCCCGGTGCTTGCCCGCCTTTTCCTTGAACTGGGTCATCCGGTTGAGCCAGCCCAGACGGGCCACGCAGTTGAAGATCCAGGCCAGCTCGGCATGGGCCGGCACCTGGCTTTGATTGAAGATGATGGAGCGTTTCGGATCGATGCCGGCGGCCAGATACGCCGCCGTTACTTCGCGCGTGTTGGCCTTGAGGATCGCCGGGTCCTGCCAGACGGTGATGGCGTGCAGATCGACCACGCAATAGATGCAGTCATAGCCGTCCTGCAAGGGGACGAAATTGCGGATCGCACCCAGGTAGTTGCCCAGGTGCAGATTGCCGGTGGGCTGCACGCCCGAGAAGATGCGCTTCATGGCCTAGGCGTCCCTACGATCCGCGATGTTCGCGCCGCCGCGGGCATCGCGGACGGCCGGGTTATGGCCGCATCCTTCCGTCCCGGTCAAGGGGGGCTCGGCGGTTTGCCCGCGGCCGCCGGGGCGGGACGGCGCACCAAGCCCGCCAGATCGGCCGGTGCCATCGCCCGCAAGAGCAGCGCCAGAACGCCGTAGACGGCCAGGCCGCCGCCAACCAGCAGACCCAGGCCGAGAATCCGCACCGGCACCGCCCCGTCGAACCAGGGGGCCAGCCCTTGGAAGGCCGCCCACAGGACCGCGCCCATGAGCACGCTGGCCACGGCGATGCGCGGCACCCGCGTCTTGCAGCGCGCATCGATGGTCAGGAACTTGCGTGAACGCAGGGCCCAGATCAGTAGGCCGGCGTTCAGCCACGCCGAAAGGCTGGTGGCGAGAGCCAGCCCCACATGGCGCAAGGGCCAGAAAAGGGCCAGGCTGAAGACCACGTTGGCGGCCACCGTGATCAAGGCCATGCGCAAGGGCGTGACCGTATCCTCGCGGGCGAAGAAGGCCGGCTGCAGCACCTTGACCAGCACGAAAGCCGGCAGGCCGAGGGCGAAGGCGGCCAGCGCCCAGGCGGTGGCGACCGAATCGGCCCGGTCGAAGACGCCGCGCTCGAACAGGACCACGATGATCGGCAGGGGAATGATCAACAGGGCCACGGTCGCCGGCAGGGTCAGAAACAGGGCGAGCTCCAGCCCCCGGTTGAAGGTGTACATGGCGGCCTTGTGCGCGCCGGCGCGCAATTTGCGCGACAGATCGGGCAACAGCACGATGCCGAAGGCGATGCCGATGAGGCCCAGCGGCAGCTGGTAGATGCGGTCGGCATAATAGAGAAAGGACACGGCGCTGATCTGCAGGGAGGCAATGATAGTGCCGACCATCAGATTGATCTGCATGGCCCCGGCGGAGAGCAAACCGGGCCACATTAGCGCCAGGAGACGCCGGACATTCGGCGTGAGACGCGGCCGCGGCAGGCGCAAGGCCATGCCGGCGCGGCGGCAGGCAAGCAGCAGCAGCAGAAACTGCCCGGCGCCGGCCGCCGCCACGGTCCACGCCAGCACCTCGCCCGGGGCACCGGTGAGCGGAAAAACCACCAGCACGGCGAAGATAAAAAAAACATTGAGGATGATCGGCGCCGCCGCCGAGGCGGCAAAGCGATAGAGCGAATTCAGCACGCCGCTGAGCAAGGCAACGAGCGACATGAACAGGAGATAAGGGAAGGTGATCCGGCTGAGATGCACCGCCATATCGAACTTCGCCGTATGGGCGGCAAAGCCGGGGGCCAGCACATACATCAGCCACGGCATGGCCGCCATGCAAACGGCACTGAGCAGGAGCAAGGCCGCGAGCAGAACCGCCAGGCTTTGCTCAGCGAACAGGCGGGCCGCCTCCCGGCCGCCGGCTTCCAGTTGGCGGGCGAAGAGCGGCACGAACGAGGCATTGAAGGCGCCCTCGGCGAACAGCCGGCGGAACAGATTGGGCAGGCGGAACGCGATGAAGAAGGCGTCCGCCACCGGCCCGGTGCCCAGCACCGGTGCAAACAGCATGTCGCGGATCAGGCCGAGAATGCGGCTGATGCCGGTGTAACCGCCGACGGTGGCAAGGGAGCGGACGAGCGTCATGGGGCCAATTATCTAGAGGATTGCCACGAGTCGGAAAAGCGCCGCCGGTCAGGTGCCGACAGGTTTGCCCGGGGCGCGCCGGGGTGGGCGTTTGGCGGGTTTGACCTTTTTGCCGGCCGCTTTGCGGTCGGGTGACTTCACCGGGGGCTTTTTCTGGGCGGGAGACTTTTTCGCCGCCTGTGCCGGCTCCGCCGGCTTGCCCTCGCCGTCGGCCAGGGCCTCCACCAGACGCTCGCGCATGCGCTTGAGCTTGGCCGGCGCCTCGATCTTGTCGCCGAGGGCATCCTGCACATAGAAAACGTCGACGGCACGCTCGCCGAAGGTGGCGATGCGCGCGCCGTTGATCATCAGGTTGAGCTTGGAGAGCGCCCGGGTGACATCGTAGAGCAGGCCCGTCCGGTCGCGGCCGTTGACCTCGATGAGGGTGTCCCGGGCGCTGGCCTTGTTGTCGATCAGAACCCGCGGCGTCACCTTGAAGACCCGCAGCCGGCTGGGCAGGGGTGAGCGGCGGCGCGCCAATTCCTGGGCCGGCTTCAGGCGGCCGGCCAGGGTCTGCTCGATGGCCGCCGACAGGCGGGCCAGCTGATCCGGCCGGTCGAACGGACCGCCCACCCCATCGCGCACATAAAAGGTATCCAGCGCCATGCCGTTGGCCAGGGTGAAGATGCGCGCCGCATCGATGCTTGCACCGGCCACCGCCATGGCCCCGGCGATGCGGCTGAACAGGCCGGCATGGTCGGCGGTGTAGACGGTGACCTCGGTCACTTCCCGGTAATGGTCTATGCGCGTATCGACGGTGAGCGGCGCCTGGCGCGCCTCGGCCGCGCGCACCAGGCGGGCATGGCGCAGATGGGTTTCGCCGTCGACAGAGAGCCAATAGGACGCATAGCCGCGCGCCAGATGGGCGGCGATATCGGCCTCCGGCCAATCGGTCAGCTTGGCGCGCAGGTCGTTCTGCGCCGCCTCCACCCGCGCCTTGCGGCTGTCCTCGGAAACCCCGCCGGTCAGCGTCTCTTCCGTACGCCAATAGAGATCACGCAACAGGGCCGCCTTCCAGGCGTTCCACACGTTCGGGCCGACGGCGCGAATATCGGCGACCGTGAGGACCAGCAGCAGGCGCAGCCGTTCCGGCGATTGGATCAGGGCGGCGAAATCGCTGATCGTCTGCGGGTCGGTCAGATCGCGCTTGATGGCCGTATCCGACATGGCCAGATGATGCAGCACCAGCCAGGCGACGGTCTCCGTCTCCTCCTCGCTCAACCCCAGGCGCGGGCACACCTTGCGTGCCACCTTCGCGCCGAGCTGCGAATGGTCGCCGCCGCGGCCCTTGGCGATGTCGTGCAGCAGCACCGCCAGATAGAGCACCCGGCGGGAGAGCACCTTGTGCACCACTTCGCTGGCGACCGGCACCTCGTCCTTGAGCAGGCCCTGCTCGATCTTGTGCAGGATGCCGATGGCGAAGATGGTGTGCTCGTCCACCGTGAAGTGGTGGTACATGTTGTATTGCATCAGCGCCACCACCCGGCCGAAGTCGGGCATGAAGCGGCCGAACACACCGGCCTCGTTCAGCCGGCGCAAGGCCATCTCCGGATCCTTCTCGGATGTGAGCATGTCGAGGAACAGGCGGTTGGCCTCGGCATCAGCGCGCACGTCCGCATCGATAAGTTTCAAATTCTGGGTGATCCAGCGCAACGCCTTGGGGTGGATATCCAGATCGTGCTGTTGCGCCGCATGGAAGATGCGCAGCATCTGCACCGGATGCTGGGCGAAGACCTCCGGCCCGGCGACGCTCAGCCGGTCGCCCTCCAGGCGGAATCCCTCGATCGCCCGGCGCCGGCGCAGCGTGGGCAGGCGAAAGCGTGAGCGCCGGTCATGCTCGGCCTCCAGGGCGGCGCAGAAAATGCGCGTCAGATCGCCCACGTCCTTGGCCACCAGGAAGTAGTGCTTCATGAAGCGCTCGACATCGCGCGCCCCGGCCCGGTCCGTATACCCTAAGCGCGGCGCGATCTCCTTCTGCAGATCGAACGTCAGGCGCTCCTCGCCGCGGCCGGCGGCATAGTGCAGATGACAGCGCAGGGTCCACAGGAAGTTCTGCGCCTTGTCGAAGCGCCGCGCCTCGGTCTTCGTGAACACGCCGCGCGCCGTCAGCTCGGCCACGTCGTCCACCTGATAGAGGAACTTGCCGATCCAATAGAGGGTGTGCAGATCGCGTAGGCCCCCCTTGCCGTCCTTGATGTTGGGCTCCAGGGAATAGCGCGAGCCGCCCAGGCGCTTGTGCCGTTCGGCGCGCTCGGCCAGCTTGGCCTCGATGAACCGGGCCGCGCCCTTGACGGCGGCGACCTCTTTCTGAAAGCGCTTGCGTAAGGATCGGTAGAGATCCTGATCGCCCCACAGCCAGCGCGCCTCCAGCAGGCTGGTGCAGATAGTCAGATCGGCCTTGGCCTGGCGCATGCATTCGTCCACCGAGCGGGTGGCCTGGCCCACCTTGAGGCCCAAATCCCAGAGGAAGTAGAGCACCTCCTCGATCACCTGCTCGCTGCGCGGCGTCAGCTTGTAGGGAATCAGGAACAGGAGATCGACATCCGAGTACGGCGCCAGCTCGCCCCGGCCATAGCCGCCGACTGCGACCAGGGAGAGAACCTCGCTCGTCGACGGGCTGCCCAGGGGATAGACGTGTTCGCTGGCATGATCGAAGACCACACGCACCATCTGGTCCACCAGGTGGCAATGGGCGCGCACCACGGCGCGGCCGGAGGCGCCGGCATCGAAGCGGCGGCGGATCTCGGCCCGGCCATCGGCCAAGGCCGCCTTGAGCAGCGCCAGGATCCGGGCGCGGGCCTCGGTCGGCGGCAGATCGGCGGTGGCGATCTCCGCCACCTCGGCCCGCAGACGGCGGCGCTCGACAATCGCCCGCGGCCGCTCCACCTCGGCCTCGGGCCCGCTTTCCAGCGCCAGTGCCTCCATGGCCATGCACTCCCTTCAGCTCAGCCTATGAGATTGCCGCCGGAGCCCGCGCAGACAAGGGAATTATGCGCCTAGGAGTCTAACTCACAATGAATGGCTCAGTTGAAAGCGCTTGGCAGGGTTCCCGTCGTCACCCTCGGGCTTGACCCGAGGGTCCATTCGCGAGCGAGTCTCGGACCTCGATGGATTGCCGGGTCAAGCCCGGCAATGACACCGTGATGATGAAGAGCTTGGCAATCGCTTGATCTGCAAAGCTTCATTTCGAGCAGGACGCTATGCGCTACGCTTTCTCATCCGCCGCCAAGCGCTTGAGCTCGTAGAGCAACTCCAGGGCGGCCTTGGGGGTGAGCGTATCCGGATCGGCGGCGGCGAGCGCTTGCACCACCGGCGACGGTGGTGGCGGTTCCGCAACGCCCCGCGGGCGGGCGGCGAAGAGGGGGAGATCGTCGGCCAGGCGGCTCAAGGTGCCGGCCTGCTCGCCCTGCTCCAACTGCGCCAGCACCGCCTCGGCGCGGGCGACGGCGGCGGCGGGCAGGCCGGCCAGCTTGGCGACATGAATGCCGTAGGAACGGTCGGCGGCGCCGGGCGCCACCTCGTGGAGGAACACGACCTCGCCCTTCCAGTCCTTGACCCGCATGGTATGGCAGGCGAGGCCCGCGAGCCTACCGGCCAGCGCCGTCAGCTCGTGGAAATGGGTGGCGAACAGGGCGCGGCTGCGGTTCACCTCGTGCAGATGCTCGACGCACGCCCAGGCGAGCGACAGGCCGTCGAAGGTGGCCGTGCCGCGGCCGATCTCGTCGAGAATGACCAGGGCGCGCGGTCCCGCCTGATTGAGAATCACGGCGGTTTCCACCATCTCGACCATGAAGGTGGAGCGGCCGCGGGCCAGATCGTCGGCCGCACCCACCCGGCTGAACAGGCGGTCGACCACGCCGATGTGCGCCGATTCAGCGGGCACGAAAGAGCCCATTTGCGCGAGCACGGCAATGAGCGCGTTCTGCCGCAGGAAGGTGCTCTTGCCCGCCATGTTGGGGCCGGTGATCAGCCAGATGCGTGCACCCGCCCCATCGTCCTGGCCGTCGATGCCGCCCAGAGCGCAATCGTTGGCGACGAAGGCGCCGGTCTGCGCTTGCGTTAGGGCCGCCTCGACCACCGGATGACGGCCGCCGCGCACGGAAAAGGCGGTGGTGGCATCCACCGTCGGCCGGCACCAGCGGCCGGCGGCGGCCACCTCGGCCAAGGCGGCGGCGACATCGACGGCGGCGAGCGCCCGGGCGCACAGGCCGATCTCCGCGCCCCGGCCGACCACCTCGCCCACCAGATCGTCGAACAGGCGCTGCTCGACGGCGAGCGCCTTATCCGCCGCCCCGGTGATCCTGGATTCCAGATCGCCCAGCTCGACGGTGGCGAAGCGCACCGCGCTGGCCAGGCTTTGCCGGTGGATGAAGGGGCTGTCCTCGGCGTCGCCGCGCACCTTCTCGGCGTGGGTCGGTGTCACCTCGATGAAATAGCCAAGCACGTTATTATGCCGGATCTTCAGGGTGGTCACCCCGGTTGCCACCGAATACTTGCTCTGCAGGCCGGCGATCAGACGCCGGCTCTCATCGCGCAAGGTCTTGAGCTCGTCCAATTCCGGCGCATAGCCGGGGGCGATGAAGCCGCCGTCGCGGGCGAGCAGCGGCAGATCGGGGGCCAGGGCCCGGTCCAAACGGTCGAGCAGCGTGGTGTGCTCGCCCAAATCGCGCGCCGCCGCCGCCAGCCCGTCGGGCAAGGGCGCCAAGCCGCCGCCGTGCAGCAAGCCGCGCAGGCGCCCGGCCTGGCGCAGGGCCTCGCGCACCGCCGCCAGATCGCGCGGGCCGCCGCGCCCGAGGCTGAGGCGCGACAACGCCCGCTCCATATCCGGACAGGTGCGCAAGACCGCGCGCGCATCGGCGCGCACATTTGCTGCATCGATCAGGAAGGCCACCATGTCGCAGCGCCCGGCGATCGCCGCCGGATCGGTCAAGGGTGCGGCCAGGCGTGCGGCCAGCAGCCGCGCCCCGGCGCCTGTCAAGGTGCGGTCGATGGTACCGAGCAGGGAGCCCTTGCGCTCGCCGCTCAAGGTGACGGCCAACTCCAGGTTGCGCCGGGTCGCCGCATCGATCTCCATGACCGCCCCGGCCCCCAGGCGGCGCGGCGGCGCCAGTCGCGGCAGGCGCCCTTTTTGCGTCAGCTCCAGATAGTCCACCAGGGCGCCGGCGGCTGCCAATTCGGCGCGGCCGAAATCGCCGAAAGCCTCCAGCGCCTTGACCCCATAGAGCGCCTCCAGGCGCAGGCGGGCATTGCCGCTGTCGAAGCGCGGCGACGGCAGGGGCGACAGCACGCTCTTCCAATCGCCCAGCACCTCGAAGAGCGCCGGCGTCTGCAGCAAACGCTCGGAAATCAGCAATTCGCCGGGATTGATCCGGGCCAGCGCCGCCGCGAGAGCCGGTCCGGGGCTCAGCGGCTGCGCCAGGAAATCGCCGGTCGAAATATCCAGCCAGGCCAGGCCCAATTCGCCGCCGGCCTCGGTCAAGGCGGCCAGGAAGTTGTGCGCCCGGGCGTCCAGATGCTCGTCCTCGGTGAGCGTGCCGGGGGTCACCAGGCGCACCACGTCGCGGCGCACCAGGGTCTTGCCGCCCCGTTTCTTGGCGGTGCCCGGGTCCTCCATCTGCTCGCAGATGGCCACCTTGAAGCCCTGGCGGATGAGGCGCGCCAGATAGCCGTCGGCGGCATGCACCGGCACCCCGCACATGGGCACATCCGCGCCGTCGTGCTGGCCGCGCTTGGTCAGGGTGATGTCGAGGGCGGCGGCGGCGGCCAGCGCATCGTCGAAGAACATCTCGTAGAAATCGCCCATGCGGTAGAACAGCAGATAGCCCGGGTGCGCCTGCTTGAGCTGCAAGAACTGGCTCATCATGGGTGTGGCCCCGGCGGCGATCGATGCGGCATCCGGCATCGTCGCCGATGAGGGCGGCCGATGGTCGCTTGCGGACGGTTGCGTGGATTCGGGCACGGGAGGCCGATCTGGTTTGCGGTGGGGGTGCGGCCAACTTAGAACATGATCCGCCCGGATTGAAGCGGCCGCGTTGCGCCCGGGGGCAAGCGCAGGGCACAATGGCACGAGAGTGCGCCTTCTGAAACCGGCAAGGAGACGATCCGCGTGAGCAGCGATGTCATCGAAGTGGTCGGCCGGTTCGCCGACCGCGAGACCTTCACGGCAGCGGTCGAGGCGCTGCTCGGCGGCGGCTTCGCGGCCAGCGATCTCTCGGTCCTGGACACCCACGAATCGCTCAGCGCCGCCGGTACGCCGGGGGCGGCCTGGGAGGAGGCGCTCTCCGGCCTGGTGGGCGAGATCAAGTATATCGGGCCGCTGACCGCCGCCGGTTTGATCGGCATCGCCACCGGCCCGGTCGGCGCCGCCATCTCGGCGGCCATGGCCGCCGGCTTGACCGGTGCGGCCCTGGCCGAGGTGCTGGAAACCGTGCGCGCCACACCGCATACGGAAAGCTTTGCCCGGGCATTGGAGTCCGGCGCGGTGCTTCTGTGGGTGCGGGCCGAAACGCCGGAGCGGGAGACGAAGGCGAGCGATGTGTTGCGGCACAACGGCGCCGCCGATGTGCACATTCATCGCCGAAATCGCCGCTAAACACCAATCAGCGCTGCTGACCGCTCCTTTGACGGCTGGGGCGGGCCTCTCTAACATTCAGACCAGGGGCACAGCACCGGACGGTGTGCCGGCGCGGGGGAGGACGTATGGATCAGGGTAAGTCGCGTATCACCGAGCAGGAGGCGTTGGATTTTCACGCCCACGGCCGGCCCGGCAAGTTCGAGATTCGCGCCACCAAGCCGCTGACCACCCAGCGCGATCTGACCCTGGCCTATTCCCCCGGCGTGGCCGCACCGTGCCTGAAGATCTTCGAGGATCCGGACCGGGTCTACGACTACACCGCCAAGGGCAATCTGGTGGCCATCGTCTCCAACGGCACCGCGGTCCTCGGCTTGGGCGATCTGGGGGCGCTCGGCGCCAAGCCGGTGATGGAAGGCAAGGCGGTGCTCTTCAAGCGCTTCGCCGACGTGGACGGCATCGACCTGGAGGTCGATACCCGCGATGTGGACGAGTTCGTCAACTGCGTGCGTTTTCTCGGCCCCACCTTCGGCGGCATCAACCTGGAGGACATCAAGGCGCCGGAATGTTTCATCATCGAACAGCGCCTGCGCGAGCACCTCGACATCCCGGTCTTCCATGACGATCAGCACGGCACCGCCATCATCACCACGGCCGGCGTCATCAATGCCTTGCACTTGACCGGCCGGGAAATGGCCTCGGTGCGGGTGACCATCAACGGCGCCGGCGCGGCGGGCATCGCCTGCGCCGAGCTGCTCAAGGCCATGGGCGTGCAGCCGGGCAACGTGACCCTGTGCGATACCTCGGGGGTCATCTACCAGGGCCGCGCCAAGGGCATGAACCAGTGGAAGTCGGGCCATGCGGTCAAGACCAAGGCGCGCACCCTGGCCGAGGCCATGGATGGCGCCGATCTCTTTCTCGGCCTGTCCGCCAAGGGCGCGGTCACCCCGGACATGGTCCGCGCCATGGCCGACAAGCCGATCATCTTCGCCATGGCCAATCCAGACCCGGAGATTACGCCGGAGGAGGTCGCGGCGGTGCGCCAAGACGCCATCATGGCCACCGGCCGTTCGGACTACCCGAACCAGGTCAACAATATCTTGGGCTTTCCTTATATTTTCCGCGGCGCTTTGGATGCGCGCGCCTCGACCATCAACATGGAGATGAAGATTGCCGCGGCACAAGCCTTGGCCGCCCTGGCGCGCGAGGATGTGCCGGACGAGGTCGATCGCGCCTATGCCGGGCGGCGGGTGCGCTTCGGCCCCGACTACATTATTCCCGCACCCTTCGATCCGCGCTTGATCGTCGCCGTGCCGCAGGCGGTGGCCAAGGCGGCCATGGACACCGGCGTGGCCCGCCGGCCGATCCGCGATTTCGCCGCCTATGGGCAGGAACTGGCCGCCCGCCTGGATCCGACCGTGGCCGGCCTGCAGCGCATTTTCGAGAAGGTGCGCGGCAGCGGCAAGCGGGTGGTCTTTGCCGAGGGCGAGGAGGAAGCCTCGATCCGCGCGGCACTGGCCTTCCATCACGCCGGCTATGGCACGCCGGTTCTGGTCGGGCGCGAGGAGCTGGTGCGCGAGACCCTGCGGCAAATGGGCGCCAGCGACGAGGCCTTCGAAATCCACAATGCCCGCCTCTCGGCGAACAACAAGCGGTACACCGATTTCCTCTACGGGCGCTGGCAGCGGCGCGGCGCCATTCACCGCGATTGCCAGCGCATGGTGAACCAGAACCGCAATGTGTTCGCCGCCTGCATGGTCGCCATGGGCGATGCGGATGCCATGGTCACCGGCCTGACGCGCAGCTTCGGTGTGGCCTTCGACGACATCACCCGGGCCATCGATCCGAAACCGCGCCGGCGCGTCTTCGGCATGTCCATCATGCTGCTCAACGGCCGCTCGGTCTTCATCGCCGATACGTCCGTCCATGAATTGCCGGCACCGGAGCAATTGGCCGACATCGCCATCCAGGCCGCGGCGCAAGCCCGCGCCATGGGCCATGAGCCGCGGGTGGCCTTGTTGAGCTTTTCCAACTTCGGCAATCCCAAGCGCGAGAAGGCCCAGCGCATTCGCGATGCGGTGCGGGTGCTCGATTCCCTCGAGGTGGACTTCGAATACGATGGCGAGATGCAGGCGAACGTCGCCCTCGACTACGATCTGATGCGACGGATCTATCCGTTCTGCCGTCTGCGCGGGCCCGCCAACGTGCTGATCATGCCGGCCCTGCATTCCGCCAACATCGTCACCAAGCTGGTGCAAAGCGCGCGCATCGGAACGGTGATCGGACCGATCCTGATGGGCCTGTCGAAACCGGCCCAGATTGTCTCCCTCGGCGCCACCGTCAACGATCTGGTGATCGCCGCGGCCATTGCCGCGCACGATGCGGTGGTCGCGGCCGAAGCCTGATGCGCACTACCGCGCCGGGGGAAGCCGCATTCGCCTTCGCGCTGGTGGTGGGGCCGGCGCTGGTAGTGTTGGCGATATTGGCCGTGGCCGGAATGCTGTCCTGGCCGGTGATAGCAGCCGCCGTTCTGGCGGTTTCACTCCCGGCCGCACTTCTCCTGCGCTGGCATCTGCGCCGGGTCGCCGTGTTGCGCCAGGCCATCGAGGCCTTCGGCGGCGACATCGATGCGCCGCTGCCGTCGGCGCGGGAGCAGCGCACACCCTTGTGTCCCGGCCTCGATGCGGCGGTGGCGGAGATGGCGCGGGAACGGCGCCGGCAGCGGCGCGATTTGCAGGAAACAGTGGCCGGCGGCGAAGCCATCTTGACCGCCTTGCCGGATCCCTTGTTGTTGTTGAGCGATGACGGCCGCATCGTACGCGCCAACCCGGCGGCGGCGGACGCCTTCGACGGGGACTTGACCGGGCGCAATTTGCCGTCGGTGGTGCGCAACCCGGCCCTGCTGACCGCCGTCGATGCGGTGCTGCGCGGCGAGGCCGGCCGGGTCGTCGACTTCACCGTGCCGGGCCCGGTGAGCCGTCACTACAGCGCCCGCTTGGCGCGCCTGCCGGCGCCCGTGCCCGACGGCACGGTGGCGGTGCTCGCCCTGCACGATGTGACCGCCATGAAACGGGTCGAGCAGATGCGCGCCGATTTCATCGCCAATGCCAGCCATGAGCTGCGCACGCCGCTGACCAGCCTTCTGGGGTTCATCGAAACCCTGCAGGGTGCGGCGCGGGATGATACGGACGCGCGCGACCGTTTCCTCGGGGTCATGCGCGAACAGGCCGAGCGGATGTCGCGGCTGGTCAAGGACCTGCTCTCCCTCTCGCGCATCGAATTGCAGGAACACACGCCGCCGCGCGGCAAGGTCGATTTGGGCGCCCTGCTGCACAGCGTCGCGCGCACCCTCGAGCCGCAAGCCCACGAGAAGCAAATAACCTTCGTCTTTGACCTGCCGGACCTGCCGCCGGTCGCCGGCGAGATGGACGATTTGGCTCAGGTTTTCCAGAACCTTATCGATAATGCTCTCAAGTACGGCCACGCCGGCAGCGAAATTCGCATTTCCGCCCGGCGGGCGGATGCGGGCAGCGCCTTGGCTCGGCGGCTAGGCCGTCCGGGGGTGGCGCTCTCTATCGCCGATCGCGGAGAGGGCATTGCCCGTGAGCACCTGTCGCGCCTGACCGAACGCTTTTATCGGGTCGATGCCGCCCGCTCGCACAAGCTCGGCGGAACCGGCCTTGGTCTGGCCATTGTCAAACATATCCTCAACCGGCACCGCGGCCTGCTCGACATCGACAGCACCGTGGGCGAAGGATCCATTTTCACCGTCATCCTGCCGCTGGCCGAAGGCAAGCACGACGACCCGCCAGATAGTATTTAACGTATTGTATTAATACGATAATTCGCCCCTGTCGCCTGTCATAAAACTGTCACTTATCCGTAGTAATTGTATCCCTGTGCTTGCATAGAGTGGCGCCAGTCGGTTGGTAGCCGGCGCGCGCAGCGGTTTTGGTGGCCGCGCGTGAGACCCCCCCTGGACCTCGAATGGAGGTACGACCTGTGATCAAACAACTTCTCACCCCTGTGATACTCGCCGGTGCCGTGATCGCCGGCGTTGCCATGGCCGCCGCGGTTCCGGCGCAAGCGCGCGACCAGATCCGTATCGTCGGCTCGTCGACAGTCTTTCCGTACACGCAAGCCGTGGCCGAAGAGTTCGCCAACAAGACCGGTCGCCCGTCTCCGGTGGTCGAATCGACCGGCACCGGCGGCGGCATGAAGATCTTCTGCCAGGGCATCGGCGAAGGCCACCCCGACATGACCGGCGCCTCCCGGGCCATGAAAAAGTCCGAATACGAGTTGTGCCAGTCGAACGGTGCCAAGGACATCTCCGAAGCGCTGCTCGGCTACGATGGCTTGTCCATCGCGGTCTCCAGAAAGGGTGCCAAGCTCAACCTGACCAAAGCGCAAATCTACCAAGCCTTGGCGGCCGAGGTGCCGGTCGGCGGCAAGATCGTCGCCAACCCGCACCAGAAGTGGAGCGACATCGACCCGAGTCTCCCAGACCTCAAGATCCAAGTCTTCGGACCGCCTCCGACATCCGGCACTCGCGACGCCTTTGTCGAGCTGGCAATGGAGGAGGGCTGCGAGGAATTCTCGGAGGTTGGAAGCCTTGACAAGGACCGGCACAAGGAAGTCTGCAGCCGGATGCGTCAGGACGGCCTGTTCATCGAGGCCGGTGAGAACGACAATCTGATCGTTCAGCGCCTGGAAGCCGATCCGAGCGCCTATGGCATTTTCGGCTATTCGTTCCTCTACGAGAACGAGGACAAGCTGCAGGCCGTCACCGTTAACGGCGTCGAGCCCAATTTCAACACCATTGCGGACAGCAGCTACGGGATTTCCCGGCCGCTGTTCATCTACATCAAGAACGCGCACCGCAATGTTATCCCCGGCCTGAACGACTTCATCGCGGAGTACATGAGCAACACCGCCATGGGCCCGGGCGGCTACCTCAGCGAGCGCGGTTTGGTGCCGCTTGCAGATAAGCACCGCGGCGACGTTCAGAACGCCGTCGTCAAGGGCGTCTCGCTGACCATGTAGGCCACGGGGATTGTCATAGAGAGCAAGACGACACGATACCGAAGGCAAGAAGACGCTACCGCAGCCGGCCGCGCCGCCGGCTGCGGCCGATTTAACGGCGCGGACATGCTTTCACGTCGTTTCGCTTCAACGGTTCCGGGAAAAGAAACGGCATCATGTTCCTGACCATTCTCTTGGGACTCCTGGCCCTCGCGGCCGCCGGCTACTGGTTCGGCCGGGTCCGGGCGGTGTCGGTTGCCAGCGGCCGTCTGCGGTCCCTGCACTCCCTGCCGGCGTATCACGGGGCCTACGTGGCGTTGTGGGCCGGCCTGCCGTCCTTGCTCCTGGTCCTGGTCTGGCTGAGCCTGCAGGGACCCGTCATCGACGCCCTTCTCATACAAAGCCTGCCCGCGAGCATCGTCGCCGATGCGGACGCGGGCCACATCGATCTGATTTTGAGCGAGATCAAGAGCGTTTCACGCGGGCAGATTTTTGACACGCCGGGTCCCGAGATCTTGGCCGCCGCCGAACGTTACGGCCGCTGGGGCCAAATCGCTCAGTGGAGCATGGTGGCCAGCGCGGCGGCGCTCGCGATAATTGCCTTGCTCGCCGCCCGCGGGCCCATCTCGGCACGCTTCCGGGCGCGCAACAGAGTCGAAAGGATCGTCACCGGCCTGCTGATCTTCTCCTCGGTGGTGGCCATCGTCACCACCGCCGGCATCGTGCTGTCGCTGCTGTTCGAGGCGAGTCATTTCTTCCGCCTCGTGCCCTGGCACGATTTTTTCTTCGGCCTGAGCTGGGAGCCGCAAATCGCCATACGCGCCGATCAGATCGCCGGCGCGGGCGCTTTCGGCGCCATTCCGGTCTTTGCCGGGACACTGTTGATCGCCTTCATCGCCATGGCGGTGGCCGCCCCGGTCGGATTGCTCTCGGCCATATACCTGGCTGAGTACGCGGATGCGCGTGTCCATGCGGTCGTCAAGCCGCTGCTGGAAATTCTCGCCGGGATCCCGACCGTGGTCTACGGCTTCTTCGCCGTGCTGACCGTCGCGCCAGCCCTGCGCCAGTTCGGGGAGACCATCGGCATTGCGGTGGCGCCGAACAGCGCCCTGGCCGCCGGCGCGGTCATGGGCATCATGATCATCCCGTTCGTCTCGTCGTTTTCCGACGACGCCTTGAACGCGGTGCCGCAGGCCATGCGCGACGGCTCGTACGCGCTCGGCGCTACGCAGGCCGAGACGATCAAATCGGTCTTGATCCCGGCGGCCCTGCCCGGAATCGTCGGCGGCCTGCTGCTCGCCGTTAGCCGCGCCATCGGCGAAACCATGATCGTCGTGATGGCGGCCGGTTTGATCGCGACCCTGACCGCCAACCCCCTGGAAGGGGTGACCACGGTCACCGTGCAGATCGTCACGCTGCTCATCGGCGACACCGAATTCGACAGTCCCAAGACCCTGGCCGCCTTCGCACTCGGCCTGGTTCTTTTCTTCGCGACGCTGGCGCTCAACGTTCTGGCCTTGCATATCGTCAGGAAATACCGGGAACAGTATGAGTGATACGGTCCAACATACGCCGGCGCCGATGGCCTGGCGGCGAACCGAGGCTTACCGGAAGCGGCTGCGCCGCCGGCGCGCCGCAGACCGTCGGCTGCGGCTCTATGGAATCGGTGCCATCCTCGTGGCGCTGGGGCTTCTCGCGACCCTGTTCGTATCCCTGATCACGACAGGCGCGTCGGCTTTCGTGCAGACGCATCTGCGGCTGGAGCTGACCGTTACGCCGGAACAGGTATCGCCGGACGATCCCGCCAAGGGTAATTACCGGGCGATCGTGCGCGACGCCTTGGCCGGCCTGTTTCCGGAGGTCACCGGCACATCCGAGCAACGCAAGCTGTTCGATATGGTCAGCTCCGGCGCGCAATTCATCGTCCGCGACGAGGTCGTGACAAACCCCGAGTTGATTGGCCGGACATTCTCCCTGCGCCTGCCGGTCACCGATCCCATCGACCAATTTCACAAAGGCGGGATCGACCGGGACACACCGGAGGAGCTGCGCCGCGTTAACGACGAACAGATCGCCTGGTACGACAAGCTGCGCGCCGAGAACAGGATATCCGCGCCCTTCAACTGGGGCTTGTTCGTCAACGCCGACAGCCGGTTTCCCGAGCTCGCCGGGTTGGCCGGCGCGCTGACCGGTTCGGCCTATGCCCTGCTCGTTTGTTTCTTGCTCAGCTTTCCCATCGGGATCGCCGCCGCGATCTATCTCGAGGAGTTCGCGCCGAAGAACCGCTGGACCGACATCATCGAGGTCAACATCAACAATCTGGCCGCCGTGCCCTCGATCGTCTTCGGGCTGCTTGGCCTGGCGGTTTTCCTCAATTTCTTCGGCTTGCCGCGCTCGGCCCCGCTGGTCGGCGGCATGGTTCTCGCGCTCATGACTCTGCCAACCATCATCATCGCCGCGCGCGTGGCCTTGAAGTCGGTGCCGCCGTCGCTGCGCGAGGCGGCGTTGGGGGTCGGCGCGTCGCGCTTCGAGGCGATGAGGCATCACGTTCTGCCCGTGGCCATGCCTGGAATTTTGACCGGCACGATCATCGGCATGGCCCAGGCGCTCGGCGAGACCGCGCCGCTGCTGCTGATCGGCATGAACGCCTTCATCACCGCGCTGCCGGGAGGCATCTTCGATCCGTCCACCGCCCTGCCGACGCAGATTTTCATTTGGGCGGACAGCCCGGAACGCGGGTTCGTTTCCCGCACCTCGGCGGGCATCCTCGTGCTGCTCGGGTTCCTGGTGACAATCAATGCTCTCGCGGTGTTTCTGCGCGCGCGATTCACCCGCCGCTGGTAGGAGGAGATCTTGGCCGCGATCGTAAAAATGCCAACGCCGCAAGCATCCACGGAAACGCGGACCAAGATTCACGTGGCGGATACGAACGTCTATTATGGCGACAGCCACGCGCTCAAATCGGTCAATTTGGATATCGGCGAAAATCAGGTGACCGCGCTGATTGGTCCGTCGGGTTGCGGCAAATCGACTTTTCTTCGGTGCCTCAACCGCATGAACGATGTGATCGAAGGCTGCCGAGTCACCGGCACAATCACCGTGGACGGGGAGGATATTTACGGCAGTGATCTGGACGTAGGTCAGTTGCGCGCCCGCGTCGGCATGGTCTTTCAGAAGCCGAATCCGTTTCCGAAATCGATCTACGAAAACGTCGCCTACGGCCCGCGCATCCATGGCCATGCGGAAACCAAGGCCGCCCTGGACGAGATCGTCGAACGCAGCTTGCACCGCGCCGGCCTGTGGGAGGAGGTGCGCGACCGGCTGGACAAACCGGGCACCGGCCTGTCCGGCGGGCAGCAGCAGCGCTTGTGCATCGCCCGGGCGATCGCCGTCGATCCGGAGGTCATTCTGATGGACGAGCCGTGCTCGGCGCTCGATCCCATCGCCACGGCGCGCATCGAGGAATTGATCGACGAGCTGCGTGAAAATTTCACCATCGTCATCGTCACCCATTCCATGCAGCAGGCGGCGCGGGTGTCGCAATACACCGCCTTCTTCCATCTGGGCGAGCTGGTCGAGCGCGGCGCCACCGAGAAGGTGTTCACGAACCCGAGCGACGAACGCACGCTCGGTTACATAACCGGCCGCTTCGGCTGACGATCAGGGGCAGGAATAGGCATATGACACCGCAGCATATAGTCCGCTCGTTCGACGATGAACTCAAGGCGTTGAGCCAGGTTGTCACCCGCATGGGCGGTTTGGCGGAAACCCAGCTCGCCACCGCGGTCCAGGCGCTGCAGCGTCGCGATACCGACTTGGCAGAGCGCGTGGTGCGCGGCGATGCGGCCATCGATGCACTCGAAGAGGAGCTCGATGATCGCGCCGTGCGCCTTCTCGCCTTGCGCCAGCCCATGGCCACCGATTTGCGCGAGGTCATCTCGTCTTTGAAAATCTCCAGCGATCTGGAGCGGATCGGCGACTACGCCGCCAACGTGGCGAAACGGGTGATGGCGCTCAATCAGATCCCGCCGATCCCGCCGGCCGGCGGCATACCCCGCATGGCCCAATTGACGCAAAACATCATCAAGGACACGCTCGATGCCTATGCCTCGCGCGACGCGGAGCGGGCCATCGACGTCTGGCATCGCGATGCCGAAGTGGACGAGATGTACACCGGCCTGTTCCGCGAATTGCTGACCTACATGATGGAAGACCCGCGCAATATAACGCCGAGCACGCACCTTCTGTTCATCGCCAAGAACATCGAGCGGATCGGCGATCATGCAACGAACGTGGCCGAGACTATCTACTATCTGGTCACCGGCCAGCGCATGGTTGGTGGCCGCCCGAAGGGCGATACCACCAGCTTCCAGGTCATCGCGCCGCCGCCGACGGCTGTCGTCCTCGAAAAGCCTGACAAATCATGACCCCGCGCATTCTGATCGTCGAGGACGAGGGGCCGCTGGTCACCCTGCTGCGTTATAACCTGGAGCGCGAAGGCTTCACTATCAGTGAGGCGAGCGACGGCGAGGAGGCGCTGCTGCGCGCCGCCGAGGATCGCCCGGATCTGATCCTGCTCGATTGGATGCTGCCCTTGCTCTCCGGCATCGAGGTGTGCCGGCGCCTGCGTCGGCTGTCGGACACGGCCACCGTTCCGATCATCATGCTGACCGCCCGCGGCGAGGAAAACGATAAGGTGCGCGGCTTCGATTGCGGTGCCGACGATTACATCACCAAGCCGTTCTCGCCGGTGGAACTGATCGCCCGCGTTCGGGCACTCTTGCGCCGGGCGCGGCCGGAGCTGGCGGCCGAACAGCTCGACTTCGCCGATCTGGTCATGGATCTGGCGGCGCACCGGGTGCGCCGCAGCGACCGCGAGGTGCATCTCGGCCCCACGGAGTTCCGCCTGTTGCAGCATCTGATGCGCAACCCAGGCCGGGTCTTCAGCCGCGAGCAATTGCTCGACGCGGTCTGGGGCCGCGATGTCTATGTGGAAGCGCGCACCGTCGATGTGCACATCCGCCGCCTGCGCAAAGCCTTGAACGGGGCGGGCGATCAGGATCTGATCCGCACCGTGCGCGCCGCCGGCTATGCCCTCGACCGCCCGTCCGAGGCTTATAGCGCCCGCGCCAGATAGACCATCGCCGTCACCGCGACCGGGCTGACCGCCGTCGAAAGCACGACCATGGCCGAGGCGGCGCCGGGCTCCCGCCCGTACTCGGCGCACAGGATGGGCAGCAGAATGCCGATGGGTGCGGCCGCGCCGATCAGGAACAGTTCAGCCATGCCCGGCGGCAAGACGATGATCACCAGGGCCAGCCAGGTCAGCATCGGCGCCAGGATCACGCGCAACCCGATACCCAGGCCGACCGTGCCCCGCATCGTCGACAGCCTGGCCGTTGCCAGCATCGCCCCCAACGCGATCAGGGCCACCGGCGTATTGGCGGCGCCGACCACACGCAAGGTAAAATCCAGCACCCCGGGCAGGGGCACGTCCAAGATGTTGAGGGCCAGGCCGACCGCCACCGCCGGCAGCACCGGCGTGCGCAACACCGCCGCCGCCGAGCGCCGCAAGTTGATGGTGCCGGTCTGCAGCATCAGCGGGGCCAGCGCGAAGATGAGAACCGTGGCCACGGCGGTGATGATCGCCTGATGCGGCACCCACGCCGAACCCAACGACAGCTCGACCAGGGGAATGCCGTAGTTGGCCGTGTTCGCGAACGGCGCCGCCAGCACCAGCACCGGCCGCAATTCGGCCGGCACGCGAAACATCACGGCGGCGATCCAGCCGATGCCCAGCAGAACGATGAACTGGCCGGTGGAAAAGAAGATCACCGCTTCGATCTCGCTCGCCGGCAGCGGAGCGGTGGCCAGGCTGACCACCAGCAGGCTCGGCAGGGTGCCATAGACCGTGACCCGGTTCAGGGTGGCCACATCCAAGGTCAAATGCCGCTGCAGCAAGAACCCGCCGCCGATCATCAGGACGATCGGCAAGGTGATTCCGGTCAGGACTTCGAAGAGGAGACTCAAGGCCGGTCACCCAAGGCATCGCCCGCGATCCCGTGGTTCGCCGCGGCGCGGGCGCGCGCCAGCCACCAGAGCAGCAGCAGGCCGGGCACCGCCAGGGCGGCGGTGAGCGTGAAGAACGCCGCCCAGTCCATGTTGTCGGCCAACCAGCCGCCGCCCGAGGAGAACACCGTGCGCCCCGCCGCCATGAGCGATGTCAGCAAGGCAAACTGGGTGCCGGTGAAGGCCCGGCTGCACAGGCTGGACAGATAGGCGACAAAGGCGGCGGAGCCGAGCCCGCCGGTGAAATTGTCGGCGCCGATGACCACCGTGAGCAAAACGATGTCATGGCCGACGCCCGCCTGCACCGCATAGAGCAGGTTGGTCGCCGCCTGCAGGACGCCGCCAACCGCCAGCCCAACGATCAAACCAAACCGCGCCACCAGCACGCCGCCCACGACCACGCCGCCAAGGGTGGCCAGAACGCCGAAGACCTTGGTGACCGCGGCGATCTCCACGCCGCTGAATCCCATCTCGACGAAAAACGGATTGGCCATGACGCCGCTGATGGCATCGCCGAACTTATAGAGCAGAATGAATACAAGAATCGCCAGCCAGCCGGGCCGACGCAGAAAATCGGTGAACGGCGCCACGACGGCGGTCTGCAGCCATGTGCTGCGGTCGAGCGCCGGTCGGCTCGCCGCCGCCGATGGCTCGGTGGCGATCAGCATGGCCGCCGTGCCAACCAGCACGAACCCGGCCAGGATGGCGAAGACCGCGAACCAGCCGATGAAATCCGAGAGCGCGATGGCCCCGGCCCCGGCCAGCAACGCGCCCAGGCGATATCCGGTTTGCGTGGCGGCCGCCCCGGCCCCTTGTTCGGACTCCTCGAGGATTTCGATGCGGTAGGCATCGATGACGATATCCTGGCTGGCGGAGAAGAAGGCCACCGCCACGGCCGCCGCCGCGGTCGCCCACGGTGCGAGCACCGGATCGCTGGCGCCGAGCCCCAGGATGGCGGCGATGAGGGCGGCCTGAATGAGCAAGGCCCAGCCGCGCCGGCGGCCGAACAGGCGGCCAAGCACGGGCGCGCGCACATGATCCAGAACCGGCGCCCAGACGAACTTCAGGGTATAGGGCAAGCCGACCAGGGCGAAGAGACCGATGGCGGTCTTGTCCACCCCCACCCGGGCCAGCCAGAAGGACAGGGTCGCCAGGGTCAGCGGCAGCGGCAGGCCGCTGGCAAAGCCCATGAGCAGAATGATAACCAGGCGCCGGTCGGCGTAAAGCGCGATGGCCCCGCGCCAGCCGCGCCCATGTCCGGTTGGGACGCTCGCCTTATCCGGCATCCTTCAGCCGGCTGTACTTCTTGCGCGCATGCGGATCGAGCAGGGTCTTGCGCAAGCGGATGGACTTGGGAGTGACTTCCACCAGCTCGTCGTCGGCGATATAGGCCAGGGCCTGTTCCAGGCTCATGATGCGCGGCGGGGTCAGGCGCACGGCCTCGTCCTTGCCGGCGGCGCGGATGTTGGTGAGCTGCTTGGCCTTCAGCGGATTGACGTCCAGATCGTTGCCGCGGCTGTGCTCGCCGATGATCATGCCGTCATAAACCTTGTCGCCGGGGTTGATGAAGATGGTTCCCCGCTCTTCCAAATTCCATAAGGCATAGGCCACGGCGGGCCCGTCGGCATTCGAGATCAACACGCCTGTGCGGCGGCCCTGGATCGGCCCCTTGTAGGGGGCGTAGGCGGCAAAGGCCCGGTTCATGATGCCGGTGCCGCGGGTGGCGGTCATGAATTCGCCGTGATAGCCGATCAGGCCGCGCGACGGGGCCAGAAAGGTCACCCGCACCTTGCCGCCGCCCGAGGGCGCCATGCCGGTCATCTCGCCGCGGCGCACGCCGAGCGCTTCCACCACCACGCCGGCGAATTCCTCGTCCACATCGACCTGCACCTCTTCGATGGGCTCCAGGCGCTGACCGGTGTCCGGATCGGTGCGATAGAGCACGCGCGGCCGGCTGATGGAGAGCTCGAAGCCTTCCCGGCGCATGGTTTCCACCAGCACGCCCAACTGCAATTCGCCGCGCCCGGCCACCTCGAAGGCATCCTTACCCTCGGTCTCGCGCACGCGGATGGCGACGTTGCCTTCCGCCTCGCGCAACAGGCGGGCGCCGATCATGCGGCTGGTCACCTTGTCGCCCTCGCGCCCGGCGAGGGGCGAATCGTTGACCGAAAACGTCATGGCCAAGGTCGGCGGGTCGACCGGCTGGGAGGCGATGGGCTGGTCCACCTCCGGGGCGCACAGGGTATCGGCCACGGTGACATTGGCCAGGCCGGCAATGGCGATGATATCGCCGGCCACGGCCTCGTCGATGGGCACGCGCTTGAGGCCGCGGAAGGCGAGCAGCTTGCTCATGCGCCCTTCCTCGAGCACCTCGCCGCTCCGGCTCAGGGCTTTGACCGGCATGTTCAGGCGCGCCTTGCCGCCGTGAATGCGCCCGGTCAGAACCCGGCCGAGATAGGGATCCAGTTCCAAAGTGGTCGCCAGCATGGCAAATGGCGCCGTCACATCGCCGGCGGGCGGGGTCACATGCTGGACGATCAGATCGAACAGCGGGGTGAGGGACTCATGCGGATGATCCCAGTCGGCCACCGCCCAGCCTTCCTTGGCGGAGGCGAAGATGGTGGGAAACTCGAGCTGCGCCTCGCTGGCGCCGAGGATGGCGAAAAGATCGAAGACCTCGTTCTGCACCTCGAACGGCCGGGCATCGGGCCGGTCCGCCTTGTTGATGACCACGATCGGGCGCAGGCCCCGGGCCAGGGCCTTCATGGTCACGAACTTGGTCTGCGGCATGGGCCCTTCGGCCGCGTCCACCAGCAGCAGGGCGCCGTCGACCATGGAGAGAATCCGCTCCACCTCGCCGCCGAAATCCGCGTGCCCTGGAGTATCGACGATGTTGATCCGCGTCCCGTGCCACAAGACCGAGGTGCACTTGGCCAGGATGGTGATGCCGCGCTCGCGCTCCAGGTCATTGCTGTCCATGGCCCGCTCGGTGAGCTGCTGGTTGTCGCGGAAGGTGCCGGATTGGCGCAGCAATTGGTCGACCAGCGTCGTCTTGCCGTGATCGACGTGGGCGATGATCGCTACGTTGCGCAACGCGGGGGTGGTCATGGAGCGGGACCTTGGCTGGAAATGGCTTTACGCTTCGTGAAGACGTTGGCGCACCAAGGCGGCCAAGTCGGCTTCCGGGCGGGCACCGATATGGGAGATCACTTCGGCGGCGGCTATCGCCCCCATCCGGCCGCAGTCATATAGGGTTTCTCCGCGGGTTAATCCAGCGAGAAATCCGGCGGCGAAAAGATCGCCGGCCCCGGTGGTATCGACCAACTGGGCGATCGGCTCGGCATCGATCACGTGGGTCTCGTCGCCATTGAGCACCACCGCGCCCTTGGCGCTGCGGGTGAGGACTGCGATCGCGCAATGGCCACACACCTTCTGCAGCGCCGCATCGAAGCTGTCGGTTTGATAAAGGGCGCGAATTTCCACCTCGTTGGCGAACAGCACGTCCACGTGGCCGCGCACCAGATCGAGGAACGAGTCGCGGTGCCGCTCGACGCAGAACGGGTCGGAGAGGGTCAGCGACACCTTGCGCCCGGCCCCGTGCGCCAGCTTCGCCGCCGCCAGAAAGGCCTGCTTGGCCGCCGGCGGGTCCCACAGATAGCCTTCCATATAGGTGACCTGGGCGGATTCGATGGCCTTGATGTCCAGATCGTCGGGCGACAGCTCGACCGCCGCGCCCAAAAACGTGTTCATGGTACGTTGCGCATCCGGCGTCACCAGGATCAGGCTGCGCGCGGTGGGCGGCCCCTCGGTGGCGGCGGCGGTCTCGAAGGCGACCCCGGCGGCGCGGATATCGTGGCGGAAGATGCCGCCGAGCTGGTCGTTGCGCACCTTGCCGATGAAGGCGCCGCGGCCACCCAGGGCGGCGATGCCGGCCATGGTATTGGCGGCGGAACCGCCGGAAACCTCGGCACCCGGCCCCATGGCCGCATAGAGGGATTCGGCGCGCGCCCCATCGATCAAGGTCATGCTGCCCTTGGCCAGGCCATGGGTGCGCAGGAAGCCGTCGTCGGTGTGCGCGAACACATCGACGATGGCATTGCCGATGCCGACCACGTCCAGGGAAGCGTCCGCCATAGTCTCCGGTCCGTTTTTGTTCCGCCAAGGTGAAGGCGGCGCGACCCTACGGCCCCCAAGGCTTTGCGGCAAGCCCGGAGGCGATAATAAGGGCCACCCCTCTGTTGGCGGGGGTGGAGTTGCGGTCGGCGGCCGGCTGCGGCATGTTCAGCCGGTTCCGCACTTGATTGCCGCGAGGGAGGTGTTGCGATGGCCAAACGAGGGTTCGCCGTGCGCGCCTTGGGAGAGGTCGTGTTGCGCGTGCTTGATCCAAAAGCCATGCGTGCTTTCTATGAGGAGGAAATCGGCCTGCCGGTCCTGCGCCATTTTCCAGAGGAACAAATGACCTTCTTCCGCATCGCAGATGGCTTTGCCGGACATACCACCATCCTGGCCTTGTTTCCACGTGATTGGCCATCGAACGGCGCCGAACACGCCTGGTCCGGGCATGCTGCGGAAACGACCACCTTGCATCATTTCGCCTTAACCATCCCGCTGGCCGAATATGACGCGGCCCTGGAGTTTCTTCGGGCGCGCGGGCATACGGTGGCCACCCGGACCTATCCATGGATCGGTTGGCGCTCCCTCTATGTTCGGGATCCGGAGGATAACGTGGTTGAGCTGGTCTGCTATGACCGTTCGGTCCTGGCAGCCTGACGCCGTCCCATGTTCACCGCCCTCAGCCGTGCCTTCCGCCAGATGGGCGATCCGGCGTTTCGCCGGGTGTTCGCCCTCTCCGTCGCCGCCGCGCTGGCGGTCTTTGCCGTGGTCTGGATGCTGGCCTGGTGGGGCCTGGCGTGGAGCGGCGCGGCGCTGGCGGATTGGCTGGCGGCGCAGGGCTCCGGCGGCTTCTGGACCGGGGTGCTGGAATGGCTGTTCGGCGCCGCCGGCATTTTCGCCGTGCTGATCGCCAGCTTTTTCCTGTTTCCCGCCGTCATGGTGCTGGTCATGTCGTTCCTGCTCGAGGAGGTGGCGGCGGCGGTGGAGCGGCGCCACTATCCCGGCCTGTCGACGGCCCGCGCGCAACCTTGGGGCGAGGCGCTGGCCGGCGCTCTTGCCTTCGTTGGCATCAGCTTGGCATTGAACGTGATTTTCCTGCCTGTCTACCTGTTGCTGCTGTTCGCCCCGCCGCTCAATCTCTTTGTCTTCTACCTGCTCAACGGCTATCTTCTCGGCCGGGAGTATTTCGAGCTGGTTGCCGTGCGGCGCCTGGATGGGGCAGCGACCAAACGGTTGCGGCACAGCCATCGGGGGCGGGTTTTGCTGGCGGGGGCGGTGATTGCCTTTCTCTTGACCGTGCCACTGCTCAATCTGCTGATGCCCATCGTCGCCACCGGCTTCATGCTCCACGTTTTCGAGGGCCTGCGGCGCCGTGATGCCACCGCCGCCGGGTCGACAAACGGTTAGACCGCCGGAGCCGCCACCAGAACGAGCGGCCCCGCGGCGAGGGGGAGACAAACATGATTTTCGGCAAACGTTCATCGCGCAGCGCCCGCCGCCAGCTCGAGCAAGCCGCCGCCAAGAGGGCCGACAGCGGCAGTAGCGAGACCCCGAGTGCGGCGATCATCCGCACGCCGCCCATGAAACCCTTTGCGCGCACCACCGACCCCCTGAACCTGGCCCCCGCGCCGGCCACCCCCAAACCGGCAGCCCCCATACTTCCGGCCGCCGCCGCCCGGCCCGCGCCGCGCAGCCTGCCGGCGGATCACCGCCGGAGTCCGGCCCAGGCCATTCCGGGTCAAGTTAGTCCGGATCAGGGAATTCCGGGCCATACCCTGGTGGTCGGCCGGGACATCCGCCTGACCGGCGAAATCCGCGCCTGCGAACGCCTGGTGGTCGAAGGCAGCGTCGAGGCGGAACTGACCGATATACGCACCTTGGAAATCGCCGAATCCGGACACTTCCGGGGCAGCGCCGCGGTCGGCGAGTGCCTGGTCAGCGGCACCTTCGACGGCGATCTCACGGTCAGCGGCCTGTTGGCGGTGCGCGCCAGCGGCCGGGTCGGCGGCGCCGTGCGCTATGCCGAGATCGAAGTCGAGCGCGGTGGGCGCATCACCGGCCGCGCCGATCTGCAAGGCCCGCAAGAGGTCCGATCCGTGGAGACGCGCCCGAGCGGCGGTCTTGGCCTGCGCCCGGCCTGAGGAACGCGTGACCGCGCCGCCCGAACCCCTGCCATCGCGCCTCGTTCATTCGCAACCGGCGCGGTCCTGGGTGACCGGTGCGGGCATATTCCTGCTGTTCGCCCTGGCCGCCTGTCAGGCCCCGGCGCCCGCGGCCATACCGCCGGTGGATCCGGAGCCTGCCGTATCGGCCCCCGATCCGGCCACCGCCGCCTTGCCGCCGGCGCCGGTCATCAACGACGATCCGCAACAGCTCATGGGCATCGGCCCGGGCGCCCTGGGCGCTATCCTGGGCGAGCCGGAGCTGATCCGCCGCGAAGCCCCTGCCGAGATCTGGCAATACCGCAACGACGGGTGCGTTCTGGACGTCTTTTTCTATGACACCGCCGGCCGCCGCGAAGTGACCTATGTCGAGGCGCGCGACGGCGCGGCGCAACGCATGGACACGCGCGTCTGCCTGAACACGCTGCTGCGCGCCCGCCTGGTCCGGCCTCTAGGCTGATTTCTTTCGCCGCGGCTTGGCGGCGGGCGCTTCCAGGGTCGTCTTGCCGGGAAATGCGCACACATCGCGAATGACACAGACCGCGCAGTCGGGCTTGCGTGCCTTGCACACATAGCGGCCGTGCAGGATCAGCCAATGGTGGGCGTGCAGCTTGCGCGCCGGCGGCACCACTTTCTCCAAGCCTTGCTCCACCGCCAGCGGCGTCTTGCCCGGCGCCAAGCCGGTGCGGTTGGCCACCCGGAAGATGTGCGTATCGACGGCAATCGTCGGCTCGCCGAAGGCGACATTGAGGACCACATTGGCGGTCTTGCGCCCGACCCCGGGCAAGGCTTCGAGGGCGGCCCGGTCGCGCGGCACCCGGCCGCCGTGCTCACTGACCAATAGGCGCGACAAGGCGATGACGTTCTTGGCCTTGGTGTTGAACAGGCCGATGGTCTTGATGAACTCCTTCACTCGCCCCTCGCCCAGCGCCAGCATCTTCTCCGGCGTATCGGCCGCCTTGAACAGAGCCGGTGTTGCCTTGTTCACCCCCGCATCGGTGGCCTGGGCCGAGAGCACGACAGCCACCAGCAAGGTATACGGGTTGTAGTAGTCCAGCTCGCTTTTCGGCTCCGGCAGGGCGGCAGCCAGGCGATCGAACAGCAGGGCGATATCGGCCTTTTTCATGGGCCCGAGTGTACCGGCGAGTCCGTCCGCCCGCCAAGGCTTTGCGGGGCTGCGGACGGCGGGTGTAGGATGGCCCGCATGCGCATGACACCGGCACGCCCGCACGGCCGCGGCGATCTTTTCTTCGATGCCCGCCTGAGCCCGCATCGCAGCCTGAGCCAGCGCGGCTTTCTCATCCTGATGACCGCCGTCGGCACGGTCGGTTTCGCCGCCGGATTGTTGTTTTATTTGATCGGCGCCTGGCCGGTGGTCGGTTTCCTGGGTCTCGACGTGGCTCTGATCTATCTCGCCTTTCGTATCAACTACCGGCGAGCACGGGCCTATGAGATTGTGCGCCTCTCCCGTGATGATCTGGTGATCGAGCGCGTGAGCCACTGGGGCGAGAGGCATACCTGGCGCGCCCAACCTTATTGGCTGCAGGTTCTGGTGGACGAGCCGGCGGAGGCGCAGGGCCGATTGGTGCTGCGCTCGCACGGGCGCCGGGTGGAGATCGGCGGCTTTCTCACACCGGCGGAACGTGTCGATCTGGCGCGCGCCCTGCGCGCCGCCCTGGCCCGGGCGCGCGCGGCCTGCATTCCGTGCGCGCCGTCCCAAGCCTAGGACCGTCTCTAAAGCCCCAGCACGTCCTTCATGGAATAGAGCCCCGGCGGCTTGCCGCGGGTCCACAGGGCCGCCTTGAGGGCGCCGCGGGCGAAGACCTCGCGGCTGCTTGCCTTGTGCGCGAGTTCGATGCGCTCGCCCTCGCCGGCGAAGATCACCGTGTGATCGCCGGCCACATCGCCGCCGCGCAAGGTGGCAAAGCCGATGTCGCCGCGCCGGCGCGCCCCCGTGATCCCGTCACGCACCTTTTGCGCCACCGCATTCAAATCCACGGTCCGCCCGGTGGCTGCGGCCCGGCCCAGGGCCAGCGCCGTGCCCGAGGGGGCATCCACCTTGTGCCGGTGATGCATCTCGACGATCTCGATGTCGTAGTCCGCATCCAGGACGCTGGCCGCGCGCTCGACCAGCGCCAGGAGCACATTGACCCCCAGGCTCATGTTCGGTGCCAGGACGATGGGCGCCTTCGCCGCGGCACGGCCGATGGCGGCGGTCTGCTCCGCGTCCAATCCGGTGGTGCCGATCACATGGGCGACCTTCGCCTTGGCCGCCAACCCGGCATGGACAACGGTGGCCGCCGGCACGGTGAAATCGACGACCACGTCGCTTTTGGCGAACAGTCCGGCCGCGTCGTCACCGGCCTTCATGTCCAGGAAGCCAAGGCCGGCGAGAATGCCCAGATCCTCGCCCAAGGCCGGGCTGCCGGGGGCATCGCACCCTCCCGCAAGCACACAGCCGGGCGCCCCCGCGACGGTGCGCAACAGCATCCGCCCCATGCGCCCGGAACAGCCGGTAATCCCAATTCGCAGATCCGTCATGGCCGCGTCCCCACTCGTGGCGACCGGTTTAGCACGGCATCGCGGGAGGCGGAAGCTTGAGCCCGGCTATTCCGTGAGGTCTTCCCAGAATTCCTTGACGCGGGCGAAGAAGCCTTCGGATTCGGGGCTGGTCTTGCGCCCCTTGCCGGCAGTTTCGAACTCGCGCAGAAGCTCTTCCTGGCGTGCGGTCAGATTGACCGGGGTTTCCACCACCACCTCGGCGTACATGTCGCCGCGCGCCTTCGAGCGCAGCACCTGCATGCCTTTGCCCTTGAGGCGGAACTGGTGGCTGCTTTGCGTGCCCGAGGGCAAGGTGATGCGGGCACGGCTGCTGTCGATGGTCGGCACCTCGATGGTGCCGCCCAGGACCGCCGTGGTCATGGGCACCGGAATGCGGCAGTGGATGTCGGCGCCGTTACGCTGAAACAGGCGGTGCGCCCGGACCGAGATGAAGATGTAGAGATCGCCCGCCGGCGCGCCGCGCACGCCGGC
>DASWJP010000003.1:0-14043 GCA_036397065.1 Kiloniellales bacterium | reverse complement strand
CATTCGGCCCTGTAGCGGTGCCATCATCATCCTCCTTTTCACGTTAGCGCAAGGTGTCTTTCTCGCCGGTATCGGCGCAACCTTTGCCATGGCCCTAGGCACAGCCACCACAGTCGCGGCTCTTGCAATCTTCACGGTCGTAGCGCGCCGTATGGCACTACGGCTTGTGCAGTCGAACGGCATCTGGGAAAACCATATGAGCCGGGGCTTGTCCCTGCTCGGGGCTTCGGCGGTGTTGGTATTCGGTATCCTTCTGCTCTTCGCCAGCATTGGCCGCAACAACCCGTTCCTCTGACCGGCAGCCCCGTTGGCCGGACATGCCAAGCTTGCCGCCAGAGCCCTGGCCGCGATACCTCGAAGCAGACGTCTGCGCGATCTCAACCGACCCTTTTGTTTGCCATATTCGGTGATTTCGCATCTTTCTGAAGTCGCACTATACGCTCGGCGGGGAAGCGCACGGTGACCGTGGTTCCCACTCCGATCTCGCTATGGATATCGAGAGAGCCCCCGTGCAATTCAACCAGGGCGCTGGTCAGCGGCAGGCCGAGGCCTGTGCCAGCGTACCGCCGATTGAGATCGCCATCGACCTGGCCGAAATGGGACATCGCCTTGGGGATATCGTCGGGAGCGATGCCGATGCCCGTATCGATGATTTGAAAGACGTGGCCGCTCGTGGTTCCGCACCTGACCTTGAGCGTAACCTTGCCGCCGGTCTCGGTGAACTTGATGGCGTTGGACAACAGATTGCCGAGGATTTGTTTCAGTTTGCGCTCATCGGCGCGCAAAGCAGGCAGTTCGCCGGACGAATCCAGAGTCAGATCAATCCCCGCCGTGTCGGCGCTCGACTGCGCCGATTCAACAACGGATTGAATCAACTCAGTCACATCGAGCGTCTCTTGATCCAGCGCCGCATCGCCTTGTTCGACCTTGGACAGATCCAATATATCGTTGATGAGTTTCAGCAGATGCTGCCCGGATCCATTGATATGATTCGCATACTCGGTGTATTTGCCCTCACCGACCGGACCTAGAAGCTCGCTCTTGATGATCTCCGAAAATCCGATGACCGCGTTCAAGGGCGTACGCAATTCATGGCCCATGGCGGCGAGGAATTCGGACTTGGCGCGGTTGGCGGACTCCGCCTGGTCGCGGGCCAAGATGAGGTGTTTTTCATTTTTTCGCAGCTCGGCGGTTCGTTCCTGCACGCGCCTCTCCAACGAATCATGGGATTCCTGAAGCGCCTTCTCCGCCCGTAGGCGTTCGGCGACTTCATGCTCCAAGGCGGCGTTCTTGGCCTTGATATTGTCTTCGTTGCTGCGCAGATCGCGGTACTGTTTTTTGATGATCCGGTCGGCACGCCGGACGATCATAAACAGAATGGCGTACAACACTCCGAACGACAGCAAGAGACCGAATATAACCAGGTTCGAATTCGTCCCGATCTGCGTCACGAAAGGCGTGACATCCGTATACAGCTCGAATACCCCTTCGATCCGTCCATCGGGACCGCGCACCGGGATATAGGATTCCACCAGATCCCGGTCTTCGACCACACCCGAGAACGCACTGAACGTGTCGCGATACGACAATTTGCTGGCGGGAGTTCCCTCCCGCGCCGCCTTCAGGAACCCAGGATTTTTGCTCTTGTCCTCGCCCATCTGACTGGGATCGGAGGAATAGACCGTGAGCCCATCGAGGTTATAAATCTTGACCTTGAGCACGGGCAGACCGAGCGTCAGAGTCTTCGCAGCCTCGTGGATGTTGCCGGTTTCCGGGTGCGCGCGCAGGGCATCGCCACCGGCTCCAGAGATGGCCGTCACATGAGAGGCGAACCGCGGCCACAGGGTGTTGGCGAACGATTGTGACAGCGAGACATTGTGGCTTTCCGCCATACTTACCAGATCGTCGACCGCGTTCTGCCGGTAGACGGCCTGCATGGCCAATGCAATCACAACGATGACCACCGCGCTGGTGAGCGAGAAATAGCGCAGAAGGTTGAACATTGCTGCTGGGCCTTCGAGCCTGAGTAAAAGTTAATTTTCGAAGGGAGCGAATCACCTGATTGCGGTGAATCTGCTGGATAACCATAGCGTCCAATGGTTAATGAAATGCTCGCACGAGATCTGGGCGATCTCGCCTCACGACCGGCTGATTTTCCTCAATCCACAGAGAAATAGCTTTTCATATCAATAGCATGTTGCACCCGGTCCGGCAGGTGACGGGAGTGACGCATGGGGCCGGCGGAACTGTGCTCACGGGCAGATACCCGCCATCACTTGACCCCCGCCCATGCGCCGGGCGATGACTTGTGGGGCAATCATCGTGAAACACAGAGGTTCCCATGGCGCGGCAGATCGAACGGATTCCCTTGCGTGGCTCCACCCCCGGTACCCGGCGGGAGGTGACCTTGCGCCGGTATGGCGATGCGGGGGCGCGGCCGAAGGCGTATCTACAGGCCTCCCTGCATGCCGACGAGACACCAGGATTGCTGGTCGCGCACCATCTGGCCCGCATGCTCGATCGGGCGCAGGCGGATGGGGCCATGCGGGGCGAGGTGGTCTTGGTGCCCTACGCCAACCCCATCGGCCTGAGCCAATACGTCAATTCCGCGCAACTGGGCCGCCACGATTTGCGCGGCGGCGGCAATTTCAACCGCAACTGGCCGGATCTGTTCCCGGCCGTTGCCGAGGCGGTCGCCGGCAAGCTGACCGCGTCGGCCGATGAGAACGTGGCCACGATCCGTGCCGCCCTGCTTGCCGCCCTGGACGAGGTGGCGGCACAGCCGGTGCAGGACGAGCTGTTCAGCCTGCGCATGGCCCTGGCCCGTCATGCGGTGGATGCGGACCTGGCGCTTGATCTGCACTGCGACGAGTTGGCGCTGATGTACATCTTCGTGACCCCCGCCCATTGGCCGCAGGCACGGGATCTGGCGGCCGAATTGGGCTGCCGCGCGGTGCTGCTGGCCGAGCAGTCGGGCGGCGACTCCTTCGACGAGGCGTACTCGACGCCGTGGATTCGCTTGGCCGAGCGGTTTCCCGACCATCCGATTCCCGCCGCCTGCATGGCCGGAACCGCGGAATTGCGCAGCCAGGCGGACGTAAGCGACACCTTCGCCGAGGCGGATGCCGCCGCCTTGTTCCGCACCCTGCAACGGCAGGGCGTGATCGCCGGCGATCCCGGCCCGGTCCCCACGCCCCTGTGCGAGGCCACCCAGTTGGATGCCTGCGATACCATCAAATCCCCCGCGACCGGCGTTCTCAGCTTTACGGTCGAACTGGGCGAACAGGTGCGCGACGGCGATATCATTGCCTGGCTGATCGACCCGGGAGCGGACGATCCGGCGGCGGGACGGCAGCCGATCCATACCATTACGGATGGTCTGGTGCTCAGCCTCCGGGCGCACAAGTTCACCCTGTCCGGCATGACCGTCGCCAAAGTGGTGGGCACCAAGACCCTGCCCTCGCGCAAGGGCGCCTATCTGCTCGACGACTGAGGACGGGACAATGTTCCCGCTTCCTGCTGCCGGGCTTGAAGTGATAGTCTTGCGGGAGCACGAACCGGAACGGTGGACCGGCATGCCCCGATCTCGCCTCTTCCTGCGCACGAAGACGCTGTGGCGTCTTGTGCATTCCGCGATAGTACTTGCGGCGATGCTGCTGGTTGGCCTGGTCCTGGTTGAGCAGGAGGCGCGCGCGGCGCCGCTCGATGCCGTGGTCGGGGTTCGCGCGACGATTCCGGACAACGCCCGCACTGCCGGGACCCTCGGCACCCAGCGCGCCGGGTCCGGGGTCGTCATCGGGGCCGACGGATTGGTCCTGACGATCGGGTACCTGATCATGGAAGCGATCAGCACCGAGGTTGTCCTGCCCGGTGAACGTGTGGTGCCGGCGGAAATCGTCGCCTACGACTTCGCGACCGGGTTCGGCCTCCTGCGGACGCTTCAGCCGCTCGCCATCGAGCCGATGGCGCTCGGCGACTCCGGCAATCTGATGGAGCGGAGCGAAGTTCTGGTCGCGACCTCCGACACATCGCGGCCGGTCATCGGGGCGCTTGTGGTCTCGCGGCGCGAATTCGCCGGGTATTGGGAATACCTGCTGCCCGATGCGATCTTCACCTCCCCGCCGCATGGCGCCTTCGGCGGCGCGGCCCTGATCGGGCGCGACGGCCGGCTGCTCGGCATCGGCTCGCTCATCGTCGGCGATGCGGGGGAATCGGGCGCGCCGTTGCCCGGCAACATGTTCGTGCCGATCGATGCGCTCAAGCCGATCCTGGACGACCTTCTGGCGACCGGCCGATCCAAGGTCGCGCCCAAGCCCTGGTTGGGTCTGTCCAGCGAGGCGGTACGCGGACGGGTGTTCATCACCCGCGTCTCCCCGGACGGGCCGGCGGCCAAGGCCGGGCTCACCGCGGACGATGTCATCGTCGCGGTCAGGGGCGAGCCGGTCCGCGACGTGGCGGATTTCTATCACAAGGTCTGGGCCTTGGGCCGAGCGGGGATCGAGGTCCCGCTCACCGTGCTGACTCCGAAGGGCATGGCCGAAGTCACCGTCCGGTCCGGCGACCGGTACGATTACCTCAAGTTGAAACCGAGTTACTAGACCTCACCACGCTCCTCGGCGCGGGCCTGATCCAGGGCCCGGTGATAGGCGAGCATGACCTTATGCTCGTGCGCGACGCCGACCAGGTGCCGGCTGTCCTGGTGATCGACGACGGGCAGGAAGACCTCGCCGCTGGCGCTATAGGCTTTGATCGCGGTTTCCAAATCGTCGTCCGCCTGCAGGACGGTGGGGCGGGTGCGGGCCACGTTCTCGGCGATCAACTCGGCATCGTGGCTGGTGTCGAAGGCGGTTTCCTGCATGTCGGAATAGGCGATGACACCGGTCAATCGGCCGGCCGAATCGACCACGAACAACTCGCCATGAGCCGCCGCCTGCAGGCGTGCCCGCACCACGGCGATGGGGGTTTCCGAGAGCACCGTCTCGAAGCCGCTTTCCATCACATCGCGGGCTCGGATGGCCCGCAGCAGGCCGATCTCCTGGCCGCCACGCACCACCACGCCGCGGCGCAGAAGCTGCCAGGTAAAGAACGAGCGCCCCTGCGCCTGCTGGGTGATCAGGCTGGCGATGGCGGTGGCGATCATCACCGCGATGGTGGCCGCATAGTCGCTGGTCAATTCGAAGATCATCAAGACCGTCGAGATGGGCGCCCCCAGCACCGCCCCGGCCATGGCCCCCATGCCGATGATGGCATAGGCGCCGGGGCCGGATGACAGCTCGGGAAATATGCTGGTGACAATCACGCCGAAGGCGCCGCCGACCATGGCGCCGATAAACAGGGACGGCGAAAACACCCCGCCGCCGAAGCCGCTGCCGAGGGATATGGCAGTGGCAGCCGTTTTGGCCACCACCAAGGCCAGCAGCAACCACAGTGGGTATAGGCCCGACAGCGCGTCATCAGTGGCCTCGTAACCGACGCCGAGTACTTGTGGAAAAGCGATCGCCATGACGCCGACCACCAGGCCGCCCAGGGCCGGACGGGTCCAGGACGGCATTGGCAGGCGCTTCAGGGTATCCTCGGTGAAAAAGATGGCGCGCATGAACACGATGGCGACAACGGCCGCCACCGCGCCGAGGAGGGCAAAGGCCGGCAGCTCCCAGAACGAGGTGATCGTGCGCACCGCCGGCACGATGAATGCGGGAAAATCGCCATAGTGCATGCGGCTGATGATGGTGCCGGTCACCGAGGCAATGACGATGGGGGCAAAGGCGGTCAGCGCGTAGTGGCCGACCACCACCTCCAGGGCGAAGAAAGCCCCGGCAATCGGCGCGTTGAACGAGGCCGCCACCGCCGCGGCAACACCGCAGCCCAACAGGGTACGGGCCGGGGTTCGCCCCAGATGCAGGCGCTTGGCCACCCACGAACCGAGACTGGCTCCCAGATGCACCACCGGCCCCTCGCGCCCGACCGAGGCGCCGACGCCGATGGATGCGGCACTGACCAACGCCGCCTTGAGGCCGACGGTGGCCGACATGCGGCCGACCCGCAGGGCATTGGCCTCGATGACATCGGCCACCGCGTGCGGCCGCCGCCCGGGCATGAAGAAGTGCACGAACAAGCCGATGGCCAGGCCACCGACCGTGGGCACCAGCAGCAAATGCCACCAGGGCAGCAGTTCCGCCAGGGTCGCGACCGCCTCGCCACTAAACCCGAAGCCAAGCTGCTGTATCAGGTCGATGACCGCGCGGAAGCCAATGGCCGCCAAGCCGGCGGCGGCGCCAATGGCCACGGCCAGCAGCGACAGGATCACCTGCACATTCCGGCTGAGTTGCCTGAGCGCCACCCAGGCGCCGTTCGGCGAATCGGCAAGGCGGGACATACGCGCCGTCCTAGCATGCGGCGCATGAATCCGCCATTAACCACATCGTGAGATGACACCGGAGAGCGGCAGTTGTGCGGACCTGGCGGTGTTGCTATGGCTTGTGGCCATGAGCGCCGCTGTAAAATCCGTGCGCATACGCCGTGCGATTCCGGCCGATGCCGAAGCGCTGGCCGCGCTGGTGCGCGATCTGGCCCGCCACGAGGGCAAGGGCGACACCGCGGGCCATATTACCGGTGCCGCCGTGACGGGTTGGCTGTTCGGCCCGGCGCCGATGTGCGAGGCCCTGGTGGCCGAGCTTGACGGGCGGCCCGTGGGGTATGTGGCCTACTACGACAGTTTTTCCCTTTTCCTGGGCGGCACAGTGCTGCTGGTCGAAAACCTCTTTGTCCTGGATGCGGCCCGCGGACACCGCGTCGGCCGGCGTCTGATGGCCGCCGCCGCCGCCGAGGCCCGCCGCCGCGGCATCGGGCGCATGGAAATTCATGTGCGCGGCGACAGCCGGCCAGCGCGGGCGTTCTATGAGCGCCTGGGGATCGCCGATACGGGCGAATGCGTCTACCGGGCCGAGGAGGCTGCCCTGGCGGCGATGGCCGCCGGCGAGGGCAAGGGCGGGGGCGAGAAGGCGCCGTGACGGCGACGCGCATCCGCATGGCCGGCGCCGAGGATTCGGCGACCATACTGAATTTGATCCGCGAGCTGGCCGCCTTTGAGGATCTGCTCGATCAGGTACGCGCCACCGAGGCGGATATCCAGCGGGACGGCTTCGGCCCCGACCGCCGGTTCGAGTGCCTGCTGGCGGAGGTGGATGGCCGAGCGGTCGGATTCGCCTTGTTCTTTACCAGCTATTCGACCTTCGAGGGCCGTGCCGGGTTGTACCTCGAGGATATCTATGTGGCGGAGTCGGCGCGCGGCCTGGGCATCGGCCGGGCCCTGATTGCCCGCCTGGCGCGTCTTGCGGACGGGCGCGGCTACCCCCGGCTCGATCTATCCGTCCTGCATTGGAACCCGGCGCGAGCGTTCTACGAGCGCCTGAATTTCCGCCAGTCGGCCGACTGGCTGCCCTATCGCCTCAGCGGCCCGGCCTTGCGCGCTCTGGCCGAGGAAGACGGCGGCGAGTCGCCCGATTTGCTCTAGTTGCAGCGACCGATGGACCCGGCGCCGCAGATCCGCTTGCCGTCGGTCCACGTGGCACCGGTCAGATCGGCGCGTGTGAAATCGGCACCGGTCAGGCGTGCGTCGCTCAAATCGGCCTGGCGCAGAACCGCATCGAAGAAACGGGCGCGGCGCAGGTCGGCCCCCTTCAGGGACGCCCCGGTCAGATTCGCCTTGGTGAAATCGGCTTCGGACAACTCGGCGCCGTCCAGATTCACATCGAGCATCGCGGCATTGACGAACTTCACCTTGAAGGCGCTGATCTTCGACAGGTTGCTGCCGGTCAGCGTGGCGCGAAAGAAGCTGCCATCGCGCAGGCGGGCCCCGGTCAGGTCCGCCTGGTTGATATCCTGGCCATCGAAGATGCAGCGCTGCCAATTCACCCCTGGCGACGGCGGGTCGGTGCACCCGGCCAGGACCGGCCCGGCCGCGCCGGCCAGCACGGTCAACCCGGCGGCCAGCCCCGCCGCCAACGTCTTCAGATATACGGATACGAAGCGAATCATTGGCTTAGCATTGACCATCTGGACGGCAACGGCAACGCGATTTCTCGACTCCGGCGGCACGCCCATCTTCAACCCCGCCGGGCCGCATTGACCGCCCGGCCGACCTCCGGCGGGTGCGGCAAGTGTTCGTGCGCCGCATGAACCTCGGCCAAACGGTCGAGAATCGCCCGAGGCATGGGCGCCACCCGGCGCTGGCCTAGGTCCACATGCAGAATCAGCCATTCGCTGGTAGCGGCCTGAAAGCCTTGCTCGGCATGATACATGGACATGAAAAAATGGATCCGCTTCTCGTCGAAGCCAATCAGTTGGGCGGTGAAACGCAGGGGATCGCCGGACATCACCTCGCGCTGGTACGTGATATGGCATTCGGCGGCGAAGGTGGCGTGCCCGGTGGCATGCCGGTAGGCCTCGTCGAGGCCGACGGCATCCAGGAACGCATCCGCCGACCCGTCGAAGGCCAGCAGATAGTAGGCCACGTTCATATGGCCGTTGTAATCGATCCACTCCGGGCGCACGACATCGCGGCGCAGATCGAGCGGGGCTGGTGCGTCCATGGCGGCTCCTCGGGTCTTTTCGGCGGGCACCATACGATATGGCCCGGGCGGCGGCCAAGACGTCGCCGCCCGGATCGGCGGCCGGTCCGTCGGTTATACTGCGACATTTCTGCCACAGACCCGCGCACCGGGGAACACCGAGATTCCAAGCTTTCTGGCCTTTCACAGGCCAGTGTGATAGGTGATTCGGGGAAGGAACGACTCATACGCGGCCATTCTGATTCCCCCTGTATGGCTCCCTCGTGGAACGAGCGCCACTTAAGGCAACATTAAGGGTGATTTGGCAGGGTCCGTGGCTGAACGCGCCAACTCTGCTGAAGCGGATCGGGTCACTGCGGCCCTGTTGGTGGTTTTGGCCTGTGAATGGGTGTGGCGACAGCTCCGCGAGTTGCGGTGTGCTGGCATCAAGATGAAAGCAGGATAACGTGCCTTTCGAAGCGCGCTTTCCGATTGACCTCGGCATGACTCGCCGGTTCCTTGCCTTACTGGCCTTACTGGCGATGTTGACGGCGTGCGCCAGCCAGCCAAAGGACGCGGCCGAGTCAATGACGCCGGGCGGATCGGCCACCGAGTCGGCCGAGCTGGGCTTCGAAGAGGACGACGACAACGATCCGCTCGAGACCCTCAACCGGTTCATCTTCGCCTTCGATCTGACCCTCGATGTGTTCATTCTCAAGCCGGTGGCGGCAACCTATCGCTTCATGGTGCCGGTGGTGGTGCGCGATTCCGTGCGCAACGTGCTGCGTAACCTGCGCACCCCGGTGGTCTTGGCCAACGATCTGTTCCAGGGCGAGATGGACCGCGCCGAAGACACCACCATGCGCTTCCTGATCAATACCACCGTCGGGCTGCTGGGCATTCTCGATGTCGCCGACGGCTGGGGCTATCCGCACCATGACGAGGACTTTGGCCAGACCTTGGCGGTGCATGGCTCCGGCGAAGGGTTCTACCTGGTGCTGCCGCTCTTCGGCCCATCGTCGGTGCGCGACGGGATTGGCTTGCTGGTCGATACCTTCCTCGATCCGCTGACCTACGTGGGCCAAGCCTATGACGTGAACAACGAGCTGATGGCCCGCACCGCCGTCGACGGCATCGATAAACGCTCGCGCAATATTGAAACACTCGAAGATCTGCAAAAAGATTCCATCGATTTCTATGCCCGCATCCGCTCGCTTTACCGGCAGACGCGGGCCAATGATATTCGCAATGGGGCCAGCGGCGATTCGGCGTCGCCCGGCCTCTATAGTACTGAGTTCAAGTTCGGTGATGATGCAGACACGCCCGAAAAGCCCGCCGAGTAAGACCCAACCAACGCGCCGCGCCCTGCTGCACCGACTGTGCGCGGGTCTTCTGAGCGCGTTTGTGATTGCCGCGCAACCGTCGCCCGGCCGGGCCGATCAGGCTGCCGACGCGGCCGGGTTCCTGATCTCGCTCACGGACCGGGCCATCGCCGAGCTGGCCGATGCCTCGATTCCGGTCGATGAGCGAAAGATGCGCTTTCGCAAGCTGTTCAAGGAATCCTTCGACATTCCGGCCATCGGCCGCTTCGTGCTCGGCCGGTATTGGCGCTCCGCCAGCGACGAGGCGCAACGCGAATTCCTGACCGTATTCGAGGACGTGATGGTCGAGCGATTCGGCCCGCAATTCGAAGGCTATGCCGGCACCAAGTTTCAGATCGGCGTGATCCGCGAGGTGCAGGAAGACAACCAGCTCATGGTCAGTTCCACCATCGCGCCGCCGAATGCCGAGGTTGCGCAGGTCGACTGGCGGCTGCGCAACGACGGCGGGCGCTTCATGGTCCTGGACGTGGTGGCCCAGGGTGTCAGCATGGCGCTGACCTTGCGCTCCGAATACGCCACGGTGCTGAAAAACTCGGGCGGCAAGATCGACGCCCTGATCGCCCTCCTCCGCCAGCGCACGACCAAAACGGGCTAGGGTCCGGTCATTTCTTTTGCCGGCCGCCGGCCATCGCGCGATCAGCTTTTGAGCGGAACGCCCTCCTGTGACGGGTCGGCCGCCGTCGAGTGCTCGGTTGGCTGCGGTGTCATGCTCATGACCGTCACACCCTTTGGGGCATGGAACTTGTGCCAGTGGCCTTTGGGCACGACCGTGACCATACCGGCCTTCATCGCCAGGACGGTCGGACCACCGTCGGTCAAGATGGTCAGCCGCGTTTCACCCTCCAGCACCTGAACCAGTTCGTCCCCGTTACAATGGCGCTCCCACGCCGACTCCCCTTCGAAGCTGCCGGCGAAGACGCCGCCCTCCCGTGTCTTGGCCAGGACGGCAAATGCCGCGTCGGCTTTGGACACCGGTGTCTCCGGGCGCCGGTTCTTGAGAACCGGCAGGTCCGCGAGGGCGGCTCGAATGTCAACGGCCTTCGGCATGATGCGTCCTCCTACCTTGTCAGCGGCTTGTACTTGATGCGGTGCGGCTGGTCGGCTTCGGCGCCGAGGCGGCGGTGGCGGTCGGCTTCGTAGTCCTGATAGTTGCCCTCGAACCAGACCACCTGGCTGTTGCCCTCGAAGGCGAGCATGTGTGTGGCGATGCGGTCGAGGAACCAGCGATCGTGGCTGATGATCAGGGCGCACCCGGCGAAGTCCAAAATCGCATCCTCGAGCGAACGCAGGGTATCCACGTCCAGATCGTTGGTCGGCTCGTCGAGCAGCAGGACGTTGGCGCCTTCCTTCAACATCTTCGCCAGATGCACCCGGTTGCGTTCGCCGCCGGACAGTTGGCCGACCTTTTTCTGCTGGTCGGCGCCCTTGAAGTTGAAGGCGCCCACATAGGCCCGTGACGGCGTCTCGTGCTTGCCGAGGACGATGACATCGTGGCCGCCGGATATTTCCTCCCAGACGGTCTTGTTGGCCTGCAAGGAGTCGCGCGACTGATCGATGTAGCCGAGCTTGACCGTCTCGCCGACGCGCAGGGTGCCGGCATCCGGCTTGTCCTGGCCGACGATCATGCGAAACAGGGTTGTCTTGCCGGCGCCGTTGGGGCCGATGATGCCGACGATGGCGTTTGGCGGGATCTTGAAGTCGAGCCCGTCGATGAGCATGCGGTCGCCGAAGCTCTTGGAGACGCCCTTGGCCTCGATTACCAGATCGCCCAGGCGCGGGCCCGGCGGAATCGCAATCTGGCCCGCCTCCGGCGCCTTTTTCGCCGCTTCGGCAAGCAGCGTCTCGTAGGATTGCAGGCGCGCCTTGGATTTCGCCTGCCGCGCCTTGGGGCTTTGCCGGACCCACTCCAACTCGTGCTTCAGGGTGCGCTGGCGGGCGGATTCGGCGCGCTCCTCCTGGGCCAAGCGCTTCTGCTTCTGCTCCAGCCAGCTGGAATAGTTGCCCTTGAAGGGTATCCCCTCGCCCCGGTCCAGCTCCAGGATCCAGCCGGCGACATTGTCCAGGAAATAGCGGTCATGGGTGACCGCCACCACGGTTCCGGGGTATTCCTCCAGGTACCGCTCCAGCCACGCCACCGACTCCGCATCCAGATGGTTGGTCGGCTCGTCGAGCAGCAGCATGTCGGGCTTTTGCAGCAGCAGGCGGCACAGCGCCACCCGGCGCCGCTCGCCGCCGGAAATCTTGGTGACGTCCGCATCGCCGGGCGGACAGCGCAGGGCATCCATGGCGATCTCGACGGTGCGCTCCAGGTCCCAGGCGCCGGCGGCGTCGATCTTTTCCTGCAACTCCGCCTGCTCGGTGCTCAGGGCATCGAAGTCGGCGTCTTCCTCGGCGAACTTGGCGTTCACCTGCTCGAAGCGATCCAGCAAGGCCTTGGTCTCGGCCACGCCTTCATAGATGTTGCCAGCCACGTCCTTTTTGGCATCGAGGGCCGGTTCCTGTTCCAGATAGCCGACCTTGACCCCTTCGGCGGCCTGGGCCTCGCCAAGGATTTCGGTATCGAGGCCGGCCATGATCCGCATCAGGGTCGACTTGCCCGAGCCATTGGCGCCGAGAACGCCGATTTTGGCCCCCGGCAGGAAACTGAGGCGGATGTCCTTGAGGACCTGCTTGCCGCCCGGATAGGTCTTCCCGACCCGGTCCATTTGATAGATGTACTGATAGGCGGCCATGTATCCCTCGTCCCAAATATGCGGCTGACCGCGACTCCGGCGGCATGAAGACCGGCGCCGGGCGGCACGGTTCTAGCGCACTGGCGGGGTGGACGCAAAGCCGCCGGTGAGGCGGCCGGGAACGGAGTTTACCAGCCCGCCGCCCGCTGCCGGTCGGCGATGTGCTTGGCCCGCCCGGAAATGGTTTGCGCGGAGGGAAATGGTACACTAGCAGCGTCAAGAACGCGCTGGCACTTTCAGGGGGAGGACGAGTGTGACGGACCTGTTGTCAAACTTGTGGGCGGCGGTGAACGCCGAGCCCCGGTGGCTGAGCGTGCTGGGGCAGACGTTGGACGCATTGGGCGCACTGGTGATCATCTCCTCGGTCGTGGCGTCGCGGAGGCACGCCAGCAAAGTCGCGGGGTTCAGGCCCCCGGAGGAGACCAGAATAGGCATATGGGACGAGGACGCGCACGTCCAACTCGACCTACCGCCGCCTAGCGTCGTTGACCACCTCAGGCAGTCGAAGTTCGCGGTGACAGGCGGCTTCCTGCTGGTCCTCGGCTTCCTGCTCCAGATCGGGGGCACCTGGCCGCGCTGACGCTGGTGGATTAGGACTAGCACCTCGTCGATGAAACCAGAGGGACCACCACCGCCAAAGCGGCACTAATCAGTAGTCGTCGTCGCTGACCGCGCGCGCCTGCCTCTCGGGGTCAGGCTTTTTGGTGTGCGGCACCGCCACCGGCACGGTGAAGCGGACTCGGTTGATCGCCACGTTTTCGGTGGTGCTCTCCCCCTTGGCCCCCGCCTGGAACATCGCGACCTTGAGGCCCGCCCCGCCCTCTCGCCCGGACTTCTCCGTCACGGTCACGGCCACGTCGAACTCGACGTCCTGCACTTTTCCGTGGTGGCTGCTCTCCCACTGGGGGTTGACCTTGCCCGTGGCCGACACGTCTCGCACCCTGCCTATGGCGTCATCAACTCCCGCGATGATCTGGACGAGGGTCTCGGACACGAACGCCTTCAGGTCCATGGCCTCCTGCTCATCCTTGGCCATCGGCACCTCCGCCGCATGAATGGAAATCAGACTCACATCCTAGCAACCAGGGCTTCGCCGCACCATGGCTGCGGCCATCGAGTGCTCTCACTGTCTCGGAGGCGGTATGAGCGGGCCGACTTTGACGAGCCTGAGTCGGGTGGGGCTACTGCCCTCAGCCGGCATTATCACGACCTCCCCGGAGAGTGTCTTGCTGTTGGGGAAGTATCTCGCGGCGATGAGGGTGTCGCCGTAATGTCGAACTACCACCAAGGGACTGTCGCCCTCAGGGGCCCAGAACTCCGTCTCGAAACGGGCTGTCACTCCTCCTGTCAACCATGCTGCCATAGAAAAAAGATAAAGCA
>DASWJP010000002.1:0-11514 GCA_036397065.1 Kiloniellales bacterium | reverse complement strand
CTTGAGCTTGCCGGACTCGAGGGCATCGCGCACCGTCTGCTCGATCTCCCGCTGCGAGGTGACGCCAACCTTTTTCAGGAACTTACGTACCTCCATGTTGAACTGGTCTTCGTTCATGCCCGCCTCCAAAACTGAAATCCGTACCCCTTGGCGGCAAGGATAACCGCTTCTGCCGCCTCATGCCATGGGCGGACACAACCAGTCATGCGTATATTGAAGACTAGGCGAGTGGCCCAAGATCGGTTTATGATCCAGCCGATGGGTAACCGATCCGGCGGCAAGACCGGCACGGCAAAACAGGGGAGAATAGGATGGGGGGCAGTCCGACTCGTCGGAAATTCTTGGCGTTGTCTATGTTTGCGGCGGCCGCCATCGTGACGCGGCCGTCCTTGGTGCAGGCCCATGCGGGCGAGCGCACCATATCTCTCCTCAACACGCACACCGGTGAATCGGTGAAGACCGTGTATTGGGCCGATGGCGTCTTCGTGGACGATGGCCTGGGCGAAATCAGCCGCCTTCTGCGCGACTACCGGACCGATGACGTCATTCCGATCGACCCGCGCCTGGTGGACCTGCTCTACCGGCTGCGCCGCAAGGTCGGCGCGAAGCGGGCCTTTCATGTGGTCTCCGGCTACCGCTCGCCCGTGACCAACGCCATCCTGCGCAAGAGTAACAATGGCGTGGCGAAGAACAGCTATCACATGAGCGGCATGGCCGTGGATACCTACCTGCCCAAGGTCGAGCTGCGCACCTTGCAGCGGGCGGCGTTGTCCCTGCGCGCCGGTGGCGTCGGCTACTACCCGAAAACGGGATTCGTGCATCTGGATTCCGGCCGCGTCCGTTCCTGGTAGGTTGGCGGGACAATCGCGATCCCGCGTTGCCGTGCATTGCCAGGGCGGCCGCCGATCCCTACTCTCCGCACTTCGAGTTTGAGCGTGCGTGTGCCGGGAGAAACAATCCATGAGCGAGGCGGGAGTCATGCTGGTCACCGGTGGCGGCCGGGGCATCGGCGCCGCCACCGTGCGCCTGGCGGCGCAACGCGGCTATGCGGTCTGCGCCAACTATGTGAGCAATGGCACCGCGGCCGAGGCCTTGGTGGCGGACATAGCCGATTCGGGTGGCCGGGCCATCGCCGTGCAGGGCGATGTGTGCCGCGAGGACGATGTGGAGCGGATGTTCGCCCGGACCGAGGCCGAACTGGGGCCGGTCACCGCCTTGGTCAACAACGCCGGCCTGACCGGCTTGATCTCGCGCCTGGATGAGGCCGAGACCGCGACCCTGCGCCAGTGTCTCGAGGTCAACGTGATGGGCACGCTGCTCTGTTCGCGCACCGCCGTGCGCCGCATGTCCACCCGGCACGGCGGCCGGGGCGGGGCCATCGTCAACATCTCCTCGGCGGCGGCCAGCCTGGGCAGCCCGGGCGAGTATGTGTGGTATGCGGCCGCCAAGGGCGCGGTCGATAGTTTCACCATCGGCCTGTCTCGCGAAGTGGCCGGCGAGGGCGTTCGGGTCAACGCCGTGGCGCCGGGTTTGACGGCGACCGAAATCCATGCCGCCAGCGGCGATGCCGGGCGTCTGGAGCGCATCGGCAAGACCGTGCCCCTGGGCAGGCCGGCCAGCGCCGAGGAGGTGGCCGAGCCGATCCTGTGGCTGCTCTCCGATGCGGCCAGCTATGTCACCGGCGCGATTCTGCGCGTGGCTGGCGGGCGATAGGGCAACGGTTCCGCACCGAGGAGAGTTGCGCGTCATCAGCACATTGGTAACCCGCCGCGAGTTACACCAGTCCTCATGACCGACGGACCCCTGTCCGCTTTCCGTGCCAAGCTGCGGGCCGGAAAGCTTGAACCCAGCGCCGCCCAGAATGCGGCGGTGCACCGGCTGCAATCCCTGCACGACGCCCTGGCCGGCACCGAGACGGCAGTGAAACGCAACGGCCTGGCCGGTATGCTCGGCCGCGCCGGGGCTCCGGCGGCGGTGCCGCGCGGCCTCTATCTCCATGGCTCGGTGGGCACGGGCAAGTCCATGCTCATGGATATCTTTTTCGAGACGGCGCCGGTGGCCGCCAAGCGCCGGGTGCATTTTCACGCCTTCATGCAGGAGGTGCACGAGCGGCTGCACGAGTGGCGCCAAAAGACGCGGGGCCAGCGTGGCGATCCGCTGCCCCAACTGGCCGAAGCCATGGCGGACGAGGCGCGGCTGCTGTGCTTCGACGAGTTCCACGTGCTCAACATCGCCGATGCCATGATTCTCGGCCGCCTGTTCGCCACCCTGTTCGAGCGTGGCATGGTGGTGGTGGCCACCTCCAATACGGCCCCCGACCGGCTGTACGAGGGCGGCCTGCAGCGGGATAACTTTCTCCCCTTCATCGAATTGCTCAAGGCGCGCCTGGAGGTCGTCGAGCTGGACGGCATCGACTATCGCCGCCAGGGCGACGAAACCATCGCGGTCTATCACACGCCTCTCGGCAAGGGCGCGAATCAGGCGCTCGATGCAGCTTTTACCCGGCTGGCCGGCGGCGCCGTGGGTAAGCCGGTGGTCTTGACGATCAAGGGGCGCAAATTGCGCCTGCCCCTGGCGGCGGACGGGGTGGTCCGCGCCGACTTCGAGGATCTCTGCGGGCGTGCCCTGGGGGCCGCCGACTATCTCGCCCTGGCCCGGCGATTTCATACCCTGATCCTCGGCGGCGTGCCGGTGATGGCGGCCGAGCGGCGCAACGAGGCCCGCCGATTCATGACCTTGATCGATGCGCTCTACGACCACCGGGTCAACCTGGTGGTCTCGGCCGCCGCCGCGCCCGATGCCCTGTATCCCGGCGGCCACGGCGCCGAGGAGTTCCGGCGCGCCGCCTCGCGCCTGATCGAGATGCAGTCGCGCGCCTACATCCAGGCGCCCCACATCCGCCGGGCGCCGCGTCCCGGTCTTGCCGGGGCTCCGAAATCGGAGTAGGTAGGCCGCGATTTCACCGGCTTTCCGCCGTTCGGCCCATTCGTGAGGATCGCACCATGGCTCGCAACAAGATCGCGCTCGTCGGCGCCGGCAATATCGGCGGAACACTGGCCCTTCTCGCCGGACTCAAGGAATTGGGCGATGTCGCCCTCTTCGACGTGGTCGACGGCATCCCCCAGGGCAAGGCGCTGGATATTGCCCAGGCCTCGCCCATCGAGGGCTTCGATGCCAAGCTGACCGGTTCCGGAAAATACGCGGCCATCAAGGGCGCCGACGTGGTCATCGTCACCGCCGGCATCGCGCGCAAGCCGGGGATGAGCCGCGACGATCTGCTGGAGATCAACACCAAGGTGATGGGCGATGTGGGCGCCGGCATCAAGCAATACTGTCCCAAGGCTTTCATCATCTGCATCACCAATCCGCTCGATGCCATGGTGTGGGTGCTGCAACAGGCCAGCGGCGTGCCCACCGACAAGATCGTCGGCATGGCCGGCGTGCTCGATTCCGCCCGCTTCCGCTACTTCATCGCCGAGGAGCTGGGCGTCTCGGTGGAAGACGTCAGCGCCTTCGTGCTCGGCGGCCACGGCGATACCATGGTGCCGATGGTGCGCTACACCACTGTTGCCGGCATTTCCCTGCCGGATCTGATCAAAATGGGTTGGCTCACTCAGGCGCGTCTCGATGCGATCATCGATCGCACGCGCAACGGCGGCGCCGAGATCGTCGGCCTGCTCAAGTCCGGCTCCGCGTTTTATGCCCCCGCCGCCTCGGCGATCACCATGGCCGACTCCTATCTCAAGGACAAGAAACGGGTCTTGCCGTGTGCGGCCTATCTGAACGGGCAGTACGGGGTGAAGGACCTGTTCGTCGGCGTGCCGGCGGTCCTCGGCGCCGGCGGGGTCGAACGCATCGTCGAGTTGCAGCTGAACAGCACCGAGAAAGCCATGCTGGCCAAGTCGGTGGCCTCCGTGCGCGACCTGGTGGACGTGTGCAAGACCATGCGCAAGAAGGCAGGCCCGTCCGCCGCGAAGGGCAAGAGCAAGAAGGCCAAGGCGCGCAAAGGCTGACAGGCGCGCCCCATGTCCGAGACCCGGCCCGGTTCCGTGATCGTCTATAGGTTGCGCCGCCGCGAACGGCTGCTAGAGTGCCCACGGCCGCAAGGCTCTCGATATCCCATCGCAACAGCAAGCGATCTTCCATGAACATTCACGAGTACCAGGCAAAAAGCCTGCTCGCCAAATTCGGGGTGGCGGTGCCGCGCGGCACCGTGGCCTTTACGGCGAAGGAAGCGGAAAAGGTGGCGCAGAAACTGGGCGGCAAGATCTGGGTGGTGAAATCCCAGATTCATGCGGGCGGCCGCGGCGCCGGCCGGTTTCAGGACGATCCCAAGGGGGCGGGTGGTGTGCGCCTGAGCAAATCCATCAAGGAAGTGAAGGAAAACGCCGGCCAGATGCTCGGTCACGTGCTGGTCACCAAGCAGACCGGCCCGGCGGGAAAAAAGGTGCAGCGCCTCTATGTCGAGGAAGGCTGCGACATCAAGCGCGAGCTTTATCTCGGCATGCTGGTGGATCGCGCCACTAGCCGGATCACCATCATGGCCTCCACGGAAGGCGGCATGGAGATCGAGGAGGTGGCGGCGAAAACGCCGGAGAAAATTCTCAAGCTGGCTATCGATCCGGCCACCGGCATAATGCCGTTTCACGGCCGCAAGATCGCCTTCGGCCTGGGCCTGGACGGCAAGCAGGTGGGCGCCGCGGTCAAGTTCATCGCCGCCATGTACCGCGCCTTCACCGAGCTGGATGCCAGCATCGTCGAGATCAACCCTCTGGTAGTGACCGGTGCCGGCGAAGTGATCGCGTTGGACGCCAAGATGAACTTCGACGACAACGCCCTCTACCGTCACCCGGACGTCGCCGAGATGCGCGACGAGTCCGAGGAAGACCCGATGGAGCTCGAGGCGGCGAAGCACGAGCTCAACTACATCAAGCTCGACGGCGCGATCGGCTGCATGGTCAATGGCGCCGGTTTGGCCATGGCCACCATGGACATCATCAAGCTGCACGGCGGCGCCCCGGCCAACTTCCTCGACGTCGGCGGCGGCGCCACCAAGGAGCGGGTGACCGCCGCCTTCAAGATCATCCTCTCCGACGACAACGTGCGGGGCATCCTGGTCAACATCTTCGGCGGCATCATGCGTTGCGATGTGATCGCCGAGGGCGTGGTCGCGGCGGCGCGCGAGGTCTCCTTGCACGTACCCCTGGTGGTGCGCCTGGAAGGCACCAACGTGGACAAGGGCAAGAAGATACTGGCGGATTCGGGGCTGCCCATCGTCTCCGCCGACGATCTGGGCGATGCCGCCGCCAAGGTGGTGCGCGCGGTCAAGGAGGCGGCATAGATGGCGGTCCTGGTCGGCAAGGAAACCAAGGTCATCTGCCAAGGCTTCACCGGATCCCAAGGCACCTTTCATTCCGAGCAGGCGATCGCCTATGGCACGCGCATGGTCGGCGGGGTGACCCCGGGCAAGGGCGGCGGCACCCATCTGGACCTGCCGGTTTTCGATACGGTGGATGAGGCGGCGCGGGCGACCGCCGCCGATGCCTCGGTCATCTATGTCCCGCCGCCGTTCGCCGGCGATGCCATCCTCGAGGCCATCGATGCCGGCATCGCCCTGGTGGTGTGCATCACGGAGGGCATTCCGGTTCTCGATATGCTCAAGGTCAAGCGGGCCCTGGGCGGATCGCGCACCCGGCTGATCGGGCCCAATTGCCCGGGTATCATCACCCCCGGCGAGTGCAAGATCGGCATCATGCCGGGCCATATTCACAAACGCGGCCGGGTGGGTATTGTCTCCCGCTCGGGCACGCTTACCTATGAGGCGGTGGCGCAGACCACCGCCGCCGGGCTGGGCCAGACCACCTGCATCGGCATCGGCGGCGATCCCATCAATGGCACCAACTTCATCGATTGCCTGGAGGTGTTCCTGACCGATCCGGAGACCGAGGGCATCATCATGATCGGCGAAATCGGCGGCTCGGCCGAGGAAGAGGCGGCGGCCTTCTACAAGGCGGCCAGGTCCAAGAAGCCGATGGCCGGCTTTATCGCCGGGGTGACGGCGCCGCCGGGCCGGCGCATGGGCCATGCCGGGGCCATTATCGCCGGCGGCAAGGGTGGGGCGGGCGACAAGATCGAGGCCCTGAAATCGGCGGGAATCCGCGTTGCCGAGTCGCCGGCGGCGCTGGGATCGACCATGGCGGCGGCGCTGGGCGCCTGAACGCGGGGGTCTGTAGCGGGGCATCCCGGGCGGGGTGTCCCTGGAGGGCCGGGAAATGACCCTCAGGTTTACGCGACACTAGGGAATTGCTGGGCAGGATCGGGCCATCGACGCACCGGGCGGCCCGCCCGGACGGCATCCGGATCATGGCGAGACATGGCGAATAGCACACGAGAGCAGAACTCCTTCCTTTTCGGCCCGAACGGGACCTTTATCGCCGATCTCTACGCGCGCTTTAAGGCAGACCCGCGCTCGGTGGATGCCTCCTGGCAGGGCTTCTTCCGCGAGCTGAACGACGATGCCCGGGCCGTCATCGAGGATCTGCGCGGGGCCAGTTGGACGGCAAAACCCGCAGCCGACAGCAACGGCCATGGCGACGGCTGGATGGCCGAGGAGGCGCCAAGCACCAGCGCCGTCGCCGCCGGGGTCGCCACCGGGGCCGACATCACGGCCGAGGATATCCGCGCCGCCACCATCGATTCGATCCGCGCCCTGATGCTGATCCGTGCCTACCGGGTGCGCGGCCATCTGGAGGCCGAGCTGGATCCCCTGGGCCTGAAGCCCATCGAACCGCATCCAGAGCTGGATCCGCTGAGCTATGGCTTCACCGAGGCGGACTTCGACCGGCCCATCTTCATCAATCACGTGCTCGGTCTCGAGGTCGCGACCTTGCGCGAAATCCTGCAGGCGGTGCGGGCCACCTATTGCGGCCGTATCGGCGTCGAGTTCATGCACATCCAGGATCCGGACCAGAAGGCGTGGATTCAGGAACGCATCGAAACGATCCACAACCAAACCCATTTTACCGAAGCCGGCAAGCACGCCATTCTGGAACGGCTGACCGCCGCCGAAGTCTTCGAACGCTTTCTGGACAAGAAATACACCGGCACCAAGCGCTTCGGCCTGGATGGCGGCGAATCCGCGATCCCGGCGCTGGAACAGATTCTCAAACGCGGCGGCCAGTTGGGGCTGAAGGAAGTGGTCATCGGCATGCCCCACCGCGGCCGCCTCAATGTGCTCGCCAATTTCATGGGCAAGCCGTTCTCCGCCATCTTTTCCGAATTCCAGGGTGGTGCCGCGCATCCCGAGGATGTGGGCGGCTCCGGCGATGTGAAATACCACCTGGGCACCTCGTCCGACCGGGAATTCGACGGCAACACGGTGCATCTGTCGCTGACCGCCAATCCGTCGCACCTGGAGGCGGTGGATCCGGTGGTGGTCGGCAAGGTGCGCGCCAAGCAGGTGCAGCGCCAGGACAAGGACCGCACCCAGGTCATGGCCCTGCTCATGCACGGCGATGCCGCCTTCGCGGGCCAGGGTCTGGTGGCCGAGACCCTCGATCTGTCCGAGCTCAAGGGCTATCGCAGCGGCGGCACCATTCATTTCATCGTCAACAACCAGATCGGCTTCACCACCAATCCGGTGCATTCCCGCTCCGGGCCCTATTGCTCGGATGTGGCGAAGATGATCCAGGCGCCGATTCTGCACGTCAACGGCGACGATCCCGAGGCAGTGGTGCACGTGGCGCGCATCGCCATCGAGTTCCGGCAGACCTTCAACAAGGACATTGTCATCGACATGTTCTGCTACCGCCGGTTCGGCCATAACGAAGGCGACGAGCCGGCGTTTACCCAGCCGCTCATGTACCGGCGGATCAAGGATCACCCGTCGACGCGGGATATCTATTCGAAGCGGCTGGTGGCCGAGGGCGTGCTGAGCCAGGACGAGGCCGACGGCATGGTCAACGACATGCAGTCGCGATTGGAGGCCGATTTCGCGGCAGCGAGCTCGTACAAGCCGAACAAGGCCGATTGGCTGGAAGGCGCCTGGTCAGGTTTCGACGCGGCGCGCGGATTCGATGCCCGGCGCGGCGAGACGGCAGTGCCTATCGAAACATTGCAGGAGATCGGCAAGGCCCTGGCGCGCGTGCCCGAAGGCTTCAACGTCAACCGCAAGATCGTTCGCTTGCTCGATGCCAAGCAGAAGATGTTCGAAACCGGCGAGGGCGTGGATTGGTCTACGGGCGAAGCGCTGGCCTTCGGCGCCTTGTTGATCGAGGGGCATCCGGTGCGCCTCTCCGGTCAGGATTCCATGCGCGGCACGTTTTCCCAACGCCATGCGGCTTTCGTCGATCAGGAGACGGAGGAGCGCTATTTCCCCGTCAACCACATTCAAGCCGATCAAAAACTGCTCGAAGTGATCGAAAGTCCGTTGAGCGAGGTTGGCGTGCTCGGCTTCGAGTACGGCTATTCCCTGGCCGAGCCGCAGGCCCTGGTCCTGTGGGAAGCGCAGTTCGGCGATTTCGCCAATGGCGCGCAAGTGATCATCGATCAGTTCATCGCCTCGGGCGAATCCAAGTGGCTGCGCATGTCGGGCCTGGTCATGCTGCTGCCGCACGGCTACGAAGGCCAGGGGCCGGAGCATTCCTCGGCCCGCCTGGAGCGGTTCCTGCAACTGTGCGCCGAGGACAACATCCAGGTGGTCAATTGCACCACCCCGGCCAACTACTTCCACGCGCTGCGCCGGCAGTTGCACCGCAAGTTCCGCAAGCCGCTGATCATCATGACGCCGAAATCCCTGCTGCGGCACAAACGGGCGGTTTCCAAGCTGGCCGATTTCGGGCCGGGCTCCGGCTTCCACCGGGTCATGCACTGCGACGTGCTGCCGGGCGATCCGAAGGATGCCAAGCAGGTGGTGCTGTGTTCCGGCAAGGTCTATTACGATCTGGTGGAAGAGCGGGAGAAGCTCGGTATCACGGATGTGCATATCCTGCGCATCGAGCAAATGTATCCGTTCCCCACCGATGCCCTGATCGGTGAGTTGGCGCCCTACCGCCACTGTCACATGGTCTGGTGCCAGGAGGAACCGCGCAACATGGGCGCCTGGAGCTTCGTGGCCGATTTCATGGACGATATCGCGGCTTCGATCGAGGCCAGGCATGCCCGGATTCGCTATGCCGGACGCCCCTCGGCCGCCTCGCCGGCCACCGGCCTGGCCAAGCGGCATCAGATGGAGCAGGCGCGCCTGGTCGACGATGCGCTGACCATCGGCAAGCCGCGCATGAGCCGCATCGGCACGCGCCAGGCCGAGGAGGCCGCGGCCCTGGCGAGCAAGGGTGCGGGCAAGTAGGGTGTTGGACACATAAGAATACGGATAGCGAGCGGGTTCGCGCAGCGGGCATGAGAACGGGATAGGCGATTATGGCGGCGGATATTGTAGTACCCACCCTGGGCGAATCGGTGACCGAGGCAACGGTCGCGCAATGGCTGAAGCAGCCGGGCGATGCGGTGCAAGTGGACGAGCCGCTGGTTGAGCTGGAAACCGACAAGGTGACCTTGGAGGTCAATGCCTCCACCGCCGGGGTGTTGAGCGAGGTTCTGGCCGGCGAGGGCGACAGTGTCGAGGTCGGCGCCATCCTCGGGCGCATCGGCGATGGCAAGGGGGCCGCCGCGCCCGCCCCAGCAAAAACCGATTCCAAAGCTGTGGCCAAAGCTCCGACCAAGGCAGAGGCCGAAGCCTCGCCCGCCCCCAAACCCGCCAAGGCCAAGGAATCCGGCGCGGCAGAATCGCTTTCGCCGGTGGTGCGCAAGCTGGTCGCGGAAAACGCCGTCGATCCGTCGCAGATCGCCGGCAGCGGCAAGGGCGGCCGCATCACCAAGGGCGATGTGCTGGCCGCCGTCTCCGGAACCGGTGGCAAGGCGCCCGCGGAAGCCGAAGCGAAGGCGCCAGCCGCTCCGACCGCCGATGCCAAGCCAGCCGCAACCGGTCCCCGCGAGGAACGGGTGCGCATGACGCGCCTGCGCAAGCGCATCGCCGAGCGCCTGAAAGAGGCGCAGAACACCGCCGCCATGCTGACCACCTTCAACGAGGCGGACATGGGCGCGGTCATGGATCTGCGCCAACGCTATCGCGACAGTTTCGAGCGGCGGCACGGCGTGCGCCTTGGCTTCATGGCCTTTTTCACCAAGGCGGCGGTGGCTGCCCTCAAGGAAATTCCGGCGGTCAACGGCGAGATCGACGGCGACGAGCTGGTCTACAAGAACCACTACGATATCGGCATCGCCGTGGGCACGCCCCAGGGCTTGGTCGTGCCTGTGGTGCGCGATGCGGACCGGCTGGGCTTCGCCGAGATCGAAAAGACCATCGGCGCCCTGGGCCGCAAGGCGCGCGACGGAAAGCTCTCCATCGACGAGATGAGCGGCGGTACTTTCACCATTACCAACGGCGGCGTCTATGGTTCGCTCAATTCGACGCCGATCCTCAATCCGCCGCAATCGGGCATCCTCGGCTTGCACAAGATTCAGGACCGCCCCGTCGCCATGGACGGCGAGGTGCGTATCCGCCCGATGATGTACCTGGCGCTCTCCTACGATCACCGGATCATCGATGGGCGCGAGGCGGTGACCTTCCTGGTCCGGGTGAAGGAATTCATCGAGGATCCGGAGCGACTGCTGCTCGACGTGTGATGGTGCCAGTTCCGAGTCTTCGGCGATGACTCCCCTCGATGTTGCCGCCATTCTCATCGTCCTGGCGGCGGTGTTCGGTTATGTGAATTACCGGATCATCGGCCTGCCGCATACCATGGGGCTGACGGTGATGGGCGCGGTGGCCTCGATCGCCGTGGTCGCCCTCGATGCGGCGCTGCCCGGTCTTGGCCTTGGCCATGGCGTGCGGGTCTTTTTCGCCGGCATCGATTTCCGCACCGCCTTGATGGACGGCATGCTGGCGTTCCTGCTGTTCGCCGGGGCGCTGCATGTGGATCTGTCGCTCATCCTCCGGCGCAAATGGACGATCCTGTCTCTCGCCACCATCGGCGTACTTATTTCCACCGTCATGATTGGGTTCGGGTTCAAAGGCATGAGTCTGCTGTTGGGCCTCGATGTGCCGATCCTGTGGTGCCTGGTGTTCGGCGCCTTGATCAGCCCGACGGATCCGGTGGCCGTGCTCGGCATTCTGAAATCCGCCAAGGTTCCAGCCTCCCTGGAGGCCAAGGTTGCCGGCGAAAGCCTGTTCAATGATGGCGTCGGCGTCGTGGTGTTTTCGATCCTGCTGGCCGCGGCGCTGGGCGCCGGCGAATTTTCGCTGGTGCATGCCGCCGAGTTGTTTCTGCTGGAAGCCGTCGGCGGTACCGCCTTCGGCCTGGCCATCGGCTGGCTCGGGTTCGTCGCCATGCGCGGCATCGACGAGCACAATTTGGAAGTCCTCATCACCATGGCCATGGTCATGGGCGGCTATGCCCTGGCCCAGGCCATTCATGTCAGCGGGCCGGTCGCCATGGCGGTCGCCGGCCTGCTGAT
>DASWJP010000001.1:0-6984 GCA_036397065.1 Kiloniellales bacterium | reverse complement strand
CGGCGCGTGGTTTACGTGGGCTTCGCCGTGGCCGTGATCCTTTCGATCGCCCTCGCCACGTGGCGGATCGCCCTGGCATCGGGAACGGCCTTTTTGTTGGCCCAGTTGCTCGACATCGCCATTTTCGACCGCCTGCGCCGGGCCGCCTGGTGGCAGGCGCCTTTCGTCTCCTCCCTGCTCGCCTCGGCCCTCGATACGGCGGTCTTTTTCACCCTCGCCTTCGCCGCGACCGGCCTGCCGTGGGTGACCTGGGGGCTTGGCGACTATGGTGTGAAACTGGGCATGGCCCTGATCCTGCTGCTGCCCTTCCGGGCGCTGATGGGCCTGATGCTGCCCATCGCGCCGTCGCGCGTCTGAGCCCATGAGCCGGGGTAGCTCTGGGGCGCCACGCCCCGCCGTCACCGGCGCCAATTTAGCCCCCGGGGCCAGCTTCGATCCGTGGTGGTGGGAGGCGGTGCCGGCAATCGAGGGCGACCAGAGCCCTTTGCCAGCGCGCAGCGACGTGGCCATTGTCGGCGGCGGCTATACCGGTCTGTCGGCTGCCCTGACCCTATCGCGGGCGGGGCGCAGCGTCATCGTCTTCGAGGCGCAACGGTTGGGCCATGGGGCCAGCAGCCGCAACGGCGGCATGATCGGCAGCGGCCACCGCCTCGGCTTTGCCGCCCTGACCGCCCAACTGGGACGGCCCGGTGCCGTGGCCATCTTTCGCGAAGGCCTGGCCTCCCTCGATTTCACCACGGCGCTCATCGAACGCGAGGGCATCGACTGCCATCTGGATCATTGCGGCCGCTTCCGCGCCGCCTGGCGGGCCCGCGACTTCGAGACCATGGCCCGCGAGATCGAAGAACTGCGCCGGGAAATCGATATCGAGGCGGACGTGGTGCCGAAAACGGAGCAACATCGCGAGGTCAATACCGACTGCTATCACGGCGGCATCGTCTATCACCGGCACGGGGCCTTGCATCCGGGGCTGTTTCACGCCGGGCTGCTGGCCCGTGCCCGTGCCGCCGGGGCCCGGATCGCCAATCGCTGCCCGGTCACGGCGATCACCCCGGAGAGCGGCGGATTTATGTTGGCAACCGCCCGCGGCCGGGTCGATGCGCGCCATGTGATTGTGGCGACCAACGGCTATACCGGCCCCGAGAGCCCGGACTTGCGCCGGCGGCTGGTGCCGCTGAGCAGCTACCTGATCGCCACCGAGCCCCTGGCCGCGGCCGAGATCTCCAATCTCATCCCCGGCGGGCGCATGATCGTCGAGACCCGCTCGCGCCACTGCTACTACCGGGCATCGCCCGATGGCCGGCGCATCCTCTTCGGCGGCCGGGCGGCGCTGAGCGCCATTGGCCCGGTCCCTGCCGCGGAACGCCTGCGCAAGCTTTTGGTGCAGGTCTTCCCGTCGCTGGCGCAGACCCGCCTCACCCATTCCTGGAGCGGGCGGATTGCCTTTCCGCGCGATCAGATGCCGCATATCGGGGTCGCCGGCGGCATCCACTACGCGCTTGGCTACAGCGGCTCCGGCGTCGCCATGGCGCCCTACTTCGGGCACAAGGTGGCGCTCAAGGTGCTCGGCGCTGCCGACGGCCAGACCGCCTTCGATACCGTGCCGTTCCCGGCCATACCGTTCCACCGGGGGCGGCCGTGGTTCCTGCCGCTGCTCGATGTATCCTACCGGGTGCGCGACTGGATGGAAGGGTCCGCCTAGCCGGGCCCGGTGTCCGCCCGCCGTGCGAATAAAAAAAGGGCCGGGTGTTCCTTCGCGGAGCGCCCGGCCCTTCCAGTTTACAGAGGAGGAGGAAAGAGAACGTCTAGAACCTAAAGATCGAACCCAACGACCGTTGCCGGCGCCGCTATTTGAGCGCCAGAAAAATACCAATCCTGTTTGCGCCTGGCGTCGCCAGCACGCTGGCCAGCAGCGAATAGTGCGATGTATCGCGGCTCGGCGACGCCTGCACCGATTTGGCTTGCAACGCCAGCTTCTCGCGCAGCATCTCCAGCAGGCCATTGAAGCCGCGGCGGTTCACCACCGAAGCAAACTCGCGCCGTTGCGTGAGCGCCAGGCTCACCCCGTCGACCGAGACATCGATGATCTTGTAAACGCCCTGGGCGTTGGCTCGCACGCGCCACACCGGTTTGGTGGTGCCTTCGACGCTCTCGATGCTGGTCTCGACCAGAACGTCCTGGTCGCCAACCATGTTGCTGCCGACGATGCTCAGGGTCTCGGCCTTATAGGTGCCGAGGTGCCGGGTATAGTTGTTGAGCAGGTATTCGGTGAAAAGATCCAGGAATTCGCGGCGTTGTTCCACCGTCGCCTCGTTCCAGAACTTACCCAGCACGAACTGGCTCGTCAGTTCCAGATCAAAGCTTTCGCGAATCAGTCCCCGCAGTGCCGCCTGCCGCTTCTCCGGCTGGTCTGCCTTGGCCGAGGCCAGCAAGGTCACCGCCTGGCTGCCCATGTTTTCGACGAAGGACGCCGCTTCTTGCTGAGATGTCTGGGCGCGCGCCCCGGTGGCGGCGCCAATCCCTGTTGCCAGCGCAATGGCCGCGACCGCGAAAAGCGCAAGTACCTTGCTGTTTCTCATCGCACCAAATTCCGCCTTTCCTGGGCTCTTTTTGCCGACTTGCCGGCGCTGCCCGCGCCGTGATCCGCAAAATGCCTGATGTCTTTCTTTCGTCATATTTCAACAGACAAGTCTTAAAGGAGGGTTTCAAGAACGCCGGAATTCTGCGACTTTTTCGACGAGTTTTCTTAATTTGCCGTGCATCGGGCATCAATTCGGGGGCGAATTCTCTTACCGGTACAGTTTAGATTTTGGCGAATCGTCGTCTGATTACAGATCGTTAGTTTAGACCACACGGTTTCGATCTATCGCATTTTCGACAGCTTGTAGAGACTTGCCGGCTCGGCAGCGCACCGTGTGTCATCGCTGTGACATCACGGGATAGTCACACTTTCGCCTTCGACTTACCTTCGTCTTCGGCTGCCATGGTCACTGCTGGGCCGCCTCGCCGGCGCTGGCACGACGCTTGCGAGTTTGTGCCCATGGGAGCCTTGCGATGACCAAATCTGCCCTTTTGCCGGTCTGTCCCGGACGCTTGTGCCGTGCCGCCCTCATCGCCGCCTTTCTGGGGGCCGGCCATGCCGCGAACGCCCATGAGTCCGAGGCGCCCTGGAAGCTCTGTCGCCAGGCCGTGGCCCAGGTGGAGGACAGCGAGAAGCTGCCCAAGCACATGCTGATCGCGATCGCCACGGTCGAATCCGGCCGTTGGCATAAGGAGTCGGAGGAAATTCTTGCCTGGCCGTGGACCATTACGGCCGAAGGCCGGGGGCGGTATTTACCCACCAAGGCCGCCGCCCTGGCCGAGATCGAGGCCCTGAAGGCCAAGGGCATCTCGAACATCGACGTGGGGTGCATGCAGATCAACCTGCACCACCACCCGAAAGCCTTTGAGGACCTGGAGGCGGCCCTGGACCCGGCCCGCAACGTGGCCTACGCGGCCCAGTTGTTGCGTAGCCTGCGGCAGCAGCGGGGCTCCTGGACCCGGGCGGTGGGGGACTATCATTCGGCCACCCCCAGCCGCAGCGGTCCGTACCGGGTTAAGGTGTTCCAAGCCTTGTTCGCCGAACGCCGCAAGCTTCAGCAGGCCGGCCGCGTCGGCCCCTGAGCAATCGCCGGTCTTAACCTCCGGCGAGTTCAACCCGGCCCTTCGCTGCGAAATAACCGTCCGTATCGGCGACCCATAACTCGGCGCCGGTCCCATCTCCGGACGGTGTGCCGGCAACTTGAAATGGGGAGCCATCGAAGATAGGCCGCTGGGCCCGGAACTCGAAGGCGGTGACCGCGGCCTTCGGCCGCTGCGCCCGGGCCAGCTCGACCATCAGGGTCGCCAACAGAGGCCCGTGGACCACCAGGCCCGGATACCCCTCCACCCCGGTCGCGTAAGCGCGGTCGTAGTGGATGCGGTGGCCGTTGAAGGTCAGGGCGGAGTAGCGGAACAGCAGCACAGGATCGGCGTTCCATTGGCGCTGCCAGGGCGCTTTCTGGGGTGCCGGCTCCCCAGGCCGCGTTGCATCGTCCGGGCCGGGCGGTGCGCGGTACACGATGTCGTGCTCGTCGGTCACACACACCTCATCGCCGGCGCTGATCTCATGGCGCACGGTGACGAAGGCCAGGCGGCCGGTGCGTCCCTCTCGGAACCGCACATCGGCGATGGTGGACCGGCACCGGGCCAGGCCGCCGATCGTCAAGGGCCGGGGAAAGCTCAGGCGGCTGCCCGCCCACATGCGCCGTGGCAGAGGTATCGGCGGCAAGAATCCGCCGCGTACGGGGTGCCCGTCGGGGCCCAAGGCGGCCATGGGCGAGAGTCTCCAAAAATACAGCCAGTGCCACAGGGGCGGCAGGGGATCGCCGGGCCCCGGCGCCGGCCCCGGCAAATCCAGGGTCGCATGCAAGGCGCGGGCGCGGGCCGGGTCGAGCCCATCCTCGGCAACCTGCGTGCGCCCGATCCAGGCGCCCCATTCGGCTTCGTCTGTGCGGCCGGTTGCCATCAAGTCGACCCCATCAATAGGATCCCATCAATAGGATCGGGGCAGGCCGAGCACATGCTCGGCCAAGTAGGCCAGGATCAGGTTTGTCGAGATCGGGGCCACCTGATACAGGCGGGTCTCGCGGAACTTGCGCTCGATGTCGTACTCCTCGGCAAAGCCGTAGCCGCCATGGGTTTGCAGGCACATCTCCGCCGCCGCCCACGATGCCTCGGAGGCAAGCAGCTTGGCCATGTTGGCCTCGGGGCCGCAGGGCTGTCCGGCATCGAACAGCGCCGCCGCCCGTTGGACCATCAGGTCCGCCGCCTGACACTGGGCATAGGCGCGGGCGATGGGAAACTGGACCCCCTGGTTTTGTCCGATCGGCCGGTCGAACACCCGGCGGGCGCAGGCATACTCCCGCGCCTTGCCGATGAACCAGCGGGCATCGCCGATACATTCGGCGGCGATCAGCAGGCGCTCGGCGTTCATGCCATCCAGGATGTAGCGGAAGCCCTTGCCTTCGGTCCCGATCAGGTTTTCCGCCGGCACCCGCAAGCCGTCGATGAAGACCTCGGTGGTCGAATGGTTGAGCATGGTGCGGATCGGGCGGATGGTCATGGGTGGCGACGGGCCGGCCGTCGCCTCGCCCACGTCCACCAGGAAGACGGAGAGGCCGCCCCCCTTCTCTTGGACCTGATCCTTGGCCGTGGTGCGGGCGAGCAGCAGCATCAGGTCGGTGTGTTCGGCCCGGCTGGTCCACACCTTTTGCCCGCTGACCACATAGGCATCGCCGTCCCGCCGGGCGCTGGTGGTCAGGCTCAGGGTATCCGTGCCGCTGCCCGGCTCGCTTACACCGAAAGCCTGCAGGCGCAAGCGCCCGGCCGCGATCTCCGGCAGCCAGCGCTGCTTCTGCGCTTCGCTGCCGTGCCGCAGGAGGGTGCCCATGGTGTACATCTGCGCATGGCAGGCGGCGGCATTACCGCCGCTGGCATGGACCTCTTCCAGGATAGCCGCGGCTGCGGCGATGGGCAGGCCGCTGCCGCCATAGGCCTCGGGGATCAGCGCCGCCAGATAGCCGGCCTCGGTCAGCGCCGCGACGAACGCCTGCGGATAGGCCCTCTCCCGGTCCAGATCACGCCAATAATCGCCGGGAAAGCCCGCGCACACCTGGCGCACCCCCGCCCGGATGTCGGGAAAGCTGTGCGCATCCGTCTCGTCGTGATGAGCCGCCGTCATCGCCCGAGCCTAGCTTATCGCGGCGGCACGGGAAACGGGCCGCGGCCGGTTAGAGTTTCGCGTAGTCGATCGGCTTGGTGCGGTCGAGGCGGCGTGTGATCGGCGGCAGCGGGTATTTCAGGCCGGTTGCGCAGTTGAACAGCACCGCCCACTCGTCCGCGCCGACCCGGCCATCGGCCAGGGCCGCCGTGTACGCCGCATAGGTCGCCGCCCCCTCTGGGCAGAGCAACAACCCCTCGTCCCGCGCCACCACGTCGCGGGCTTCGAGAATGGCCTCGTCGGAGACGGCGATGGCGAAGCCGCCGCTCTCCCGCACCGCGCGCAGGATCAGGAAGTCGCCGATGGCCGCGGGCACGCGGATGCCGGCGGCGACCGTGTGCGCATCCGGCCACAACTCGGCGTGTTCGACACCGGCCTCGAAGGCCTTGACGATGGGGGCGCAGCCCTCGGCCTGCACCGCCACCATGCGCGGCCGCTTGGCGCCGATCCAGCCGATCTCGGCCAACTCGGCGAAAGCCTTCCACATGCCGATCAGGCCGGTGCCGCCGCCGGTCGGATAGAAGATCACATCGGGCAGCGTCCACCCCATCTGCTCGGCCAGTTCCAGGCCCATGGTCTTCTTGCCTTCGATCCGGTACGGCTCCTTCAAGGTCGAGCAATCGAACCAGCCGGCCGCCGCCTTGCCCTCGCCCACCAGCCGGCCGCAGTCGTTGATCAGGCCGTTAACCCGGTAGACCGTGGCCCCCTGCATTTCGATCTCCGAGATATTGATCTCCGGCGTATCGTCCGGACAGAACACGGTGGTGCGCAGGCCCGCCCGGCTGGCGTAGGCGGCCATGGCGGCGCCGGCGTTGCCATTGGTCGGCATGGCCAAATGTTCGAGGCCCAGCTCCTTGGCCATGGCCACCGCCAGGGCCAATCCGCGTGCCTTGAACGAGCCGGTGGGCAGGCGCCCCTCGTCCTTGACCACGATCTCGCCGCCGCGCAGGCCCAGCCGCTGGCCGAGCCGCGGCAACGGGATCAATGGGGTCATCACCTCACCCAGGCTGATCCGGTTTTCGGCGTGCCGCACCGGCAGGAATTCGCGGTAGCGCCAGAAGCCCTCGTGCCGCGCCGCCAAGGCGTCCTTGCTGATGGCATTGCCGAGGGCCTTCAGGTCATAGCGGACCAGCAGCGGCTTGCCCGCGGCCGATAGGCCATGCACCTGGCCGGCCTCATACCGC